>NZ_JAMYME010000013.1:0-166305 GCF_040318345.1 Mesorhizobium sp. M1169 | reverse complement strand
GATGTCGCGCCGGAAGGCCAGGGCGCGGATGGGATTGCCGATGAGCTCGGTCAAGGTGATGACCGGCGCAACCGCCGCGCTCCCTCGGCGCCGCGCATGATCGCGGCAATGATTACGATCGCCGGGTCGCGCTTGAGCCCATTTTTGGATCGGGCTCGCCGGCATATGGAATCCTGTCGGCCGTATCATAATCCTCATTGCACCAGCGCCCCACGACGTCGCCGACCGAAAGGTTCTTTCTCGCCCATTTTTCCAGTTCGGCAAACCGCTTCGCCACGTAGCCGTCATAGGCATCCATGCTGCCGAGACCATAGCCAGGATATGGGCTGCTCAGATCCTCCTGCATCTTCCAGATCACGCCGCGGCCAGGGACCACAAACGCCGGGTGAATGTCCCGCGCCAGCGCAATGCCGCGCTTGCGGTATTCCGGCTTCAGATCGCCGAGACGCGCCAAAGCAAACAGCCACATCGCCAGATAGTGGAAGTACTGGCCGTCGCGATCCGCCGCTTCGCCGATCCTCAGTCCGCGCCGGCGGCCGAGCACACGCTCGACATCGGCCACCAGCCGCTCGGCCTCGTCCAGCCAGCGCTGTTCGCCAGTTTCCGCATAAAGCGAGACGTAGAGCACGACTCCGAATGCATCGGTCCACAGATACCGCAAGCCGTTGGGCCAGATGCCTTCGGCGCGCATCCAGTCGAGTTTTTGCAGGACATAATCGACGTCACGCAGCATCGCGCCAAGGCCCGAATCCACGGCAGACTTTGCCGATGTTCGGTGTCCCGCGATTGTGAGCATGCGGCATGTCTGCCTCCGCTCCGATTGGCCTTAGCCAGATACCGCGAAACGATCTGATCGGCGGCAGGTTCCTTGGCCGCTGTCACCGGCGCGACCGGGAACCCTCGACCTGATCATGAGTTTCGGATCCAGGCGCTCACAACGGGATGCGGGGGTTACCAGTCATTTTCGGAGCCTTTCGATCGAGGAGGCAAAGTTGCGACACCGCCAAATCAGAGTTGACGGAATTACTGTCTTCTTTCGCGAGGAAGGCCCGGCCGACGCTCCGGTGCTTCTGCTGCCGCACGGCTATCCCTGTTCGTCCTATCAGTTTCGAAGGCTGATGCCCGGACTGGCTGATCGCTGGCACACGTTCGCCCCGGATTTTCCTGGCTTCGGCTACAGCGCTACGCCCGACATGGCTGCATTCGGCTACGATTTCGAGACCTATGCCGGGTTTTTGGCGGCTTTCGCGGACGCGCTCGGCCTGTCTCACTATGCGCTCTGGCTGCACGATTACGGCTCGCAGATCGGATTGCGCCACGCCATCGCCTATCCGGAGCGCGTTGCCGCGCTTATCATCCAAAACGGCGACATCTACGAAGACGTGCTCGGCCCGAAATACGCAGCCATCAAGGCGTATTGGAACGACAAGACGCCCGACAAGCATCGCCCGCTGGAAGAAGCGGTGAGCGAGGAGGGCTTCCGGCACGAGTTCATCGGTGAGGTTGGCGAGGCCGTGGCCGAGCGCGTGCCACCGGATCTGTGGAAACTCCATTGGCCTCTGATGGACACGCCGCCCCGTCGGCGGCTTGCGGTCGGCCTGATGGAGAAGCTGGAGGCGAACCTCAACTGGTTCCCGAAATACCAGGCTTATCTGCGCGAACGGCAACCACCGACACTGATCGTCTGGGGTCCCGAGGATGGCTATATGCCGGCCGCATCGGCCCGCGCCTACAAGCGCGACTTGCCGCAAGCAGAGCTCCATCTCCTCGATGGCGCCGGCCACTGGCTACTGGAAACCCATTTCGATGAGGCGCTTGCGTTGGTGCGCGACTTCCTCGCACGCGTTCACAGCCGAGCACCGACGCGACCGTCAGGTAACCAGTTGAAAGCGTGGTGATCCCGACAGGAATCGAACCTGTGACCTACAGATTAGGAATCTGCCGCTCTATCCTACTGAGCTACGGGACCACGCGGCCCGACACATAACCGCTTCGGGACGTTTCGCCAAGAGGCAGCTAGGCCGCTCGCTTGGGTTCGACCGCGAACGGGCTCAGGCCGAGCCAGGTCTGCATTTTGCGCGCGATGTCCTGGTCGCCCGTCAAGATGACTTTCGGCCCGGCCTTCTCGACGGTGATCAGCCCCATCCAGATTTCGGTCATGGTGTGCAGGTCGGTCGAGACGTAGAGATCGACATCGAAGCCCGGATCGTACCAGCAGAGGTCGACCTCGCCGTGCTTCTCGACGATCAGCCACCATGACCGCTTGGAGGCGGGGAGCTCCTGATACAGAAATTGTATCACCGTGCGCCCGTCGGGCAGCGGCGACGCGTTGAGATTGCGCCGCATGTCCCACATCAGCAGCGATGGATCGAGGTTCTTCAGCGACAGCCGCGACTCGACCCATTTCTGGCCCCAAAAACCCATCGCCTCGACGACGGAACGGAGATCCCTGCCTGCCTCGGTCATCCGGTATTCGAAGATGCCTTTCTCGCCGCGCACCTCCTTGCGCTCGACGATCCCGGCCAGTTCGAGCTCCTTGAGCCGTTGCGACAGAAGGGTCGGCGACATTTTGGGGACGCCGCGGCGCAGATCGTTGAAACGGGTCGAGCCCGCCACCAATTCGCGAAGCAGAACCATGGTCCAGCGGGTGCACAGCACCTCCGCGGCCATCGATAACGGGCAGAACTGTTTGTATCCGGACTGGGTCACGATGTTGCCTTCCCCTCAAACTCCGCCGGAACCATAGGCCTTTCCCAGCGACGCGGCGAGTACAGAAACTGTACCGGCCCAGTGCGGTGGAATCGAAGTTCCTGCTTTCTGGGTGGCATCAGCGTTAGGAACTTCAAATCCAAAACCACACTGGAAATCCAAGCACTTGCTGGTGTGGCTTTTGAATCCGAAATTCGCTCGCTGCGTAGCTCCAAAGTGAATGCGAATTTCGGATTCGCCACACCAGTACAGATCGGGGACTGGCTGGCGCGACCCTTGCCATGCGACCCCTCTGCCGCTGCACGGGATACCCCTGTGCACGACCAGGAGACATGACCCATGACCGCTTACGTTATCGCAGACATCAAGGTGAGGGACCCGAAGTGGATGCCGGCCTATGCCGCGTCGGTCCACGACCTCGTTCACAAGCACGGCGGCAGATATCTGTCGCGCAGCGGCAATGTGAAGACGCTCGAAGGCAAGCCGCTCGACACGACGCTGATTGCCTTGATGGCGTTCCCGACCGAGGCCGCGGCGCGCGCCTTCACCGACGATCCTGCCTACGCGCCGTTCGTTTCGGCCCGTCAGGGCGGCAGCGACAGCCGTTTCCAGCTGATCGACAACTCCGATCTGGCCGGAACCATCCCCTATCTGCCGAAGGGATGATCGGCATTCGTCGCATCGGGACAGGGATCTCCCAGCAACAACAGCCACAGCGCCCACCTGCCGGACCTCCTTACTTCCGGCGGCCGGCCGGGCTGTGCTTTTCAAGAAGAATGGAATGACTATGACAATCAACTTTCGCAACAAGTTCCTCGCTGCCGCGGCGCTGCTGTCGGCCTGCACCGCGCTGGCGCAGGCGCATCAGGCAGCGCCCGCGCCCGGTCCCAATCCGCTGGCCGACAAGGTACGCGCGGCCAACAGCCGCTTCGAGAATGTGGCGGCGGCGACCGCCGAGGGCTACGCGCCCATTCCCTGCGCCAGCGGCATCACCGGCGGCGCCATGGGCATCCACTATGTCAATCCCGGCTACCTCAAGGACGACGCGGTCGATGTCGCCAAGCCGGAAGCGGTGATGTACGAGCCGATGGCCGACGGCACGCTAAAACTGATCGCGGTCGAATACATCACCTCGAAAGGCCCGGCCTCGCTCGATGGGCATCTGTTCAACTTCAACAGCGCCCCCAACCGCTACGGCCTCGGCCCGTTCTACGAGCTGCATGTCTGGGCCTGGAAGGGCAACCCGACCGGCGCGTTCGCGGACATGAACCCGAACGTGTCGTGCGAACCGACGACTGCTGTCAGCCAGTAAGCAGCCGAGCCAGGCGGCGCCAACGCCGCCTGGCCGAATGTGGGAGCAGGCCCCAAAGAGGTCGGGATAGCGGAACTTTCGGGACGCCGGCGCGCTTTAGTGTCCCGAAGGAGACACCGCATGAGCGCCACCAAAGAGTTCTTTCAAACGTGGCTGCAGGAGAATGTCGGCAATTTGCCGGCCGAGAGCGAGGTGAGCGTCGCCGTTCTGGCGCAGCAATTCGAGCAGGACGCCGACGCTGCCGGCTATGGCCACGAGGTTCGCGAAGACGAACTCGGCAATATCCAGGAGGCGATCGAGGCAGCCCTGAAGAAGGCGAGGACAGGCGAAGAGCCGCAGGCTGCCGACGACAATGAGCTGGCGCCGGTCATGGAGGCGCTGGAGGTCGAGGATCCGAAGAGCGGACCGTAGCGGTTGCGGCTCTTCCCTTCCACGCTACATGACCGGGCATAATGGATGCCAAACACCTCACACTCGGCGTCGTGATCGGCGTGGCTATCGGCGTCGTGTTGGACAACATTGTTGCGGGCATCGGTATAGGTATTGCTCTGGGCATTGCCTTCGGCCTTGCCCGGAAGTCGTCCGGCCGGAAGTGACCAGCAGAACATGTCCTGCCCGGTTTTGCCGCCCAGAGGTGCGGCGGTTGCCGCACCGCCGATGCCGAATGGCTACGCCGCCAGCGCTGTTTCCGCCAGCTTCACCCAATAGCTCATGCCGTGCGGGATGACCTCGTCGTTGAAGTCGTAGGCTGGGTTGTGCAGGCCGGCGGTATCGCCGTTGCCGATGAAGATGAAGGCGCCCGGCCGCGCTTCAAGCATGTAGGAGAAATCCTCGCCGCCCATCACCGGCTGGATGGCGCGGTGCACATGGCTGTCGCCGGCGACGTCGGCCGCGATGTCGCTGGCAAAGACCGTCTCTTCCGGATGGTTGAAGGTGACGGGGTAATTGGCATTGTAATCAACCTCGATTGTCGCGCCGAAGGCAGCGCCCAGGCCTTGGCAAAGTGCGCGGATGCGCTCCTCTGCCTTCTTGGCGACTTCCTTCTTCAGCGTGCGTACGGTGCCGGCGATCTCGGCGGTCTCGGGAATGACGTTATAGGCGTCGCCGGCATGGAATTTCGTCACCGAGACGACCACCGCCTCGACCGGATCTGTGCTGCGCGAGGCGATCGTCTGCAATGCGCCGACGAGTTGGCTGGTGATGACGATCGGATCGATGGTGCCGTGCGGCATCGCCGCGTGGCCGCCCCGGCCCTTGACGGTGATGGTGAATTCGGCGGTCGCCGCCATGATCGGGCCCGGCCTGATGGCGAACTGGCCGACCGGCAGGCCCGGCATGTTGTGCATGCCGAAAACCTTGGAGATACCGAAGCGCTCCATCATACCGTCCTTGACCATCTCGTTGCCGCCGCCGCCGCCTTCTTCGGCCGGCTGGAAGATGACCGCGACGGAGCCGGCGAAATTGCGCGTTTCGGCGAGGTATTTGGCGGCACCCAACAACATAGCGGTGTGGCCGTCATGGCCGCAGGCGTGCATCTTGCCGGGGACGGTCGAGGCATAGGATTTGCCGGTGATCTCGTTGAGCGGCAGGGCATCCATGTCGGCGCGCAGGCCGATGGTCGACCCTTCGCCGTGGCGGCCGCGGATGATGCCGACGACGCCGGTCTTGCCCAAACCCGTCACGATATCGTCGCAGCCGAAAGCCTTCAGCTTCTCGGTGACGAAAGCGGCGGTCTTGAAGACGTCGAAATTCAGCTCCGGCGTCTGGTGCAAATGGCGGCGCCAGCCGGCCACCTCGTCCTGCATTTCGGCGGCTCGGTTCAGGATCGGCATGATGGTTCCATTTCGCTGTTGGAGCAGGCGGTCTTGGCCTGCTGCTTTGCAATTGTGCCTGCTGCCTTGCAACCATGCACGCTGCTTTGCATTGTGCTGCTGCTTCCACATTGTGATCGGCAGCACTTTGCCATGTTGACGTCACATAGAGTAAATAGCACCGCGACTGTGGTCCGGGAACAGAGGGCCGGACCATTATCCTGGCGATCGTGTAACGAAATCTTACGGAGCCAGGTGCGACTGCGGCAAGAGGCTATTTCGGTTTTCATGATGCGCTACAGGCATTTCCTCAGACTGTTGGTGGCGGGCACGGTGGTGCTTGCGTCGCTGGCCGGGCCTGCCTTGGCCAATCCGACAATCCTGTTCGACCTGAACAGCGGCAAGATCCTGCAGCACAAGGAGGCGTTCAGGCGCTGGTACCCGGCGTCGCTGACCAAGCTGATGACCGCCTATGTGGCGTTTCGGGCGATTGCCGCGGGCGAGGTCCAGCTCGATTCGCCGATCAAGGTAACGAAACATTCCGCCGGCGAGCCGCCGAGCAAGATGGGCTTCAAGCCGGGCTCGGTGATGCGGTTGGACAATGCGCTGAAGATGATGCTGGTCAAATCGGCCAACGATATCGCCATGGCGGTCGGCGAGAATATCGGCGGTTCGCAAGCGGCTTTCGCCGAGCGCATGAACGCCGAAGCGCAGAGGCTCGGCATGAGCGGGTCCCATTTCGTCAATCCGAACGGGCTCTATTCGCCGGACCAGTATACGACGGCGCGCGATCTCGCTTTGCTGGTGATGGCGATTCGCAAGGAATTTCCGCAATATGCCCCCTGGTTCTCGATCGAAGGCCTTGCCGTCGGCAAGAAGGCGATCTCCAACTACAACCTGCTGATCGGCCGCTATCCGGGTGCCGACGGCATGAAGACGGGTTTCGTCTGCTCGTCCGGTTTCAACATGATCGGCTCGGCGACCCGCAACGGCCGCACCCTGGTCGCCGTGGTGCTCGGCGAACGATCGGCAGTCACCCGCGCCGAGGCGGCGGCAAAACTGCTCGACCAGGGTTTTGCAACCCCGGCGCCGAGCTGGCTGACGGTCGCGGCGCTGCCCGCCTATGGGGACACCATGTCGGCCAACGACATGAATGACGAAATCTGCAAGAAGAAGCCGGTCGAGGAGCAGTCGGAGGCCGCCCCCGCGGTCGGCGACAAGGGCAAGGACGTGCCGAAATCGCCCTATCAGGAAAAGCTCGACCATGTGCCGACGCTGATCGCCGTCGGCCTCGGCGGCGCCACGGGGCCGAAGCCGAAGGCGATGGTCGACGCTTCCGGGCAGGAATATGCCGACGTGCCGCTGCCGACATGGCGGCCGGACCGGGCGCCGCCGGCCGGCGCCGAGCCAGTTGTGGCCGGATCCGCCACCGCCGCGCAGGTCCAGCAGCCGGCCAAGGCGCTGAACTAGCCGCATGGCCGGCTTCCCGATCCCCGTTTCGGTGCTCACCGGCTTTCTCGGTGCCGGCAAGACGACGCTGCTCAACCGGCTGCTCCGGGATCCGGCGCTCGCCGACACCGCCGTCATCATCAACGAGTTCGGCGAGGTGGCGATCGACCATCTCCTGGTCGAGCAGGCCTCCGACGGCATCATCCAGCTCTCCGACGGCTGTCTCTGCTGCACGGTGCGCGGCGAGCTGGTCGACACGCTGGCTGACCTCGTCGACCGGCTGCAGACCGGCCGCATCGACCGGCTTGCCCGCGTCATCGTCGAGACCACCGGGCTCGCCGATCCCGCCCCCGTACTGCAGTCGATCATGGCACACCCCGCCCTGGTCCAGGCCTTCCGGCTCGACGGCGTCATCACCCTGGTCGATGCCGTCAACGGCAATGCGACGCTCGATGCGCATGTCGAGGCGGTGAAGCAGGTGGCCGTCGCCGATCGCATGGTGCTCAGCAAGGCCGACCTGACCACGGATGCAGGCGATGTCGAGGCGTTGCGGGCGCGGCTCAGGCAGCTCAACCCGGGCGCCGTGGTGCTCGACGCGGGCGAGGCAAGCACCGCGACCCTGTTCGATAGCGGCCTCTACAATCCGGCCACCAAATCCGTCGATGTGCAGCGTTGGCTGGGCGAACAAGCCGGCCACGACCATGACCACGGCGGGCATGATCACGACGGGCATGATCACGACGAGCATGACCATGCCGACCATGATCACCATGACCACAGGCACGATTCCCGTGTGCGTTCGTATTCGCTGGTTCATGACGGGCCGGTGCCGTTTTCGGCAATCGAGATGTTCCTCGATCTGTTGCGCTCGGCGCATGGCGAGCGCCTTTTGCGGATGAAAGGCGTCATCGAGCTTGCAGAAGACCGGTCGCGGCCGCTGGTTATCCATGGCGTGCAGAAGATCCTGCATCCGCCGGTGCAACTGCCGGCCTGGCCGGACAGCCAGCGCGGCACCAGACTGGTGCTGATCACGCTCGACATGCCCGAAGACTATGTCCGGCGGCTGTTCGCCGCCTTCACCAACCGGCCGTCGATCGACACGCCGGATCGCGCAGCACTGGAAAGCAACCCGCTGGCTATTGCCGGATCGTGATCTCCCCCCTTGAGGGGGAGATGTCGCCGAAGGCGACAGAGGGGGTCGCCTCGGCTGGCGCGACCCCCTGTGGGACGAAACTTGGTGCTTCACGCGCGGCGACCCCCTCTGGCCTGCCGGCCATCTCCCCCTCAAGGGGGGGAGATTACGCGTTCAGCCGCCGCGCTCGACCAGGAAGCGGTGGCCGCCTGCCATCGTCGTCGTTTCGATCAGCCGATGGCCGCTCTCGGCGCAGAAGGCGGGAATGTCGATGACGGCGAGCGGGTCGGTGGTTTCGAGCCACAGGCGGCTGCCCGGCTGCATTGCGGCCAGGCGCTTTTTTGCCTTGAGCACGGGCAACGGGCAGTTCAAGCCTTTGAGGTCGTAGACGGCGGCGGGGCTGGTTGAGGGCCTGTCTTCCTGGCCCCCATCTTCTTGCTCAAGCATGAAGTTCAGCCGCCAAACATGCCGAGCAGCTTTTTCTTCAACCTTGTCGCCGTGCTTTCGGCGTCCGCAGCCTGCGTTTCGACTGCCGGGGCGGCGTCCGATGGCGCTACGGTGGCGGTGGCGACAGGCATCTCTGCGGCGGTCTTGGCAGCTTCCTTTTCGGCGAGCGCCTGGGCTTTGGCAGCTTCCTTCTCGGCCAGGGCCTGTGCCTTGGCTGCCGCTTTCGCTGCCTTCGCCGCTTCTATCGCGGCAAGCCGCTGTTCCTCGGCCTTCTGCTTGGCGGCCTTTTCGGCGTCGAGCGCCGCCATCTTGCGGCCCGCCGGCGAATCGATGCGGCCCATGCGCGCCGTTTCGGCCACCGTGCCGTCCGGGTTGAGCGAGGGCGGCTCGATCGGAACGCGTTCGCCGCGGGCACGCCGCTTCGACCAGTCGGAAACGATGCTGGCTTCCTTGATCCCGGCGATGGTCGGCTTGGGTGCCGGCACGCTGGCCTTGACGGCGCCGTTGAAGGCCGCCTCATAGGTGCTTTGATAGGCGTTGATGGCGCTCTTCAGCGAATCGGGCTGGGTGGTCACAGGGCAAGCGCCGGTCGGATTGAAGGGCGAGCCGTCGGCCGCTACCTGGTTGAAGACGTAGCGCTTCTCGCAGACGTCGACTTTCGGCGGCACCTTGGTGACCTCGAAATTGTCGTAGCCGACCTTCAGCATCTTCCAGAATTCGTAGTTCGGGTCGTTGCGATAGCGCGCCATGTTGGCTGCGGTCATGCGGAACGGAAAAGCCTGGATCTGGAACTCGGTCTGGCCGCCCTGGAAGGCGTCGCGGCCGAAAGCGTAGATCTGCTCGATCTGCGCGTCGGTCATCGAATAGCAGCCAGACGACGAGCAGGCGCCATGGACCATCAGGTTGGAACCAGTGCGGCCATTGGCGCGGTCATAGGCGTTCGGGTAGCCGATGTTGAAGGACAGGTGGTAATTCGACCGCGGATTCATCTGTGCCGGGCGGACCGTGTAAAAGCCTTCCGGCGCCTGGCGGTCGCCTTCGGTGAACTTCGGCCCGAGCTTGCCCGACCATTTGCAGATGTCGTAGCTGGCGACCAAGTCGTAGCGGCCGTTGGTCTTGGCCTTCCAGATTTCGAGCTTGCCTTCTTCCTTGAAGATGCGGGCCATCACCGAGGAGGTGCGGACCATGCCCTTGGCTTTCATCTCGGCCAGGATCTTGTCCGGCAGCGGCTTGTTGGCTTGCGGCGCAAAATCCTTCATCGAAGCGTCATTGCAGCCGGCGACGCCGATCGCAGCGATCAGAACTCCGGTGCGGGCAAGCTTGGCAAACATGGATATGGCTATCGTCTTCATCTCTGCGCCGCGGATGCCGCGGCTGCTAAACTGACCACTGACGGACCCTAAGCCCGTTAACCTTGAAAATTCCTTACCGCAATCATGCTGGCGCGTCCCCTTACGGCAACCCCACTGAGCCGAATGCGGCGGCATTTTTGTGGCAAAACTGGTTCACGCCGCCACATTTCGGGCCGCGTGCCTGCCGGACGTTACAGATTGCGGCCCATCGCCAGGTATTTCTCGCGGCGATGCTCGCGGAAGTCGGTGTTGGCGCCGGAGAATTCCTTCATCGTCCTGGCGATGAGGTCGCCGGTGGCGGCAATCACCGTTTCGGGGGCGCGATGGGCACCGCCGAGCGGCTCGGCGACGATGGCGTCGATGATCTTCAGCTCCAACAGATCCTGCGCCGTGATCTTCATGTTGGTCGCAGCGTCCTTGGACCGCGTGGTGTCGCGCCACAGGATCGAGGCGGCGCCTTCCGGCGAGATCACCGAATAGATGGCGTGTTCGAGCATGTAGACGCGGTTGGCGGTGGCGATCGCTATGGCGCCGCCCGAGCCGCCTTCGCCGATCACCACCGAGATCGACGGCACCTTCAGGCCAAGGCAGGCCGAGGTCGAGCGGGCGATGGCTTCTGCCTGGCCGCGCTCTTCGGCGTTGACGCCGGGATAGGCGCCGGCCGTGTCGACCAGCGTCAGCAGCGGGATCTGGAAGCGGTCCGCGAGTTCCATCAGCCGCACCGCCTTGCGGTAGCCCTCCGGCCGCACCGAGCCGAAATTATGCTTCAGCCGGCTTGCCGTATCGGAACCCTTCTCCTGGCCGATGATCGCCACCGGCTCGCCACGGAAGCGGGCGAAGCCGCCGACGATCGCCTGGTCTTCGCCGAAATTGCGGTCGCCGGCAAGCGGCGTGAAATCGGTAAGCAGGCCCTTGATGTAGTCGATGCAATGCGGCCTGTCCGGATGGCGCGCCACCTGCACCTTCTGCCATGGCGTCAGCGCCTTGTAGGCGTCGCGCAGCGCATCGCGCGAGCGCTTCTCGAGACGGGCGATCTCATCGCCGACATCGACCGCCTCGCCGTTCTCGGCAAGCTTCTTCAGCTCAAGGATCTTGCCTTCGAGATCCTGCACAGACTTTTCGAAATCGAGGTAATTGTACATTCTTGGGCGAACCGGCAAGTCGGAAGGCAATGACTGACGCAAGCCCGAAAATGCAGGCTGGGCGCGGTGGAGCGTCGTTCTCACATAGCGATATGACGCCTAGTCGGCAAGCGGATGATGATCGTTGACCAGACGCACCAGCCGCTCCTCCAGCACATGCGTGTAGATCTGCGTCGTTGAAATATCGGCATGGCCGAGCAGCTGCTGCACGGCCCTGAGATCGGCGCCATTCTGCAAGAGATGGCTGGCGAAAGCATGGCGTAGCACATGCGGCGATATCTTCGCGGCGGCAATGCCGGCCCGCGCGCCGAGCCCTTTCAGCTCGCGGGCAAAGACCTGTCTCGAGAGATAGCCGCTGTCGGCGGCGGCCGGAAACAGGAACGGGCTGTCGGCAAGAGCCGGCACCGCCGCCCGGGCGGCAAGCCAGGTCCGCATCGCCGTGCGCGCCTTGGCCGACAGCGGCACCATGCGCTCCTTGTTGCCCTTGCCGCGCACCATAAAAAAGCGATCGTCGCGCTGCGCCACCGTCACGGGAAGGCCGACCAGCTCCGAAACGCGCAAGCCGGTGGCGTAGAGCACCTCGACCAGCGCGTGCAGGCGCAGCGCCGCCAGCCTGTCGCCTTCATGCATGGAGGCCTCCTGCGCCGCGCGGTCGAGCAGCCGGCCGGTATCGGCTTCGCTCATCGTCTTGGGCAGCGGCCGGCCCTTCTTCGGGCTGTCCAGCGTGCCGGTCGGATCGTCGCCGCGCAGGCCCTCGGCATAGAGGAACTTGAAGAACTGCCGGATCGCCGACAATTTGCGCGCCTGCGAGGTGGCGGCAAAGCCGCGCGCGGCGATGTCGTCGAGATAGGCACGGATGTCGGCGCTGGTGGCAGCGGCAAGCCCACCGCCGATCCCGGCGGAAGCGTCTTCGAGGTCGCGGCGATAGGAGGAAAGCGTGTTTTCGGCGGCGCCGCGCTCGGCGCTCATCATCTCCAGGAAGGCTTCGATGCGAGCGGCGCTGTTCATTTTTTGGGATTGAGCTTTTCCGGAGGGATACGCACGCTCATTTCCGCCTTCCTCGGCTCGACGAACATGACCAGGGCGAACATCGCGCCATAGACAATGCCGGCCAGAATCGCGAGCGTCACGACAAAGCGAAACAGTGTTGGCATTAATTTTCGCCCGTCGTCTTATTCTGCATTTCCAACCCTGTGCCCTTATGAGACGCCAATCCGGCCAATTCAAGGGTGAAGCCCATAGTCCCGGTTGCGCCGCGCTTGACGCAAACAGGCTTTTGATGTCGATACGCCGCCAAAGAGGCCCTAGAAGCATGAACGCGCTACCAGCAAATCCTCCGGGCGAGAGCCATGCCGCGCTGCTCGGCCGGCTGGGCGGCCGTTCCATCGTCTTTGTCGGGCTGATGGGCGCCGGCAAGACCGCAATCGGCCGCAAGGTGGCGGCGATGCTGGCACTGCCCTTCATCGACAGCGACCAGGAGATCGAAAGCGTCTCGCGCATGAGCGTCCCGGACCTGTTCGAGCGCTATGGCGAGGCGGAGTTCCGGGCACTGGAGCAGCGCGTCATCCTGCGTGTGCTGGAGCACGGGCAGCAGGTGCTGTCGACCGGCGGCGGTGCCTTCATGAACGCGCAGACGCGCGAGGCGATCGCCAGCCATGGCGTTTCGGTTTGGCTGAAGGCCGAGATCGACCTGTTAATGGAGCGCGTTTCCAAGAAACAGAACCGGCCGCTGCTGAAAAGCGCCGATCCGCGCGCCGTGCTGGAACGGCTGATGGCGGAACGCTACCCGGTTTATGCCGCGGCCGATGTCGTCGTGCCGACCCGCGACGACCGCAAGGAGATCATCGCCGCTGAAGTGGTGGACGCGCTGCGCGGCCATCTCGGCGTTGCCGGCATCGACGAGGTGCGGTCGTGAGCGCTGATGCAACGGTCACTGTCGAAGTCGGGCTTGGCGAGCGTGCCTACGATATCTTGATCGGCCCCGGCCTGCTGTCACGCGCCGGCGCCGAGATCTCGCGCCGTCTGCCGGGGACGCGGGCGGCGGTCGTCACCGACGAAAACGTTGCGGCCGCGCATCTCGCAGCGCTTGCGGCCGGCCTGGCAAGCGGTGGCATCCAACATGCCGTCATCACGCTGCCGCCAGGCGAAAAGACCAAGAGCTTTGCGCATCTCGAGGAGGTGGTCGACGGCGTGCTGGCCGCCAAGCTGGAGCGCGGCGATGTCGTCATCGCGCTCGGCGGCGGCGTCATCGGCGACCTGGCCGGCTTCGCCGCCGGCATCGCGCGGCGCGGCATGAACTTTGTGCAGGTTCCGACCTCGCTGCTGGCGCAGGTCGATTCCTCCGTCGGCGGCAAGACCGGCATCAACAGCAAGCGCGGCAAGAACCTCGTCGGGGTATTCCACCAGCCGAAGCTGGTGCTGGCCGACACCGAAGTGCTCGACACGCTGCCGATCCGCGAGTTTCGCGCCGGCTATGCCGAACTGGCCAAATATGGGCTGATCGACCGGCCCGAGTTTTTCGCCTGGCTGGAAGAAAACTGGCGTCAAGTGTTTGCCGGCGGGCCGGAGCGGGCTGCGGCCATCGCCGAGGCCTGTCGTTCCAAGGCCGACGTCGTTGCCCGCGACGAGTTCGAGACCGGCGACCGCGCGTTGCTCAATCTCGGCCACACCTTCGGTCATGCGCTGGAGGCGGCGACCGGCTATGACGGCGCAAGGCTCGTACATGGCGAGGGCGTCGCCATCGGCATGGCGCTGGCCCACCGCTTTTCGTCAAGGCTCAATTTGGCGAGCCCCGACGACGCTGCGCGTGTCGAGGCGCATCTTCGCGCCGCCGGTCTGCCCTGGCGGATGGCCGACATTCCAGGCGAACTGCCCGACGCCGAGACGCTGTTCTCCTTCATCACCCAGGACAAGAAGGTGTCGCGCGGCGCGCTGACCTTCATCCTGACGCGCGGCGTCGGCCATGCCTTCATCGCCAGAGATGTGCCGGCCTCGGAAGTGCTGGCGTTCCTCCGGGAGAACCATCCGGGTCGGCAGGAAAGCCGGCCGGGATGAGCCAGGCTGGCTGGATCGCGGCTGCCGTGCTCGCCGGCCTCGGCGTGCTGGGCTTCGTCTTGCGCCGGCGCCTGCTTGCCGCCTTCGGCTACGAGCTGCAACGCATGGAGCCGCAGCGCTCGGCGCGCGAGGAACTGCGCGGCGCCGTCGACGATTTCCGCCGCGACGGCCAGGTGGTGCGCGAGGACCGCGCCCGCATCGGCGGCCTGTTCGACCTCGAGGAGCTCGAAGTGTCGGACGTCATGGTCCACCGCACCAATATGCGCTCCGTCAACGCCGACGACCCGCCCGAAGCGGTGGTGCGCGAGATCCTGCAGAGCCCGCACACCCGCATGCCGTTGTGGAAGGGTTCGCTCGACAACATTGTCGGCGTGCTGCACGCGAAGGATCTGCTGCGCGCGCTGAACGAGGTCGGCAACGATTTTTCCAGGATCGACGTGATGAAGATCGCGTCGAAACCGTGGTTCGTGCCCGACACCACGACGCTTCAGGAGCAGCTCAATGCCTTCCTGCGCCGCAAGGCGCATTTCGCCATCGTCGTCGACGAATATGGCGAGGTTGAAGGGCTGGTGACGCTGGAAGACATCATCGAGGAGATCGTCGGCGAGATCGCCGACGAGCACGACATCGACATCCAGGGCGTCAAGCAGGAGGCCGACGGCTCCGTCGTCGTCGACGGCACGGTGCCGATCCGCGACCTTAATCGGGCGCTCGACTGGAACCTGCCGGACGAGGAAGCCACCACCATCGCCGGCCTTGTCATCCACGAGGCGCAGTCGATCCCGGACGAAAAGCAGGCCTTTACGTTTCACGGCAAGCGCTTCGTCGTCATGAAGCGCGACAAGAACCGTATCGCGCGGCTGAGGATCAAGCCGGCGATGCTTGGAGAATGACAGTGCGCACCTTGTGGCAGCCGTGGGCAGTCAGGCGTTGATGACGATCGATCGGCGAAGCCTGCTTCTGGCGTCGATGGCGGCGCTGCTGCCGGGACAGGCTGCGGCGGCATTGCGGCTGCGTTCGCCGTCGCCCGAAACCTTCGACTATGGGCCGGCCAAGCTCGACATTTATTCCCGCGACGGCGCAAGCGGCCTGCCGGTCGTCTTTTTCGTCCATGGCGGCGCCTGGCGGGTCGGCAACCGCGGCAACGTCAATGCCAAGCCGCAATTCCTGCTCGACAATGGCTTCTGCTTCGTCTCGATCGACTACCGGATGCTGCCCAAGGCCGACGTCGCCACCCAGGCGGCAGATGTCGAACTGGCCTATCGTTACGTCCGCGCCAACATCGCCAGGCATGGCGGCGATCCGGACCGGATCGTCGCCATGGGCCATTCGGCCGGCTGCCATCTCGTCGCATTGACCGGGCTGCGCGGCGGCCTGCCCGGCGTCGCGGCGCTGGTTCTCGACGACACCAGGGCCTACGATCTGGAGGCGCTGGCCAGAAGCGGCGGCATGGCAGGGGTCTATGCCCGCGCCTTTCCCGATCCGGCACAGTGGCGCGCGCTGTCGCCTGTCACCTATGTGGAAGGGCGCAAGCACCCGCCGACCTTCATCGCCCATTCGCGGGCGAAAGCCCGCGCGGCGGACGCGCAGGCCTTCGCCGGGCGTCTGCGCGCCACCGGAACCAGGGTCACACTGTTCGACGGCAGCGCCTATTCGCACATGTCGATCAATCGCGACTTCGGCACCGAGGGCGATGCATTGACCGCAGCGGTGATGGCTTTCTTGAGGGCGAGCCTCGGCTGAAATTTACCAGCGGGTCTTTTCGCCGGGCGCCGCCGGCTCGATCGCTAGGGCATGCACGCCGGATTTCAATTCCTCGGCCAGCAGATCGTTGACGGCGCGGTGACGTTCGACGCGGCTCATGCCGGCAAAGGCTGGCGCGACGATGCGGACGCGGAAATGCGTCTCGCCGGCGCCGTCGAAGGTGGCGTGATGGCCGGAATCCACATGATGATGGCCGGCATGGAGATGGCTTTCGTTGATGACGGCCAGCCGTTCCGGCGAAAACGCCTTTTTCAGCTTGTCTTCCATCGTTGCCTGTATGGACATCGCCGCTTCCCTTCACCACATCTATGTCATCGCACAAAATTCGCAATTCGCCGGTTTTATGCCGCGATTCAGCGGTTAGGGCGATCATCGCGAAAATGTCAATTCTTGTTTCGCATGCGCGAACAGCCCATAAATGGGTGAGATGAAGCCGTACCCAAAATATTTCGAAAAGATTCGCATCCGCCCGGAGAAGGACGCGGAGCTGAAGTCGCGTTCGCCGATCTGCCAGTGGGATGGCTGCAAGGAGGCCGGTACCCACCGTGCCCCGGTCGGACGGATGAAGGAAGGCGAGTATTTCCAGTTCTGCTTCGACCATGTGCGCGAGTACAACAAGGGCTTCAATTATTTCTCGGGCGTTCCCGACACCGAGATCGCCCGCTTCCAGAAGGAAGCCATGACCGGCCACCGGCCGACCTGGAAAATGGGCGTCAACGGCGCATCGACCCGCTCCTCGCCGGACTTTGCCCAGGCGCGCTCCGGTCGCGCCGGCTACTACAATCGCATGCGCGATCCGTTCGACCTGTTCAAAGGCCCGAAGGACCCGCGCGAAGCACGCGAGCGCAAGGCCAAGCCGCTTGAGGCCAAGGCACTGGAAACGCTTGGCCTTGATACAAAGGCAAGTGGCAAGGATATCAAGGCGCGCTATAAGGAACTTGTGAAACGCCACCACCCGGATGCGAATGGCGGCGACAGAGGTTCGGAAGACCGGTTCCGCGATGTGCTCCAGGCGTATCGCGTGCTCAAGCAGGCAGGTTTGTGCTGAGCGACCTTACGGTTCGTGTCGTTTTCCAACTTTCATAAGGTTGGAAAAGGCTCTAAGACCGCCCCCGAACAAAATCGATTGCCGGCGAAACGCGGCGTTTCGCTTGTGGAGACGTTGATAGAGATGAACAAGGTCGATCGCGACATCGCCAACCTGCCCGACACCACGGTGTCGGTGAAGGAGACATTCGGCTTCGACTCCAAGATGGTGGTGCCGGCCTATGCGGTGACGAGCGAGCATGTCCCCGACATCGACCCGGACTACCTGTTCGACAAGAACACGACCATGGCGATCCTCGCCGGCTTTGCCTACAACCGTCGGGTCATGGTGTCGGGCTATCACGGCACCGGCAAGTCGACGCATATCGAACAGGTCGCCGCCCGCCTCAACTGGCCTTGCGTGCGCGTCAACCTCGACAGCCATGTCAGCCGCATCGATCTCGTCGGCAAGGACGCCATCGTCGTCAAGGACGGGCTGCAGATCACCGAATTCCGCGACGGCATCCTGCCCTGGGCCTATCAGCACAATGTCGCGCTGTGCTTCGACGAGTACGATGCCGGCCGCCCGGACGTGATGTTCGTCATCCAGCGCGTGCTGGAATCGTCGGGCCGGCTGACGCTGCTCGACCAGAGCCGGGTCATCCGCCCGCACCCGGCCTTCCGGCTGTTTTCGACCGCCAACACGGTTGGGCTGGGCGACACCACCGGCCTCTATCATGGCACCCAGCAGATCAACCAGGCGCAGATGGACCGCTGGTCGATCGTCACCACGCTGAACTACCTGCCGCACGACAATGAAGTGAACATCGTGCTGGCCAAGGCCAAGCATTACCGCGACGGCAAGGGCAAGGAGATCGTCAACAAGATGGTGCGTGTCGCCGACATGACGCGCTCGGCCTTCATCAACGGCGATCTGTCGACGGTGATGAGCCCGCGTACGGTTATCACCTGGGCCGAGAATGCCGAGATCTTCGGCAACATCGGCATGGCGTTCCGGCTGACCTTCCTCAACAAATGCGACGAGCTCGAACGCTCGCTGGTGGCCGAGTTCTACCAACGCGCCTTTGGCGAGGATCTGCCGGAATCGGCTGCCAATGTGGTGCTGGGCTAAGCAGAGTCTCGATGGCGGGTCCGGGCGACAATACGCGAAACAAATCCAAGACCGGCGCTGAGAACGACAGCTTCAAGCGCGCCGTTACCGTCTGCATGCGCGCCATCGCCGGCGACAAGGATCTCGAGGTCGGCTTCGCCAAGGATCGGCCGGCACTGGCCGGCAGCCGCGCCCGGCTACCGGAACTGCCGAAGAAGGCATCGAAGGCGGACATCGCCATCACCCGCGGGCTCGGCGATTCCATGGCGCTGAAGCGCGCCTGCCACGATGCGCGCATCCACACCAGGCTGGCCCCGGAAGGCAAACAGGCCCGCGCCATCTATGACGCGGTAGAGCAGGCCCGGGTCGAGGCGATCGGCAGCCGCGCCATGCAGGGCGTCGCCGACAATATCGGCTCGATGCTCGAGGACAAATACGCCAGGGCCAACCTCGTCGACGTCAAGGACAAGGCCGACGCGCCGATCGAGGAAGCGCTGGCGCTGATGGTGCGCGAAAAGCTGACCGGCCGCACTGTGCCGAAGAGCGGCGAACGGCTGGTCGATCTCTGGCGCCCCTGGGTCGAGGAAAAAGCCAGTGCCGATCTGGACGGGCTGTCGGCAAAGCTCGACGACCAGCAGGCGTTCGCCCGCGTCGTGCGCGAGATGCTCGCCTCCATGGAAATGGCGGAGGAGCTCGGCGACGACCAGGAGACGGAAGACTCCGAGGACAACGACGAAAACCAGCCGCAAGGCGAGGAGCAGAGCGAGGAGGGCGGCGAAGACGATTCGGGCTCCGAGCAGTCGCAGTCCGAGGATACCGAGGCATCGTCGGACGACGAGCAATCGGCCGAGACGGAAGCCTCCGACGCCACCGCCGAGGATCTCTCCGACGATGACGACGCCGATGCGGAGACGCCCGGCGAGGCGCGCCGCAACAACAATCCCTTCACCAATCTGCCGAAAGAGATCGACTACAAGGTCTTCACCACGGCCTTCGACGAGACCGTTGGTGCGGAGGAACTGTGCGAGGAGGAGGAGCTCGACCGACTGCGCGCCTTCCTCGACAAGCAGCTCGCCAACCTTTCCGGCGTCGTCGGGCGGCTGGCCAACCGGCTGCAGCGCCGCCTGATGGCGCAGCAGAACCGCTCCTGGGATTTCGACCTCGAAGAAGGCTATCTCGATCCGGCACGGCTGGTGCGCGTCGTCATCGACCCGATGCAGCCTCTGTCCTTCAAGCAGGAGCGCGATACCAAATTCCGCGACACGGTGGTGTCGCTGGTGCTCGACAATTCGGGTTCGATGCGCGGCCGGCCGATCACGGTCGCCGCGACCTGCGCCGACATCCTGGCGCGCACGCTGGAACGCTGCGGCGTCTCGGTCGAAATCCTCGGCTTCACCACCCGCGCCTGGAAGGGCGGGCAGGCGCGCGAGAAATGGCTGAAGGAAGGCAAACCGCCGAACCCCGGCCGGCTCAACGATCTGCGCCACATCATCTACAAATCCGCCGACCATCCGTGGCGGCGGGCGCGCCGCAATCTCGGCCTGATGATGCGCGAGGGCCTGCTCAAGGAAAACATCGACGGCGAGGCGCTGCTGTGGGCGCACAACCGGCTGATCGCGCGGCCGGAGCAGCGCAAGATCCTGATGATGATCTCCGACGGGGCGCCGGTCGACGATTCGACGCTGTCGGTCAACCCCGGCAATTATCTCGAGCGGCATCTGCGGGCCATCATCGAACTCATCGAGACGCGCTCGCCGGTCGAGCTTTTGGCCATCGGCATCGGCCACGACGTCACCCGCTACTATCGCCGCGCCGTCACCATCGTCGATGCCGAAGAACTGGCCGGCGCCATGACCGAGCAGCTGGCCTCGCTGTTCGCCGAGGAAACCGTGCGCGACACGCGGCGCGGCGGCATGCGGCGCGCCGGATGATTTTTTCCCGCGGCGGCTTTTGGCAGAAGCTTTTGGCCGCCAGTGCGTTGTTAGGCATCAGTTTGGCGCCAGCTGTCGCTGCCGGCCCGGCCTCGGTCGAGCCGGCCGAAATCACGGCACGGCCGATCAGCGAATTCCACATCGGCCGGCCGGACAAACAGTTCGGGCCGCTCGAATTCATCGGCGGGCTCGAAATGACCTCGTCGACGCGCGATTTCGGCGCGCTGTCGGCACTTCGGTTCCTCGAGCCCGGCAGCGATTTCATCGGCGTCGCCGACACCGGCTTCTGGTTCTTCGGCACCCTCGTCCACGATGCCGAGAAGCGGCCTTCCGGCATCCAGAATTTTCGCATGCAGCAGATGGTCGATGCGGCCGGTCAGCCGATCGACGAGAAATGGGCGGTCGATGCCGAAGGCCTCGCGGTCAAGGACGGCATTGCCACGGTCGGTTTCGAGGGCGATCACCGTATCGCAGAGTTCAAGATCGATCCGGACGGCATGAAGGCGCCGTTCAGGCAATTGGGCTTCCTGATTCCAGCCTGGGAACTTCGCCGCAATCGCGGCTTTGAGACCGTCACCCGCGCCAACCCCAACGGGCAGCACGCGGGCGGACTGGTCGTGGTGTCGGAAAAGAGCCTCGACAAGGCCGGCAACATCTTTGCCGCGATCATCGAAGGGCCGCACAAGGGCGTCTTCACCGTCAAGCGCAATGGCGATTTCGACATCACCGACGGCGCCTTCCTGCCGGACGGCGACCTGTTGCTTCTGGAGCGCAGTTTTTCGATGGCCGGCGGCGTCAAGATGCGGCTGCGGCGCATCTATGGCGAAAGCGTCGAGAAGGGCGCCGTCGCCGACGGGCCGGTGCTGCTCGAAGCCGACATGGGCTACCAGATCGACAACATGGAAGCGCTCGACGTCTGGACCCGCGACGATGGCGCGCTGATCGTGGCGCTGATGTCCGACGACAACCACTCGATCCTGCAGCGCAATCTTTACCTGGAATTTGTGCTGCACGAGGATTGACGCGCGACCGGCCTGCTGGCTGACAGCATCGCTGGCGTTTCCGCGCCGTTTTGCAGCGCAGGCAATTTCCCCTGGCAATGACCCGCGTCGCGGGTTTTCCAGCCGGCTCTCACCATCCGAAAAAATACTTTAGTCGTGACTTGACAATTTGCGTCATCGGCGAAATACTCAAGTCCATGCTTAAGTATTCCGGGATCGACAGCATCCTGCGGGCTCTTGCCGAGCCGACGCGCCGGGCAATCCTGGAAAGGCTGAGCCGCGGGCCAGCCACCGTCAGCCAGTTGGCGGAGCCGTTCGGCATGACCTTCGCCGCCGTGCTCCAGCACCTCCAGGCGCTGGAAGCGTGCGGGCTGATCCGCAGCGAAAAGATCGGGCGCGTGCGCACCTGCCGGATCGAGCCCGGCGGGCTGGCCCCGCTTGCCGACTGGATCGCCGCGCGCCGTACGCCGGCCGAACGCCAGCTCGACCGTCTCGGCCAGATCCTGGCGGAGACTGACCAATCGAAAGCAACACTCCACGAGCAGGAAAAGGACGACAAGAAATGAACCAGATTGCCCCGGTTAACGACGAGCACTCCGTCATCCATTCGACCTTCACGATCGAGCGGACCTATCCGCAATCGCCCGAGAGCGTCTTCCTCGCCTTTGCCGACAAGGCGACGGTGCGGCGCTGGCGTGTCGAAGGCGACGGCTTCACCATCGCCGAATTCACTTTCGATTTCCGTGTCGGCGGCGGCGAGGTTTCGCGGTTCAGCTACCAGGGCGGCCCGGAAATCAGGCTCGATGCGCAGTTCCAGGACATCGTCCCTGACCGGCGCATCGTATTTTCCTACCGGATGGCGGTCGGGGCGCAGCCGCTGTCGGCGTCGCTCACCACGGTCGAGCTTGCACCTTCCGGCGAGGGCACCCGCCTGACCTATACCGAACAGGGTGCGTTCTTCGATGGCGTCGATTCAGCGCAAGGGCGCGAGGAGGGCACACGCGGGCTGCTGCAGGCGCTTGCCGCCGAGCTTCAGAAGGCGAAGTAGAGGTTCGTGGACGTACCGGGCGGCGTCAACAAGGCCGGCCCGGATTGCGAGGTGGCCTATTGCCCCTTGGTCGCGAGCCAGACGATGTGACGGGCGCCGCGCTTGCCGTGAGCCCGCACCTTGACCTCCTCGACCGTGAAGCCGCCCTGCTTGAGCCTTCGGGTGAAGCCTGCGTCAGGGCTCTGCGACCAGACCGCCAGCACACCGCCGGGCTTGAGCGCAGCGCGTGCGGCGCTGAGGCCGGCTGCGCTGTAGAGCGCATCGTTGGCCTTGTAGACGATGCCCTCGGGGCCGTTGTCGACGTCGAGCAGGATCGCGTCCCAGGCCGAAGCTTGCGATCGGATGAGCTGACCGACATCGGCCTCGCGAATGCCGACACGCCGGTCATCAAGGCAGCCGCCGAACAGCTCGGCCATCGGGCCGCGCGCCCAAATCACGACTGCCGGCACCAGTTCGGCAACGGTGACCTGCGCATCGTCGCCGAGCTCGGCCAGCGCCGCGCGCAAGGTAAAGCCCATGCCGAGGCCGCCGATCAGGATGTTCGGGGTCCGGCGGCCGGCAATCCTTTGGCAGGACAGTTTCGCCAGCGCCTCTTCGGAACCGCTGAGCCGGCTGTTCATCAGCTCGTTGGCGCCAAGCATGATCGAGAATTCGCCGCCGCGCCGCTTCAGGCGGAGTTCCTGTCCGCCGTCAGGCGTTTTTGCCGAGTCCAGTTGAAGCCAGGGGATCATGCTCGATAGTCTTTGAGCATGATCTTGTCCGAAAACCGGTTCCCACTTTTCGCTAACGCGGACCTTTGGTTCGGGATCATGCTGCCAGTGCCGGTTGGCTCCAGCGGGCGGCAAGCAGCCGGTAGGGGATCAGCGCCACCACCGCTATGACCAGCTTGACGCCGAGATCGCCGAGCGCCCAGGAAATCCAGCGCATCGTCTCGACCGGCAGCACGCCCATCAGCGGCGCGGTTTCCAGCGCAAAGCCGTCGTTGGGCCCGGCGAAGGCGAACGCCGCCGCGAAGGCGACGGTGAAAAACACCACCGTATCGAAAACGGAGCCGACCAGCGTGCCGACGATCGGCGCGCGCCACCAGCTCCGCCGGCGCAGCCGGTTGAATACGGTGACGTCGAGCAACTGCGCGGTGAGGAAGGCGGCGCCCGAGGCAGCGGCAATGCGCACCAGCCGGTCGGCGGCGGTCTCGAATTCGATCAGGCCGTGGCGAAACAGCAGCGGTGGGATGACGATCGAGCAGATCACCGCTGTCATGAAGCCGACAAAGACGATCCTGCGCGCCACCGCCGGCCCATAGCGGCGGTTGGCGAGATCGGTGACCAGGAAGGAGAACGGATAGGTGAAGGCGCCCCAGGTCAGGATGTCGGCCAGCGACAGCCCGCCGATTGCGCCTTGCATCGGGAACTGCACGAGGATGTTCGAGGCCACGACGACGAGCGCCATGGCCGCCACGAAGGGCAGGTACCGCGAGAGGAAAATCATTTTTTTATCCTGGGTAATGGAACCAGCGGAACGCGATCCGGAGTTCGGACCACGCCCTGGAAGGCGGCTGCCGCCGAAAAACTCAGGCGGCCGGCTGCTCGGCGAGCTTCTTGGCGATCTGCTTCTTCAACAGGCGGGCGCGCTGCGACAATTCCTTGGCATCGGCCTTGGCCAGGAAGGCGTCGAGGCCGCCGCGATGCTCGACCGAACGCAGCGCGTTGGCCGAAATGCGCAGGCGCACGTTCTGGTTCAGCGCTTCCGAGATCAGCGTCACATTGACGAGATTGGGCAGGAAGCGACGCTTGGTCTTGTTGTTGGCGTGGCTCACATTGTTGCCGGACATGACTGCCTTGGCAGTGAGTTCGCAGGTGCGGGACATGGTTCTAACCTTCGGTTCTCGGTCCTGGCCAAACATTCGACCCGCGCCGGGTGGCGCGCGGTTTCGGTCAGGCGGCCTTATGGAAAAAGTTGGCGTTCCATAGTTGCATTTCGCCGAGGCGTCAAGCTTGGGGTTGGTTAGTGCCAAGGGAATCAATCAAAAGATGACCGATGCCGGCGCTGCCCCTCATCCGCCTGCCGGCACCTTCTCCCCGTATAGTGACGGGGAGAAGGGGCTTGGCCGCAGGCTCGGCGCTTCTGCAACTTCGCAAATTGGCGAAACCCTTTGCAAGGCGACCTTCTCCCCGTCCCTATACGGGGAGAAGTGCCCGGCAGGGCGATGAGGGGCTGCGCAAACCTGTAGCGATTTTCCAGGTGGCCACATTTTGTTCTTGCTTTGTGCCGGCAGCTATGCTACTAATTTCGGTATGGTGCTAATTGGCTCCAACGACCCGCCCGCCGAGGCGGGTTTTTTATTTTGGCTGTCGACCAGCCCCAACGTTGCCTGCCGACGGCGCCTTTCACATTAAGGCCGGAATTCAGCCTATAAGCGGTCGCACAGGGACATGCCAGACCGGAGCCGCCCCGTCCGGTCGACAATCAAGGACCCGCCATGCCTCGTTCTTTCCTCCATGCCCTGGTCGTGCTGATGGCCGTCGCGCTTTCGACGACGGTTTCGGCCGCTGAGCCGCAATCCTTCACGGGCGAATATTCGGTGTCGTTCCTCGGCCTCTCCGTGGCCAAGGCGAAATTCTCCAGCCAGTACGAGGGTGACAGCTATTCGATCGAGGGCAGCGTTTCCGCCGCCGGGCTCGCCACTTTGTTCGACGATACGCGAGGCACGATCTCGTCGAAGGGCAAGATTTCGGGCAAGCAGTTGCAGCCGCAAGCGTTCCACGCCGACTACACGTCCGGCAAGAAGGCATCGATGATCGACATCCAGTTTGCCAACGGCGTCGTCACCTCGACCAAGGTCGTGCCTGAGCCGAAGAAGCGCAATCCCGAGAATTGGATACCGCTGGTCGGCAGCCATCTCGTATCGGTCCTCGATCCGATGGCCGCCACCGTCATCCATGCCGACAGCCTCGACCAGGTCTGCGGGCGCACGGTGAAGCTCTATGACGGCGAAATGCGTGCCGATCTGAAACTGACCTACGAGTCCAAAGGGTCGATCTCGGTGGCCGGCTACAAGGGCGATACGGTCACCTGCAGGCTGGGCTTCGAGCCGGTGGCCGGTTACCGCAAGAACCGCAAGGCGCTGAACTACCTGAAGAAACGCAGCCGCATCATGGTGACGTTTGCACCGGTCGGCCAAAGCGGCGTATATGCGCCGATCCGCGCCACGGTCAGCACGCAAATCGGCCCGTTGACGATCAGTGCGGAGCGGTTCGAAGCAAACGAATAGGCGTGACGGTGCGCCGCCAACGATGGGCAGGGGGCGACCGGTATGGCGCGCGCAACACTGATCGGCTTCTCCGCGGTCGCCATGTGGGCGCTGCTGGCGCTGCTTACGGATGCTTCGGGCGCCGTGCCGCCGTTCCTGCTTTCGGCAATCACCTTCACGATCGGCACCTGTGTCGGGCTGGTTGCCCGGCTGTTCATGCCGGCAGCTGATGGCGCCGCGAAGATACCGCGCCAGGTTTGGGCGATCGGCATTGCCGGCCTGTTCGGCTACCACTTCTTCTATTTCACCGCGCTGCGCAATGCGCCGGCCGTCGAGGCCAGCCTGATCGCCTATCTGTGGCCGCTGCTGATCGTGCTGGGGTCGGCGCTGATGCCGGGCGAGCGGCTGGCCTGGAACCACGTCGCCGGCGCGCTGCTCGGCCTTGCCGGCACGGTCCTGATCGTCACCAAGGGCGGCGGGCTTGCCTTCGATGCGCGTTATGCCTTCGGCTATGCAATGGCCGGCGTCTGCGCGGTGCTGTGGTCGTCCTATTCGCTGTTGTCGCGGCGCTTCCCGTCGGTGCCGACCAGCATCGTCACCTGGTTCTGCGCCGCCACCGCGGCACTTTCGCTGGTCTGCCATCTGTTGCTGGAAGAAACGGTGCTGCCCAACGGCGCCGGCCAGTGGCTGGCCGTGCTCGGCCTCGGTCTAATGCCGGTGGGGGCGGCGTTCTATGCCTGGGACATCGGCGTCAAGCGCGGCAACATCCAGGTGCTGGGGGCGGCGAGCTATGCCGCGCCGCTGCTGTCCACCCTGGTGCTGATCGCCGCCGGCTTCGCCGAGCCGTCATGGCGCATCCTCGCCGCCTGCGTGCTGATCACCGGCGGCGCGGCACTGGCGGCGAAATCGCTGTTCCTGCGCAAGAGGGCCACGAGCGAGGCAAACGCATGATGCCGTTTCCCGGCGGCATCGATGCCAATGCCAATGCGACGCTGGTATTTTCGCTGGCGGCGGCGGTGATTTACGCGTTCAGCCTCGGCATGCCGCCGCGCCTTTCGCGGTCGGCGGCAAGGACATTGCCGGTGGCGATGCTGGCGGTGCTGGTCGCGCAGCAGGGCGGCCCATGGCTGCTCGTCGCCGCGCTGGGCGTCAGTGCCGTCGGCGACGCCTTCCTGTCGCGCGACGGCGAGAAGGCATTTCTTGGCGGCACGGCCAGTTTTCTTGCCGCGCATGTGCTTTACGTCGTGCTGTTCCTGCGCGCCGGCAGCGGCCTCGGGCTGCTCTCGGCCGAACCGTGGCGAGGAATTATTGCCCTGGCGATGGCCGTGTTGGCGCTGGCGATGATTTTCGCGCTCTGGCGCCGCACCGGCCCGGCCTTGCGTTTGCCGATTGGCATCCATGCCGCGGCGCTGCTTGGCATGGGCATTGCGGCGCTCACCCTGAACAGCGTCTGGGTCGTCGGCGGCGTCATCCTGCTCATGCTGTCCGACGGGCTGCACGCCGCGGAAAAGTTCCTGCTGCCCGCCATCTCGGCGCACCGCATTTGGGTGCGCCATGGGGTCTGGGCGCTGTATTATGCCGGCCAGCTGGCGATCACGCTGGGTTTGCTGCTGGGCTAGGTGCCTAGGGCGTTCCCGGCAGCCAGCCTGGTTCGGCGAGTTCGAAGGCGGAGAAATCGAAACCCGGCGCCACGGTGCAGCCGACCAGGGTCCATTCGCCGAGGCTGCGTGCCGACTGCCACCAGCCTGCCGGCACGACGATCTGCGGCCGCTCGCCCGCGGCAAGCGCCGTACCGAGGACCTCCTCGATGACGGGACCGCCTTCTCGGTGTATCGACAGCGCCAGCGGCGCACCGTCATAGAAATGCCAGACCTCGGCCGCGTCCTTGACCCGGTGCCAGGCCGACAATTGGTCCTTCTCGAGGAGGAAATAGATCGCCGTCGAATGCCCGCGCGTGCCTGCCGTGCCGTCGCGAAAGGTCTCGGCATACCAGCCGCCTTCCGGATGCGGCTTCAGGCCGAGCAGGGCGATGATTTCGGCGGAACTGGTCATGACCCTAGCTCCTGGCGCCGCTCAGAAATTGTCCTTGCGCTTGCGGATCTCGGCGAACACTTCGGCGTCGGAGGCCTTCTCCAGGCCGAGATGCCTGCGGATCGCCGGATCGTGCCAGCGCAGGAACGGATTGGTCGACAGTTCCTCGCCGATCGTCGTCGGCAGCGTCGGCTTGCCGTCGGCGCGCAGCGCCTCGACCTTGGCGGCACGCTCTTTCAGCGCCGAATTGGTCGGGTCGACGGTGAGCGCGAAACGGGCATTGGCCAGCGTATACTCATGGCCGCAATAGACGACCGTCTCGGCCGGCAGCGCCGCGAGCTTCTTCAGGGATTCGTACATCACCGGCGGCTTGCATTCGAGCAGCCGCCCACAGCCGAGCGCAAACAGCGTGTCGGCGGCGAATGCCACTTTCGACGCCGGCAGATGATAGGTGACATGGCCGGCGGTATGGCCGGGTGTGGCGATGACCTCGATCCGCTCGTCGCCGAGATGGACGACCGAGCCTTGCTCGACAGTTTCGTCGATGCCGGGAATCTTTGCCTTTTCGGCTTCCGGCCCGACAATGCGCAGCTTGAAGCGCTCCTTCAGCGCCAGATTGGCCTCGACGTGGTCGAGATGGTGGTGAGTGGTCAGGATCATCGTCGGGGTCCAGCCGGTGCGCTTGATCGCCGCCAGGATGGGCGCCTCCTCGGGCGCATCGATGAGCGCCGTCTGACCGCTTTTCGGGTCATGCACCAGCACGCCGAAATTGTCGCTGCGGCACATGAATTGTTCGATCTCGACCGGCATCGCATCTCTCCCTTTATTGCCGCAGACATAGGGCGCCCGCCAGCCGATGTCATCTGCCTTTGTTGAACTTGGACTGCTTCGAAGCTACCGTTCCGCGCATGCATTCAGACATTGTCGATCTCCGTTCGTTTTATTCAACCACGCTCGGCCGCCTGGCCGAACGCTCGATCACCATGGCGCTGTCCTCGATATGGGCCGTCGTGCCCAACGAGCGGCTGGTCGGCCTCGGCTACACCTTGCCGTGGCTGGAACGCTTCGGCAGCGATGCCGAGCGTGTCTTTGCCTTCATGCCGGCAACACAGGGCGCGGTGGTCTGGCCGGCGACCGGGCCGACGGCGACCGCGCTGGTCTTCGATGAGGAACTGCCGCTGGTCGATTCCTGCATCGACCGCATGCTGCTCGTCCATTCGCTCGAACATGTCGAGAACCCGCGCGAGACGCTGAACGAGATCTGGCGGGTGCTGTCGCCGGCCGGCCGTGTCGTCATCGTCGTGCCCAACCGGCGCGGTGTCTGGGCACGCTTCGAGCATACGCCTTTCGGCAATGGCCGACCGTTCTCGCGCGGCCAGCTGACCGAATTGCTGCGCGAAGCGAATTTCACGCCGGCGGCGTGGTCCGATGCGCTGTTCTTCCCGCCGTCGCCGCGACGTTTCATGATGCAGTTCCATAATGTGCTGGAACGCGCCGGCCGGCGCTTCTGGCCGATCTTTTCGGGCGTTATCGTCGTCGAGGCGCAGAAGCGGCTCTATCAAGGCGTGCCGGTTGCCCAGCGCGCGTCCCGCCGCGTCTTCGTGCCGGTTCTCTCGCCGCATGGCGCGCCGACGCTTGGCCGGCTGTCGCGGGCCGAACACCCGGCACCGCCAGGATGACGCGTTCGTGATCCGAGACGTGCTTTTTCACGCCTATCTGACGATATCAGGTTTGCTGTCCGATTGAAGGCCGTGCGGCCGATCCCTATGACCGGTTTGGCATTGCTCCGAATGCAAGGATTTAACCGATGGATGATCGTCCGGATGTCGAGGCCAGCGCCCAGAAGCTTGCCACGTCGATCGAAGCCAGCAGCCTGCGTGAGCAGCTGGCAACAATCAAGATAGCGCTGACCAGCTCGCCGGTGCGAAAACAATTGCTTTGGGCAGCGATCGGCATCGTCGCCGTCATCGTGGCGAGCTCGATCGGGCAGGTTCTGCTCAATCGCTGGAACCAGCCTTTCTACGACGCGCTGGCGCGGCGCGACATGCCGGCTTTCCTGCATCAGCTTCTGGTCTTTGCCGGCATCGCCGGCGGGCTTGTGGTGCTCAATGTCGGCCAGACCTGGCTCGACCAGATGCTCCGCCTGAAGCTGCGCGAGGCGCTGACGCTCGACCTGATCGACGAATGGATGCGGCCGGCGCGTGCCTTCCGGCTGACCCATGCCGGCGCCATCGGCGTCAATCCCGACCAGCGCCTGCAGCAGGATGCCGGGCATCTCTCCGATCTTTCCACCGGTCTTGGCATCGGCCTACTGCAGTCCTGCATCCTGCTTGCCTCGTTCGTTGGGGTCCTGTGGTCGCTGTCCTCCGGCTTCGTCTTCCACATAGGCGGCCATTCGCTGGCCATACCCGGCTACATGGTCTGGGCGGCGATCCTTTATGCCGGCACCGCCTCCTGGTTGAGCTGGCTGGTCGGGCGACCGTTGATCCGCTTCAACAACGATCGCTATACGCGTGAAGCGGAGCTGCGCTCCTCGGTGGTTCGCGTCAACGAGAATGTCGATGCCATCGCGCTGGCGCATGGCGAGGCCGATGCCAGGCGCCGGCTCGAATTCGATCTCGGCATGGTGCTGGGCGCCATGCGGCGCATCTACAGCGCCCAGATCAATCTTTCCTGGGTTACCGACACCTATGGCTGGATCACTGTCGTCGCGCCGATCCTAGTCGCCTCACCGGTCTATTTCGCCGGCGATATCAGCTTTGGCGGCTTGATGATGGCAGTCGGCGCTTTCAACCAGGTCCATTCGTCGCTGCGCTGGTTCATCAACAATATCGGCGGCATCGCCGATTGGCGCGCTACGCTGATGCGGGTCGCCGACTTCCGCATCGCGCTTGCCGATACCGACGCGCTGCACCATACGGAAAGGCGCATTTCGTTCGGCGAAAACCCGGACGGCAGCCTGACCTTCGAGAAACTCGAGGTCGCCTCGCCGGAGGGATGCACCAAGCTTGCCGAGCCGCATGTCGAAATCCGCGCCGGCGACCGGGTCATGATCACCGGAGATCCGGGCGCCGGCAAGACGCTGTTCTTCCGGGCCATTGCCGGTCTGTGGCCATGGGGCAGCGGACGGATCGGCATGCCGGCCGGAGAAGCGCCGATCTTTGTTCCGCGTACCCCCTATTTCCCGCTCGGCAAGCTGCGCGAGGTGCTCAACCATTCAGACGGCGCGGCGGAGGCGAGCGATGCCGAGATCTCGGAGGTGCTGGCCGATGTCGGGCTGCAACGCCTGTCGTCCTCGCTCGATCGCTCGGCGCGCTGGGAGCGTGAGCTCAGCGACGACGAGCAACGTCTGCTGGCCTTTGCCAGGCTGGCCTTGCGACGGCCGAAATGGGTGATCATCGACGAGGCGCTGGACGCGTTCGACGGCCCAACGCTGAGACAAGTGCTGTCGATGCTGGAGAAGCGCCTTCCCGACGCCGCGATCCTCAATATCGGCCGCGGCCAGCACAATGGCCGCTTCTTCCGGCGGGCGTTGACCATCGTCAAGGATGCCGGCCAACCGCCACTCAAGCCGGCCCGTATCAGGGCAGGTGCCATCGAACCGCCCCCGGCGATCGCCTCGACCGGCCGAAAGAAATAGAAGGCAAGCTTTATTTCGCCGCGATCGCGGCGAAAAACTGTCGCGATCGTTTCAGATGGGAACGTTCCGATCGGCCATGCTTGACGCTCTCGCCCTGCTCGCCTGCCTTGCCTGCACCCCGGCGGCACCTGCGGCCGCGCCGGCCAATGCAATTGCCGTCGATGTCGAGCTGGTGCTGGCCGTCGACATCTCGCAGTCGATGGATGAAAGGGAGTTTGCCCTGCAGCGCGCCGGCTATGTCGCGGCGCTGCGCCACCCCGACTTCATCAACGCCGTGCGCGCCGGCACCTTCGGCCGCATCGCCATCGCCTATTTCGAATGGGCCGGCACCATCCGCGACGATGCGGTCATTGCCTGGCAGATCGTCGACAGCAAGGAGAGCGCCAACGCTTTCGCCGACAAGATCGCGGCCCGCCCGTTCAGGAGCTTTCGCGGCACCTCGATTTCCGGTGCTGTGGCTTTCGGCGCCGAGCTTTTCAACGGCACGGCCTTCACCGGCAAACGCCGCGTCATCGACGTCTCGGGGGACGGCCCAAACAACACCGGCTTGCCGGTCACAACGGCACGCGATGCGGCGCTGGCGAAGGGCATCGTCATCAACGGGCTGCCGATCCTGATCAGCCCGTCACCCACTTTCAGCCATCTCGACCGGTATTATGCCGAATGCGTTACCGGCGGGCCGGGCTCGTTCGTGCTGCCGATCTATGCTGCTTCCGAATTCGCCACCGCCACTCGCCGCAAACTGATCCTCGAGGTCAGCGGCATCGAGTATCCCAAGGTGGATCCGAGGACGATCCGCATCGACGCACCGATCGACTGCCTGCAAGGTGAGCGCGACCGAAGGTTTTTCTCGGACCCCTATTTCCCGGAACTTGACCGATAAGGCTGGCCCAGGGGTAAGCTAGGCTGGTGGCAGGCCGAAGGCCGGGAACAGAGATGGCCCGAGCGGCCCTATGAAGATCGTCAAGAAAGCGATCCCGCCCTCGGCTGCGTCGAACACATGCAGGGAATGGGCCCGCCATTCAGGGCCATCGTGGCTGCGGGAATAAACCCCGACCGCCGGCTGGGCATTGGCGCGGGTGGCCAGTGTGCGGAAGCCGCCAAACTTAGGCCAGACGGTCTCGAAGAAACCGCGGATCGCTTCGCGGCCTTGATACCATTCACGCCAAGGCGGCATGGTGTAGATGGCGTCCTCACGCAGCAGCTCGATCAAGCTGTCGAGATTGGCGGCCTGCCAGGCCTGCATGTAGCGTTCGAGCAGCAGGCCTTCTTCGGGGCTGGGCCGTGATCGGCTGGCCGGCCGTCCCTGAGGATAGCGCGCCGCCAGCGTTGCGCGGGCCCGTTGCAACGCGCTGTTGATCGAAGCCGTCGATCCGCCCAGCAAACGCGCCGTCTCGACAGCCGACCATCCGAGGACGTCGGCAAGCAGCAGCGCGGCGCGCTGCCTGGGCGGCAGATCCTGGATCGCCGCGACGAAGGCGAGCTGGACGGCCTCGCGGCTCTCGTAACGGGCTTCCGGACCTGGCTCGCTGCCGGCAACGTCTGGAAGCTCGGCGTCGGGGTAGGGCTCCAGCCAGGCGATGTCGGCTACAGGCCCGCCTATGGCCGCCCCGTGCGAGGGCTGCCGTCCGGGTTCCCGGAGAATGCGACGCGCCCTCGACCTCGCCTTGATGGCGTTGAGGCAAGCGTTGGTCGCGATCATGTAGAGCCAACCGCGAACCGAACCTCGCCCGTCGAACTCCGATCTTGCGCGCCAGGCGCGAAGCAACGTGTCCTGGACGAGGTCGTCGGCCTCGTGCAGCGAACCCATCATGCGATAACAATGCAGCTTGAGCTCGCGGCGATGCGCGGCCGTGACCTTCTCGAAGGCCAGCCGATCGAGGATCGGCTGGCGTGATGGTTGCAGAGGTGGTTGACCGTTTGTCATGTGGCTTCTGCGGTTACGAGCGAGCGTTGCATTACGCGCCCCTCAGGCGGCCGGGGCAAGCCCGCTACCGCTCACCATGAAGGAACTGCCTTGCGGCCGGCCGGTGGCGAGTGCGACCACCGCCCGTCCGACATCGGCCGGCGTTTGCATGTCGGTCATGGCGGCGATGAAGTCCGCCGGCTGGATGCCCATATAGGCCGCTATGCTGTCGACGCCGGCTTTGCCCACGCCGGTTTCCGGCATGATGCGCATCGGCGCGAGCGCCATGAAGCGCAGGCCGAGGCCAAGCCGGTCGGCCTCCTTCTGGCTATGACCGGCCAGGAACATCTGCATGCGTTTTGCGCCAGCATAGCCGCCGGCGTTCGGTGGTCCGCCGGTCAAGGCCGCGCCGCTGGAGATCAGAACGATCCGGGTCCCCGGCTTGAGCGGACGCCGCAGAGCGGCCCGGCAAAACAGGAACGACGCCTTGACGTCCGTGTCCCAATTTGCCGAGAACGCCTTCCAGTTCTGTTCATGCACCGGCGCAGAAGGCGCCAGCGCACCTGCGCAGATCACCAGTACGTCCGGCTCAAGCGCGGCGAAGACCTTATCCGGGGCGGAGTCCATCGTAGCATCGGCCGCGAGCGTCTTCACGCCCGAGACCTCCCAGGCAAATTGCGCCAGGGCCTGTTTTCCGCGGGCGACGGCCAGCACCGTCGCTTTCTCCTTGAGGGCGGCCTCCGCGATGGAGCGGCCGACACCACGGCTGCCTCCGACGACGACGACATTCTGATTTTGCAACGATCCCATGGATCACCTCTCTATTCCCGGCCGCCGGACCATCCAGGCGCGCTCATCGATAAGGACAGCGCAGGTGGGTGGAAATCATCGGTGCCAGGCGGAAATATCTTTCAGCTGACGGCAGCGGCGCGTCGGTTTGTATTCAGTGTCATTACCTCGGGGGTAATCGACCTGTGCGCGACGTCTCGGCAAACTGCTCCCATCAAGCCGGTTGTCCGGCCTTCGACCACAAGGAGTTACGCCATGACCGCCTACGCCGTCGCCCATATGCGCCAGGTCACGCCGGGACCGCAGATCGTCGAGTACCTGCACAAGATCGATGCCACGCTGGAACCGTTTGGCGGCCGCTTCGTGGTGCACGGAGGCGAGGTGGAAGTCGTTGAAAACACCTGGCCGGGCTATCTCATAGTCATCGAGTTTCCCAACCGGCAGCAGGCACGTGCATGGTACGACTCGCCCGCCTATCAGGAGATATTGCCGCTGCGTACCGGCAATTCCCGGTCCGACGTGGTCTTCGTTGATGGCGTCCAGCACCCGCACAAGGCCACGGACGTGCTTGAATAGAGGGAATGATCGGGTACAACCGGCGTCTATGGTGCCGCCATCTATCTGGCGGCACCGAATTTGGATCGCGTCTGCATCGGCAGCTTCACCGCCCCTGCAGCACCTTGATCGCGTTGGACATGTCGCCATGCGACAATGCAGCCAGGTAATCCGAGTAGTTGATCCTCCCGTTCGCGAAGCCGTTCATCAATCGCGTGCAGAACGTGTGTTCCAATCCGGCATCCGGGACGTTCATGAGCGCGGCGAGGTTTGCCCTTTCAACCTTGCCGAACCGCATCTTGAATTTGGTCATGCACCGCTGGATCGCCTGCCGTTTCAGCGCCGGGCTGCCGCTCAACGCGACTTGTCCATTCTGGAAATCGGTCTTCGACGTCGTGCATCCGGAAATCAAAGTGGCCGACATCAAAGCTGTTGCTAATACTAACGTCTTCATTGCTTCCCCCAAACCAACCCGTTTGAGACCTGTTAAAGCAACAAAGAATGCCGGGCAACTTCATTGGATTGAAAATTGAAAATATGGTTTCTTGCGCAGGTCTGAGGTTCGTTGCTTCTGCCTGTCAAACCTATCGTTTCAGCAGGAATATCGCTTGCTGGCCGAAAAAGTTCCAGAACCACCAAGGCATGGAGAAGCCGATCCGCTGGCCGTTGGCGTCGAGCGCGGTTGCCTTTTCCACCGTCGCGCCAAGCTCGTCGCACAGATTGACGAAGTCGCGAATGGTGCAGAAATGGATGTTGGGCGTGTCGTACCAGGAATAGGGCAGGTCCTTGGTCACCGGCATGCGGCCGTTGAAGAGCAGCGAAAGGCGCACCCGCCAGTGGCCGAAATTCGGGAATGAGACGATGGCGCGGTTGCCGATCCGGAGCAGTTCGTCGAGCACCAGCTTCGGATTGCGGGTCGCCTGCAAGGTCTGCGACAGAACGACGAAGTCGAAACCCTTGTCGGGATAGAATTGGAGATCCTTGTCGGCATCGCCTTGAATAACCGACAGGCCGCGCGCCACGCATTCGTTGACGCCGCGCTGCGACAGTTCCAGCCCGCGACCGTCGACCTTCTTGGTCTCCTGCAGCAATTCGAGCAGCAGGCCGTCGCCGGAACCGACGTCCAGCACCCGCGACTGCGGCGGGATGAGATCGGCGACGACTTCGAGGTCGACGCGCTGGGCGCGGTTGACGCTCATGCCTTCGGCTCTTGCTCGGCACATGATCCTGATCCGAAAAGTCTGCAACTTTTCGGGGTCATGCGCTGATGCCTGGCGCATGGTCCTGATCCGAACAGCCTGCAACCTTTCGGGGTCATGCGCCAAGCCCTCTTGCCCGGGCGGCCGAGGCGATGAAGCCTTTGATGGCGGCGAACAGTTCGGGCTCGTCGAGCAGGAAGGCGTCGTGGCCGCGGTCGGTCTCGATCTCGACGAACGAGACCGAAGCGCCGGCCGCGTTCAGCGCGTGCACGACCGAGCGGCTCTCCTCGGTCGGGAACAGCCAGTCGCTGGTGAACGAAACCAGGCAGAAGCGCGTCTTGGTGCCGGCGAAGGCATCGGCCAACCGGCCGCCATGGTCGGCGGCGAGATCGAAATAGTCCATCGCCCGTGTCATGTAGAGATAGGAGTTGGCATCGAAGCGATCGACGAAGGTCATGCCCTGATGGCGCAGATAGCTCTCGATCTGGAAGTCGGCATCGAAACCGAAGGTCAGGGCTTCGCGGTCCTGCAGGTTGCGGCCGAACTTGCGGTGCAGCGCTGCTTCCGACAGATAGGTGATGTGGGCGGCCATGCGCGCCACCGCCAGCCCCTTTTCCGGCCGCTTGCCGTGCTCGAAATACTTGCCGCCATGCCAGTCCGGGTCGGCCATCACCGCCTGCCTGCCGACCTCGTGGAAAGCGATGTTCTGCGAGGAATGGCGGGCGCCGGTGGCGATCGGCAGCGCCGAGAAGACGCGCTCCGGATAGCTGGAGGCCCATTGCAGCACCTGCATGCCGCCCATCGAGCCGCCAAGCACGCTGAACAGCTGTTCGATGCCGAAATGCTCGACCAGCATCAGCTGCGCCCGCACCATGTCGCGGATGGTGATGATCGGCAGGTCGAGCCCGTAGGGCTTGGCGGTGGCGGGATTGGTCGAGGCGGGGCCGGTGGAGCCGAGACAGCCGCCGATGACGTTTGACGAGATGACGAAGAAACGGTCGGTATCGATGATCTTGCCGGGACCGATCAGCACTTCCCACCAGCCCGGCTTGCCGGTCACCGGATTGGTGTTGGCGACATGCTGGTCGCCGGTCAGCGCATGGCAGACGAGGATGGCGTTGGAGCGCGCGTCGTTGAGCGTGCCATAGGTCTGGTAGGCGATCTGGAACGGCGACAGCAGCGTGCCGGCGTCGAGCTTGAGCGGCTTGTCGGCGCCGAAACGCAACACCGGGCTCGACGGCTGGTCGGCCTCGTTGTTGGTTTTTCGCGCGCGCAAAGCGACCATCACATCTCCTTGCCCGGCCTTCAGTTGTCCACCGGTCTGGGCAACAAAAAACCGGCCATGCCTTCGCAAAGCCGGTTACAAGATGCAAACGGCCCTTTAGCAAGTTGTTTAACGTGGCTGCAAGCCGACCGGCCAAATCACCACGGAACTGTAGCCGTTCTTCTATGACTCGCGCATGGCTTCGTCAACGGCAAGTTCTTGATCCCGAATTGCCGGCCCCTCGACATTCCGGGCCACGGCTTGTATTTCCGCTGCGGCTTCCGGATGGAGGCACTCTCGACGGATTTCATGAAATGAGCCAGACACCGGATCAGACACGTCCAAAGCCCCGCGCCGGCATCATGGACATCGAAGCCTATGTGCCCGGCAAGAGCGCGGCGCCTGAAGGTGTCGCCAAGGTCCATAAATTGTCGGCGAACGAGAACCCGCTCGGCCCTTCGCCAAAGGCGACAGAGGCCGCGCGCGCGGTCGCCGACAAGCTCGCGGTCTATCCCGACGGCAGCGCCAGGCGCCTGAGGGAAGCGATCGCCGAGGTGCACGGGCTCAACCCGGCGAACATCGTCTGCTCCAACGGCTCCGACGAGATTCTGGGCCTGCTGGCGCAGACCTACCTCGCACCCGGCGACGAAGCCATCATCACCGAACACGGCTTCATGGTCTACAAGATCTACATACAGTCGGCCGGTGCCGTCCCGGTAACGGTCAAGGAGACCGATGAACGCGCCGACATCGATGCGATCCTCGCCGCGGTGACACCGGCTACCCGGATCATCTTCCTTGCCAATCCAAACAATCCAACCGGCACCTACGTGCCGTTCCAGGAGGTGCGCCGCCTGCATGCCGGCCTGCCGCGAAACGTGCTTCTGGTGCTGGATGCAGCTTACGCCGAATATGTCCGGCGCAACGATTATGAAGCCGGCGTCGAGTTGGTGGGCAGCGCGGAAAACGTGGTCATGACCCGCACTTTCTCCAAATTGGGCCTGGGCGGGGCGCGGATCGGCTGGATGTATGCGCCAATGCACGTCATCGACGCGATCAACCGCGTGCGCGGGCCTTTCAACGTCAATGCAACGGCAATCGAGGCCGGCATCGCGGCGATCCACGACCGCGCCCATATCGAACGCAGCGTCGCGCACAACGAGACCTGGCTAGCCTGGCTGAGCGAGCAACTAAGCGGGCTCGGGCTGCGGGTGACACCGAGCGTCGGCAATTTCATCCTCATCCACTTTCCCGAGGACAAAAAGCATTCGGCGGCGGCCGCCGACGACTACCTCAGTGCGCGCGGCTACATATTGCGGCGCGTTTCCGGCTACGGTTTTCCGAACGCGCTGCGCATGAGCATCGGCACCGAAGAGGCCAATCGCGGCGTTGTCGCAGCACTCGCGACATTCCTGAAAAGCTAGAACACCATGACCTCACCGATGTTCGAAAAGATCGCGCTGGTCGGCATCGGCCTGATCGGCTCGTCGCTGGCCCGCGTCATCCGCCGCGAGGGACTCGCCGGCCAAGTCGCGATTTCGACGCGCAGCGACGCGACGCTGGCACGGGCGAGCCAACTCGGCCTTGGCGACACCTATACGACGGATGCGAAAGAGGCGGTTCGCGATGCTGATCTGGTTATCGTTTCGGTGCCGGTCGGCTCTTCAGGCACGGTCGCCGCGGAGATCGCGCCGGCGCTGAAGAAGGGCGCCATCCTCACCGATGTCGGCTCGACCAAGGCGTCGGTGATCGCGCAGATGCAGCCGCACGTGCCTGTTGGCGTGCACTTCATCCCCGGCCATCCTTTGGCCGGCACCGAAAAATCGGGACCGGACGCCGGTTTTGCCGAACTGTTCGAGAACCGCTGGTGCATTTTCACGCCGCTGCCCGGCACCGATCCCGCAGCACTGGAAAAGCTCTCGGAATTCTGGCGCCGCTGCGGCTCCAACATCGACACGATGGACCCGCAGCATCATGACATGACGCTGGCCATCGTTTCGCACTTGCCGCATATCATCGCTTACAACATCGTCGGTACCGCCGACGATCTGGAGTCGGTGACCAAGTCCGAGGTCATCAAATACTCGGCTTCCGGCTTTCGCGACTTCACTCGTCTCGCGGCGTCCGACCCGACCATGTGGCGCGACGTCTGCCTGCACAACAAGGACGCCATTCTCGAAATGCTGGCGCGGTTTTCCGAGGATCTGTCCTCGCTGCAGCGGGCGATCCGCTGGGGCGACGGCGAAAAACTGTTTGACCTGTTCACCCGGACCCGCGCTGTCCGCCGCTCGATCATCGAGGCCGGCCAGGACATCGATGTACCGGATTTCGGTCGCCAGGCAGTCGAACACCCGCCGAAGGGATAAGCCGCGGCAGGCCGATCGCAGGCCGGCCCGGCTTAGAGCGGTTCATCGTTTCACAGAAACGCCGAACGGCTCTATCTCTTTGTTTTGCGCAATTCCGGACGGAAAACCGTTTCACACTTTTCCTGGGATTGCTCTAGTCGAGCGGCTTGATCTTGCCGAGCGGGATGAAGCCGAGCGAGGCCTTGCCCCTGACGATCTTCAGCGGCATCGACGGCTGGTTGCCGAGCAGCGCCAGTCCGGCAAAGCCGGTCTGGATCTCTTTCTTCTGCTCGGGGATGGCGGTGGCGAGGATTGCCGCCACGGCCTTTGGATCATTGAGCCTGATCGTCAGGTCGGCATTTATGAGACCGTCGTCATCGACCGACAGCGGTCCGGAAACGGTGATGCGCGCAGTTCCGGACGACAGATCGAGCTCGTGGATTTCGGCCGCCTGGCCGCGCAGGCTCGTCGGATTTGCCTTGATCAGTGTCAGGCCGTTCTTCAGCGTCACGTCGCCGCTGCCGTCGAGCGGCGGCAAGACGCGCCCGCCGATGGCCGCCGCGTCGATTTCAAGATCGGTGAAATTGCCGGCATAGTCGATGTCCGGGCCGTTTGGGCGCAATTGTCCGGTGGCGGTTCCGGCGCTGAACAGCGAGACGGGATCGGTGTCGTCTGCCGGATCGGTCTGGCCGGACAGGCCTTCTGCCTGCAGCGAGAGGCGCCTCGGCAGCGGCCAGGACAGCTTCATGTCGGCCCGCAGATCATCCCAGTCGATCCAGAGCGGGGTCATGCCGGGAACAGAGGTCCTGAGCGGCCCCCTGAGCTCGGCGGCAGGCGACAGAAGCCGGGTGATCTGCGTGGCGGCGTTGATCTTGCCTGTCGATGCCGCGACGTTGCGGCTGTCGTCCTCGTAAGCCAGGCTGTCGCAGGAAACGGTGAAGCTGAAGGGATAGCCGCTGACCGCGAGATTGGCGCAGTCGGCCTTGATGCCTTTGTCGTCGAGATCGGCGACCGCCTTTTTGGTGGCGCTCTCGACCAGGTCCGCCAGGTAGAACCAGCCGGCGCTGTAGATGCCGAACAGCACGAGGATGAAAGCGGCAAGCCACAACAGGCGGCGACGTTGGCTGGGCGGCGGGCGCTCGTCACTTGACGTCATGCTGCGGCTTTCGTTAACGCGGGGTGGCACGGGCGGGCTGTCGCTTGCGGCACCAACAGGTAGACGGACTGAAACACCACCGGTGAGGTGGTCGTCACAATCAGGCTTGGCGATATGGGCGATTTTTGGGTTTTTGGCTACGGCTCACTGATCTGGCGACCGGGATTCGCACATGTCGAGACGCGGCGCGCCCGCCTGCATGGCTACCGCCGTTCGCTCTGCGTCTATTCTTTCGTGCATCGCGGCACGCGCGAACGGCCGGGCCTGGTGCTCGGCCTCGACCGCGGAGGCTCCTGCATCGGGCTGGCGTTCCGGGTTCCAGGCGAGCTGCGCAACGAGGTCATTACCTATCTGCGCGAACGCGAGCTGGTCACCAACGTCTATCTCGAACGTGTGCTCCGCGTTCGCCTCGATAACGAGGAGACGGACAGGCGCGGCACCAATGGGGGCGAGACGGTGGAGGCCGTGGCCTACGTTGTCGACCGCAGCCATGAGCAATATGCCGGCGCGCTCGACCCGGCCGAGGCGGCGGCCGTCGTCCGAGGCGCCGTCGGCCAATCGGGGAGGAATGAGGATTACGTGCTCAGCACGCTGGAGCACCTCGAAGCACTGGGTATAAGCGACCACTGGCTGGAAGAGGTGACAAGACGGATCGCGACGTAGCTTCGGTGCCGTGACGCGGGCTACATCCTGAAAATCTGTTTTCCAAGATCGGCGCGATCCAGGCTGTTTGCCACGGCAAGCTTGAACTCGGTCAGCGCGTGGAGACCGCCGACAGGAACGTGGAAGCCGGGCTGGCCGAAGGTGTCGATAATCTCGCATAGCACAGGCCGGTCGGCTTCGGCAGGCGGCGAAAAGAAGTAGCGATAGATATTCGCCCTGATTTCGACGCCGCTCAGCAAGACATCGAAATTGTGCAGTTCGAAGCGCTCGGCACTCATTCCGCCATTGATCACCATCTGCCCGCCGAGCGCCAGGATGCGGATCAATTCGCCGCTGACAGGTCCGCCGACATTGTCAATGATCCCGTTCAATCCGGCGCCGCCGGTGATATCCATCACCGCTTCCCGGATACTTGCCTTCAAGTCCGAAAGTCAAGAATGGCGGCGGCGCCAAGCGTCTTCAGATCGAAGCTTTGGTGCGAGCGCCGCACAAGCGCGATGACGTTGATGCCGCGTCGTTGGGCGAACTGCATCACCATTGTCGAAATTGACGAATAGCCGGCCGTGACAGCCAGCCACTGGCCAGGCCGCACACGGGAATCCACCAGCAGATCCCACGCGGTAATGGGGTTCACCATCCGCCCGGCGCGTTCGACAGGATAGCCGGCAGGCAACGGGATCAGCCATTCGGCGGGAATGGCGGCGTACTCGGCCCAGCTGCCATAATAGCTGAACGCGACAAGCGTCCCCGGTTCCAACCGAACGTTCTCGCCAACGGCTTCGACGATGCCGGCGCCATGGTTTCCGGCGATCTGCCGGGGAAAATGCGGCTTCTTCGGTTCGGGATAGAGGTTCTGGATAAACAGGAAGTCGCCCGGATTGATCGAGGCCGAGACCATCCTGACCAGCACCTCGCCGTCGCTGATCCGTGGCAACGGCAGGTCATTCACATAGAGCACGTCGCGCGGCGAACCGATGGCGTCAAATACAATTGCTTTCATGCCGGTCTCCATAACAAACGATCCGAGGCCAACAGTCTGAGCCCCGGCCAGACCGTGCTGAGACTTGCGTCAGCGCGGCGGAACCTACGGTCGGCCGGCAAAAGTCAGAATTGGCAGATTTGACAATCTATGTGCCAAACTTGCCAGATCGTTTCTTCAGAGGCTGCTGGTTTGGATACCCGGGACCAGCGCCTTGGGGCCGGACACGGCGCGGCGGGTCGCGGCTTTGTGAAGCGCCGGCGGGCTGGAAAAGAGGCTATGCGTTTGACGTTGCCACGGCGCGACATAGGTTAGCCCGGTCGGCGGCTCCCATCCGCCCCAGCATGAATCACCATGGAGATCAGCCTTGCAGAAACGTCGTCTCGGTCGCACCGACCTATCCATCGCGCCATTGGTTCTGGGCGGCAATGTGTTCGGCTGGACCGCCGATGAGAAAACCTCGTTCGACCTGCTCGACCGCTTTGTCGACGCTGGCCTCGACGCCATCGACACGGCCGATTCCTATTCGCGCTGGATTGCCGGCCACCAGGGCGGCGAATCCGAAACCATCATCGGCAAATGGATGAAAAGCCGCGGCAACCGCGACAAGGTTGTCGTTATCACCAAGGTCGGTTCGGATATGGGACAGGGCAAGAGGGACCTGTCCGCCGCCTATATCGAAAACGCCATCGATGCTTCGCTGAAGAGGCTGCAGGTCGATAGCGTCGATCTCTATCTGTCGCACTGGCCCGACCCGGCGACCCCTTATGAGGAAACGCTCGGCGCCTACCAGAAACTGCTCGACAAGGGCAAAATCCGTTATACCGGCGCTTCCAACCTCGACGCCGCCCAGTTGCGGGCCGCACTTGACGTAGCAAGCCTGCGCGGCCTGCCGCGCTACGAGGTGCTGCAGCCGGAATACAACCTCTACGACCGCTCGTCCTTCGATGGTCCGCTGCGCGATCTGTGCGCGGCCGAGGACATCGGCGTCATCACCTATTTCAGCCTCGCCAAAGGGTTTCTGAGCGGCAAGTACCGGAGCGAAGCCGATCTCGGCAAAAGTCCGCGCGGCAGTGGTGTGAAAGGCTATCTCAACGCGCGCGGCATGCGCATTCTCTCAGCGCTCGATGCGGTGTCGGCCAGACATTCGGCCAAGCCGGCGGAAGTGGCGCTTGCCTGGGTCATGGCGCGGCCCGGCGTCACCGCCCCGATCGCCAGCGCGACGACGCTCGACCAGCTCGACAGCTTGGTGCGTGCCGCGTCGTTGCAGCTCGGCCCGGACGATATCGCCGAGCTCGACAAGGCCAGCGCGTAGCCGCGCACGATCGTTCAAGACCGGCGCCGCTGCCTTGCCCTACCGTCCCTGCCTCGTCACAGGATGCAGAGACGTCGCATGGCCGGACAGGGTCTTATCGATCAGCAGCTATGGCAGCGATTGCTGGCGCTTGTGTTGGCGTCGGCCATCGTCATGGGCAGCCCGGGGCCGGCGACGATAAGCGTCACCGCGATCGGCGCCGCGTTCGGCCTGCGCGGTTCGCTGCGCTATGCCTCGGGAATCGTTGTCGGGACGGTTCTCGTGCTTTTGGTGGTGGCGACGGGCATCATGGCCGTTCTCACCGCGCTGCCGAAGCTCGCAGCGCTGTTGGCGGTCGCGTCAGCAGCCTACATCCTCTATCTGGCGTTCAAGATAGCGACGGCGCCGCCGCTGGCGGCACGCATTGGTGGGGCGGCACCTCCCACTTTCCTGGGCGGGTTCCTTCTGGCCGTTGCCAATCCGAAAGCTTATGTGGCGATTGCCGCCGTGTTCGCCGGCGCGTCTCCTGGCGCCGGCGGTCTTGCTATTTCAGCCAAGCTGGCGGTCCTCGCCTTGATGATTGCTGCCATTCATCTCTTGTGGCTTCTCGCCGGCGCGGCTTTTGCACATTTGCTGCGCAAACCGCTGGCGTCGCGGATCATCAATCTGGTGTTTGCCGTGACGCTGGTTGCAACAGCCGCCCTGGCTGCCTTGCCGTGAGCCTTTCCGGCATGCGCGGCGGGTGTCTCAGCCTTTCAATTCAGGTTTCGCATCGAGCTCACCAAGCCGTTTCATTGCCGTCGGCGGCATCGGCGGCGGGTTCGGCGTCTGTGCCGCCTCGACGAGAAGCTGGTCGCAGGCGGCTTCCGTCTCGCCGATCAGCCGTTGCATGAATTCGTCCTTGCCGAGGCCGGGCGGGATCGGCGGCAGGAAGCGCGCCTTGATCGTGCCGGGATAGCGCAGGAATTTGCGGCGCGGCCAATAGAGACCGGCGACGTGGGCGACCGGCACCACCGGAATGCCAAGCTGGGCATAAAGTTCGACGATGCCATATTTGTAGACCGGTTCGTCGCCCGGCGCCCGGCGGGTGCCCTCGGGGTAGATGATCAGCTGGCGCGGATTGCGCGCCAATTCCTGTTTGGTCGCGGCGATCACCGTCTTCAATGCCTTCGAGCGGCTGCCGCGGTCGACAGGAATCATCCGCATCTTCAAAATGTACCAGCCGAAGAACGGGATCCAGGTCAGCTCCCGTTTCAATATGTAAACGGGATCGTCGAGATAAGGCAGGAAAGCGATCGTGTCCCAGAAGGACTGGTGCTTCGGCGCCAGGATGAAGGAGCCGTCAGGCAGGTTTTCCTGGCCGGTGATCTCACTTCTGGTGCCGGCGATCTTGTCGTAGAGCCACATGCTGGTGCGCGACCAGAATTTCGGCACGAACCAGGCGCGATGGCGCGGCGACAGGAAATAATACGGGGTCCAGAGGATCATCTGGACGATCAGATTGAGGTAAAAGGCGAGATTGAACGCCAGCGAGCGGAAATACAGCATACAACAAGTGCCCGGTGAGGAGGTGTGCGTTCGTTACACCAAGCGCCGGCAAAAAGGAAACGCTGCGAGGCGGGCGATCGGCCCGGCCTTGCGAGGGCCGTCTTCGTCACGTTTCCCACGCGGCCTGCAGCAGGCGCTGTCTCAGGCGCGGGGCGGCGAAGTCGAGGAATGCGCGCAGCTTCACCGGCAGTAGCCCCTGGCCGGCATGGACGAGGCTCACCGGCCATGGGTCTGGCTCAAACTCTTGCAGCACCGGGCGCAGCGTACCCGACCGGACTGCGGCGGCAATCTGATAGGAAAGCAGCCTCGTCACGCCGACGCCGGCAATCGCCGCATCGATCGCTGCCTCAGCCGTGTTGACCCGTAACCTGGAGCGGATCGGCACGCTGAATTCGGTCTTGCCGGTGGCGAAGCTCCAGGCTGCGGCGGTGAGCCCTTCGAAGGTGATGGCACTGTGTGCTGCAAGCTCCTGCGGCGTTTTCGGTGTGCCGTGCTCGGCGAGATAGGCCGGGCTCGCGCAAACGACGCGGCGGATTGAGCCCAGGCGGGTGGCGATCAGGCTCGAATCGGCAAGCTCGCCGATGCGGATGGCGAGGTCGATGTGCTCTTCGACCAACTGGGTTATCCGGTCGGCGAGTGTCAGCCGCACACCTACCTCAGGATAGACGGAGAGGAAGCTGGTGACGACCGGCAGCACATGCAGGCGGCCGAAGACGATCGGCGCAGTGACGATGAGTTCGCCGGTCGGGGCATTGTATTCGCCGGCGGCTATTCGCTCGGCCTCGCCGACCTCGTCGAGAATGCGACGACAGGCGGCGAGATAGGCATGGCCTGCATCGGTCAGCGACAGCTGCCGCGCCGAGCGGTTCAACAGCCGTGTCTTCAAATGCTTTTCCAGGTCCGAAACCTTGCGGCTGACCGTCGTCAGCGGAATGCCGAAGCGGCGCCCGGCAGCCGAGAGGCTGCCTGTCTCCGCCGCGGCAACGAAAAGCGACATGGACTGGAGGCGATCCATAGCTCTCCCGAAAATTTGCCCTCCCGAAAAACGGAAGGATAGATTGCAGATATGGCATCTGCATCTCGAAGATGGAAGGACCTATTTCCTGACTAGCAATACAGCGCAGCTTGGCGCTTGAGGAGGCTTCCATGAACGCTCACACCAGCGATGTTGCTTTCACCCCGACGGTGAAGGCGATTCAGGCGCGCAAGGGCTCGCGCCAGGCCTATGCCCGTGTCGAGGAGCGTGGCGGCTGGCAGGCGGCAATCACGCCCGATCTCGCCGCCTTCATCGAGGCGCAGACCAGCGTCTTTCTGTCGACCGCCAATGCGGACGGGCAGCCTTACATCCAGCATCGCGGCGGGCCTGCCGGTTTCCTCACGGTGCTCGACGAACGGACGATCGGCTTTGCCGATTTTTCCGGCAACAGGCAGTTCATCACCCAGGGCAACCTCAGCGACAACCCACAGGCTTTCCTATTCCTGATCGATTATGCGCACCGGCAGCGCATCAAGATCTGGGGCAGGGCGCGCGTCGTCGAGGGCGATGCCGAGCTGACGGCAAAGCTGATGCCGCAAGACTATAAGGCGCGACCCGAGCAGGTTATCCTGTTTACGGTTTCGGCTTGGGATTCAAATTGCTCGCAGCACATCCCGCAGCGTTTCGAAGCGGCCGACGTGGCGGCGGCGCTGGGCGAACGCGACAAGCGCATCGAACGGCTCGAACAGGAGATCGCACGCTTGCGATCAGATGCTGCAGCCAGGGAATAAGAGCTAGGGAATAAAAGTGCCGGTGCCGTTCAGTTTCCGCCCGCGGCGTCGGCCAGCGTGACGCCGTTGGGCGATTGCTTCACCGGCATGATGCCGCGCGCCAGCGCCAGCAGGTATTTGTTATATTCGGTGAACAGCACGCGCAGCGCTTCTGGCTTGGTCAGCCAGCCGCCATTCTCGAGGTTGGTGTTGACCACCGGATAGGGTTCGAGCCTGGCGCCGTGCAGCAGCCGGCCCATTTCCAGCAGGCTGCGCGGCATGTGATAATTGTTGGTGACGAGAATGACGGTGCCGTAGGCATGGTCCTCGACCCATTTGGCACTTTCCTCGGCATTGCCGATCGTGTCGAGCGCGGCGCGGTCGATGTCGACGCAGCAGGAAAACAGCCTCTTGTCGCCGCCGGTCGCGGCCTGAAGCTGGCGGCGGCTGGCGGAGGGATGGACGCCGCTGATCAGCAGCCGCTCGCCCTTGCCTAAGGCAAGCAGGCCCATTGCAGCGTCGAGGCGCGATTGGCCGCCGGTCAGCACGATGATAGCGTCGGCCCTTGCCGGATTGGCGGGCGTAGTCAGGCGGCTGACGGTATTGGCGAACCAGCCGAAGCCGGCGACAAACAGCGCCATAAAGGCGAGCAGAAGGAGAGCCGAGATGCGCAAGGAGCGGCCTGCCAGCAGCCGCCCATGTTTGGCAAACTGATCCGGCTTGGCAAATTCATCAGGCTCGGCGAATACAGGCGGGCGCGCAACCAGCACTGGCATGCATCCAGCGGTATCGGTCGAGTCCCGAACGTCCATCATGAAATGGTTAATCCCGAAATACGGCCTTTGGTAGGAAAAAAATGCAATTTTCGTGACGATGCGTTTTCATCCGTGATCGATCTTTCCTTTAGCCGGCGTCCGGCTGGCGAATGTCGATGTCGCTGAGATAAGCAACCACGGTGAAATGGGAGGTTGCCGCCGTCAGCGCGCCGATCACCAGCACCATGACAGCGACCCCGAGATAACCCGCCGAGCCGATGGCGAAATTGCCGAACAGGGCGGTCGCCTGGTCGGCCTGCGGCGTTGCCATGTTGTGTGACGACCACCAGGAGAAGACGATGAAGACCAGGATCGCTGCGGCGCCGCCTGCCGCGGCGCCCTTCATGCCGGTGACCAGAAAATGCCGGCGGAATTCGCGCGCGATGAAGCGCGCCTCGGCGCCGACGAAATGCAGCACCTCGATGATGTGGCCATTGCCGGCCATGGCGCCGCGCGTCGCGAATACAACGGTCAGCACCGTCGCAGACAGCATCAGCGCCAACACTGCGATACCGATCGTTACCGTGGTGCGGGCCATGGCAACCAGCCGGTCGACCCAGGTGCGATGATCGTCGAGCGAGGCGCTCGGCAGCTTCGGCGTGATTGCCGCGCGCAGTGCGGCGAAATCGGGCGGACTATTCTCGTCGATGGTGATGATGATCAAGCGCGGCACCGGCAGCTCATCGATGTTCAGGCCCGAGCCTAGCCAAGGCTCGAGCAGTCGGGCCGTTGCTTCGCGATCGATGATCCTGGCGCTTTTCACGCCAGGGAATTCGCCGGCGATCTGCGAGGCCAGCGCAAGTGCGGCCTCCATGTCGAGGCCGTCGACCGGCTTGATCTGGATGGTCGCTTCGCGCGAGATCTGGTTCTCCCAGACGGAGGCGGTGTCACGCACCAGCGTGACTGCGCCAAACGTCAGACAGGACAGAAACGTCATGATGGCAATGACCAGCACCAGCGCCCGGCCGGCGATGTTCTGCGCCGGCACGATCGGCGCCATTTTGCGCTGGACGCGGGGCTTTGCCGCCGCGGCGTCCTGACCCTCGAAATGTTCGACGGAGAGCTCAGTCATAGATGTCCAGCCTTCCGCCGGCCAGGATCATTCGCCGTGCGTCGACCTGTTCCATCAGGCCGAGGTCGTGTGTGGCGATCACCACGGCGGTGCCCAGCCGGTTGAGCTCGATGAACAACCGCAGCAAGCGTCGCGCCAGCGGCGGGTCGACATTGCCGGTCGGCTCGTCGGCGAGCAGGATCTCGGGCTGCTCGATCAACGCCCGGGCAATGGCGGCGCGCTGCTTCTCGCCGCCAGACAGCACCGGTGGCAGCACATGCATGCGCTCGCCGAGGCCGACCCATTTCAGCAGCTCGGTGACGTCGGTGCGATAGGTCGCCTCCTCGCGGCCGCGCACGCGCAGCGGCAATGCCACGTTCTCGTAGGTGGTCATATGGTCGAGCAGGCGAAAATCCTGGAACACCACGCCGATGCGACGTCTCAGATGCGGCAATTCGGTGCGCGAGATGCGCGAGCGGTCCTTGCCGAAAATGGTGATCAGGCCGCGCGTCGGCTTCAGCGACATGAACAAAAGCCGCAGCAACGTCGTCTTGCCGGCGCCTGAAGGTCCGCTCAGGAACTGAAAGGAGCGCTCCGGAATGTGCAAGGAGATGTCGCGGAGAATCTCCGGACCCATGCCATAGCGGAGGCCGACATTTTCGAAGCGGATCACTTTCGACGACCTGAAATTCTCGGCGGCAAGATGCCAGCCCTTTCTGTGGAAAGACCATCGGCCGGCATGGTTAACCGACGGTTAATTTGGGGGCTTTTCGAGCGAGTCACAGGGGTTCCGGTGGGGAAGCGTTAACCATTTCCGTTTACCCAAAAGAAACGAACAGCGAACAGGTGCGGTAGTGTTGGGCCATGATGGCTGAGGATCGAACCGCGCGCCCGGTTTCCGGCGAAATCATGACCGATCCGGCCGCCGAGCCGGAACGCATCATGCGCGACGTGACCGCCGAGGTCATCGATGCCGACTATGAGGTGCTGCCCCGCCATTTTACACGTCAAGACTTTGCGCCGCCGCCTGCGCGCATGATTTCCATGCCTTCGATCGAAGGCATGGACATGTTGCGCAAGCCCGAAACCGCCGTCGAACGGCCGTTGTGGGTGCATGGTGGGCCGATCTTCTGGATTGTCGGCGTCGGTGCCGTCTTTGCCGCCTTCTGGATTTCGGGCGGCCATGCGCTGGTTCGTTAGAGCGGCGCCAGAAAATCAACAGGTCACCAGATAAACGATTCGCGACGGTGGGACATCCGACCGTTCGCGGGTGCCCTGCGAAAGATTTGGCCTTGCCAGACGGCACGACATGCCTAGAAACGGGTTGAAGACCGTTTCGGTCGGCTTCGCCTACAAAGGCGATCATTCTGGAAGGGCAGCCAATGCCAGTTGTGCGCGGCAAGGAAATCGAAGTCCTGTTTTCGGCGTCCGCCATCGCGCGGCGGAACCTGGAACTTGCCAAGGAGATCGCCGGGCACGACTACCACGACCTTCTGGTAATCTCGGTGCTGAAGGGATCGTTCATCTTCGCCGCCGATCTTATCCGTGCCATGCACGATGTCGGCCTGTCGCCGGAGGTCGAGTTCATCTTCATCTCCAGCTATGGCGCCGGCACGACCAGCGGTGAGGTGAGGGTGCTGCGCGACATCGACAACGAGGTCGCCGGTCGCGATGTGCTTTTGATCGATGACATTCTGGAATCCGGCAAGACGCTGAGTTTCACCCGCGACCTCATGCTGTCGCGCGGCGCAAGGAGCTGTGCCATCGCCGTGCTGCTCGACAAGCGCATGCGCCGCCAGACCACGCTCAACGCCGACTATGTCGGCTTTGACTGCCCCGATTATTTCGTCGTCGGTTATGGCATGGACGTCGCCCACGCGTTTCGCGAATTGCCGTTCGTCGGCATCGTCAAGGGCGACGCCTGAGGCCTTTTGAAAATTCTACTCCGGCGGTCATCTGACGCGGTTTTCTGCGCTTCCGGTGCTCACGGACTCGAACGTCCGCTCCGGGTCTCGAAAACCACGTCATATGACTCGGCGGAGCGAATTTTGAAAAGGCCTCATGGCCTTCCTGGCTTTCAGGAAACATCAACTTTTCCTCGCCAAATATCCTGCCCATGGCAAATCTCCTGATCGTCGAGGACGATGAATCCGTCCGCACTCTCGCCGCTCGCGCGCTCGAGCGCGCCGGGCATAATGTCACTGTCGCCGCGGACGGCGCACACGGCCTTTCTCTGATCCGGGCGGCGCAAGGGAGCTATGACCTTGTGCTGTCCGACATCCGCATGCCGGAGATGGACGGCATCGAGATGGCCAAGGCGGCAGCGGCGCTGTTCCCGGCGATGAAGATCATGCTGATGACCGGCTATGCCGACCAGCGCGAGCGCGCCGACGAATTGGACGGCATTATTCTCGACGTCGTGCAAAAGCCGTTCACGCTGGCTGAAATCCGCGCCCGCGTCGAACAGGCGCTCGCCTGCTTCGCCTAAGTCCAAGGCCGACCGCCTTCAGGCAGGGTCGCAGGTCGCCGTATTGGCTGGCACGCCGCTCCGGTGCCGGCCGGCATTGAGCGCAAAAAGCTCGGCGCCGATGATGAGGGCTGCGCCGGCCGCCGTCGCTGGTCGCGGCACCTCGGCAAAGAACAGAAAACCCCATAGCGGCGACCAGATGATACCGGTGTATTCGAAGGTGGCGACGCTGTTGGCGGGCGCCAGCCGGTAGGCCTGCGACAACAGGATCATGCCGGCCGAGGCAACGAAGCCGCATGTCCCCATCTTGAGGAGATCCGGCGTCGCCGGCCAGACCCATGGCCGGACGAGGAATTCGAGGCTCGGATGCACGGCGTGGTCAATGCCTGCCAGCCAAAACAATGCCGCCACCAAGGCGGCGCCGACCAGATAGGCGCCGTTCTGATAGAACGCCATGACAGTCGAGGATTCGGTGTCGCCGATCTTGCGTGCCATCAGCTGCGAGAAACCGTAGAGCAGAGCCGAACCTAGCGACAGCAGCGCTGCCCAGTCGAACAAGCCGGCGCCCGGGCGCACCATCACCAGCACGCCGAGCATGCCGACCAGGACGGTGGCGAGCGCCTGCCAGGACACGCGTTCGCCGAGATAGGGGCCGGCCAACGCCATGATGAACAGCGGCGCCATGAAATAGAGCGCCACCGCGTCAGCCAGCGGCAGGGCGGCGATTGCCAGATAGTAGGCCGTGTAGGAGGTGAACTGGATGAAGGCGCGCATCGTCAGCATGCCGAACCGCTTCGACAGGATCGCCTGCAATCCGACATCGGCGTGGACAAGGAAAACCAGGATCGGCAGGGCGACGATCGAGCGGATCGCCATCACCTCGGTGACCGGATAGTGGCTCGACACCGCCTTGACCAGCGGGTCCTGCAGCGAAAAGACCAGCACGCCGAGACAGAGGCTGAGGATGCCGAGCACAAGCCGATTCTGCATAGGCGCTCCTGTCTCCCGCGTGCGTGGCCGAAGGCAGGCCTGCATCCGGGTAAAAAGAACCCGCCGCCGTTTCGGGCAGCGGGTACGAGTGAGGACTTTTGATTGGTCCGCAGCCGATTTCGCGGCCGCATATCCAATGGGTAAGGCGACTATCGTCCCCCGTTTGACATGTTGCAAACGAATTGGAATGATGCCAGCAATCAGATTTTCTTATGGTGGGCACATGCGACCCAATCTCGACAGCGACCTGTTGCGCACCTTCGTGGCGGTCGCCGACACCGGCAATTTCACCAAAGCGGCGGAGCGGGCCGGCCGCACCCAGTCGGCAGTCTCGATGCAGATGAAGAGGCTCGAAGGCATGATCGGCGACAGCCTGTTCGAGCGCGGGTCGCGCGGTGTAGCGTTGACGCAGCGCGGCGGCGAACTCATCGCCAACGCCAGGCGTATCGTTTCACTGCTCGACGAGACGGCGGCATCGATGGTCGCGGCGCCGCTTGGCGGGCCGGTGCGCATCGGTATCCCGGAGGAATATGGCCACGCGATCCTGTCGCGGGCACTCGGCGTCTTTGCCAAGCGCCATCCTCAGGTCGACATCACCGTCCGCTACGCGCATTCCGGTGCGCAAATCGCGGCGCTCGCCGCCGGCGAGCTCGATCTGGCGGTGGTGTTCGAATGGCAGGATCTGTCAGGCGGTGAGGTGCTGATGCATGACCCGACCGTATGGGTGACGTCGGAGCTGCATCACATGCATGAGGAGCGGCCGGTGCCGATCGCGCTCTACAACCGTGCCGGTTGGTGCAAGGATTTCGCCATAAAGTCGCTGGAACAGCGCGGTCTCGCCTATCGTGTCGCCTACACCAGCGATACCAATGGCGGCCTGCGGCTCGCCGTCACCTCCGGATTGGCGATTGCGCCGATCTCGCGCAGCAACATCCCGGCCGGCTGCCGCGAGCTTACGGCCGCCGACGGGTTCGGCGACATCGATTCCTCGAACGTGGTGCTGCGGCGCAATGCGAACGCTTCCGGCGAGGCAATCGACGGCATGGAAGAGGCGATCCGCGAGGCTTTCACCAACCGTTAAAGCATGCCACTCAGCTCGGCGCTGGCGGCCACCACGGACTGCGCGCGGCGATCTTCCGAATACAGGCAGCCTTACTTCAGCTCCAGCAACCGCTCCAGATAGCTGCGCTCGATATCGGGGCTGAGTGCGTTGCCGAGCCGCTTGCGGATCGCTTCGAGGATCTGGCGGGCACGCTGCACGTCGATCTCGTCGGGCACTCTCACCGAACTTCCGTCGTCGGGACCCTCGCTGGTGCGAGGCCGCCCGAGCGGGTCACGGTCGGCATTCTGCTGGCGTCCGCCCTGGCCGTTGCCGCCCTGGTCGCCTTGCATCGCCTGCAGTTGCTTCATCATGTCCTTGGCGCCCCTGCGCAAGGCTTCCAATGCGCGGCCCTGGTGACCGACGGCCTGGTCGCCTTCGCCCTCGCCGAGCGCCTGTTCGGCATTGCCCATGGATTTGCCGGCCTCGCCAAACCCCTCATTGGGGTCGAGGCCCATGCCTTCGAGGCTCTTCCTCAATTGATCGAGCTCGCTCTGCAGCCTGCCCTGGCCTTCCTGCAATTGCTTCAGCGCGTCAGCAAATTCCTGCGGCGTCATCGGGTTCGGCCGGCCGAGGGGATCGCGGTCGTCACCTGGGCCGGGCTTGCCCTCTTCGCCCATCGGGCCTGGCTCACTGTTCTCGCCGAGCTGCTCGTCGCGGTTCTGCCCGCGCTGTTGCTGGCCGCGCTGCATCTGGTCCATGCGGAAAGTGTCGTTCATCATCTCCTGCTGGCGCCGCATGATTTCGCCCAGCTTGTCCATCTGCTGGCGCATCTCGCTGTCCTGCTGACCGCCCTGTTGCTGGCGGCCTGCCTGCAGATTGTTCATCATATCCTGCAGCTCCGACAGCAATTGCTGCGCCTGGTCGCGATTGCCGGATTTCGCCAGGTTCTCGATCTGGTCCATCATGCGGTCGATGTCGCTCTGGCGCAGTTCCTGGCCGTTCTGCTGCATCTGTGGCGCATTCGGATTCTGCTGCGCCCGCGCCGCGAATTCCTGCAGGAACTGGTTCATCGCCTCGCGCAGTTCCTTCATCGCCTTCTCGATCTCTTGGTCGCTGGCGCCGTTCTTGATCGCATCCTGCAGCGCCTGCTGCGCTTGGCGCAGCCGCTTCTCGGCCGCCGACAGATTGCCTTCCTCAATGCCGAGCGCGATCTCCCAGAGGTAAGCGACCTCGTCGCGCAACTGGTCGTCGCTGTCTGCCATCTTCAGCCGGGTGCGGGCGCTCATGATGGCGAGGTAGTGCGCCATGTTGTCGAACGTGTCTTCCGGCCTGAGCGTGATTGCATCCATCAGGTCGAGCACGCGGTCCTTGGCATAGGCGTCGAGCGCCAGTATGCGGCGCTGCTCGACCACAGCCCGCGCCAACGGGTTGGAGAATGGCCGCTCCGGCATCACCAGCGTCTTGGTTTCGCTGGTCGCCGTGTGTCCGGCACCGTCGGTGGCGACAAGCGACAGCTTGACGTTGCCACCTGCCCAGACATGGTCGGTCAGGTCCTTCGTCGTCTTAGCGGCATTGGCCTTGCCGCCGCGGCGCGGCAACGTCAGCGGCATTTCCGGCGGGCCATAGAGCGGATGCGCGTTGGGCACTTGCGGATCGGCCAATGCGAAAACCGCCTTGGCGGAGGCCGCGCCATAGTCGTCGTCGATCTGGTAGTTGAGTTCGAAGGCGCCGTTGACGGCGCGCTTCGGCTCGCCGACAAAGCGGATCTGCGGCGGCTTGTCGGGAATTATGGCGAAGGCCCAGCGGCCGAGCTCGCCGTCGCTGGACTGCAGCGTCAGCGTGCCGTCGGCCGTTAACTTGCCGCTGAACTGGCGCACGGTGGAAGGCGGTGCCGGACTTGCCTCAGTCTTGGCGGCTTGCGGCCCGGTCGGATCGATGGCGCGGGTGTTGCCGCCGGTGTCGGCGTAGCTCAGCGTTTCCTCGCCCGAACCGCCGGTGACGCGCAGCGACACATCGCTGCCCTCCGGAACCGTGAAGGTCGGCGGCGCTTGAGTGGCGTTGTTGGCCAGGACCGGGGCGTTCAGGAATACCGGCGGCCTGCCGGTATAGGCCGGCGGCGTCACCCAGGCATCAATGCGCGGCGGCACGACGTCGCGGGCGGCACGGGCAACAAAACCGTCGCTCAGCCTGCCGCCCGATGGCCCAAAGGAGAAGGCAAAGGCAGTGACCAACAAAAGCGCGGCAACGGCGCGCAGCGCCCACGGGTCGCGTTCCGGCACGCGTGTGCGCGGCACGTCGCCGCCAAGCTCGCCCAGCCGGTCCGCCATGCGCCGCTGATGCTCGCGCCACAGGGCTTGCGAAAAAATGCTTTCCTTGCCGCTCGGGCGATCGGTCTGGACCTGCACCGGGCTGTGCAGCAATCGGTTGGCCGCCTCGATGCGGCGGTCGACCTCGGCACTGGATGGCGTGCGGAAGAAACGCAGTGGATAGAGTGCGGCAAGCGCTGCGACGCCGAATGCCGTGATAAGACCGATCCGCGCCAGATCGGGCAAAAATGGGAACAGGCCGAGCCACGAAATGCTGAGGAACAGGCTGGCGACGATGATCAGTGGCAGCAGCAATGGCCAGCCGCGTTCGACGATTATCGAGACCTGCGTCCCCAGCCGGCTCAAGGCAAGGCGCCTGGCCAGACTGCGATCGCTGGTGAAAATGGGTCGTTGTGTCATCGGCCCTTCCTGGCCGGGCGGGATAGCCCAGGCCTCACGAATCTATCGCATGGGCCCGAAAAGTCGATTTTCGGGAAGCACGATGCGAAGACCTAAAATCTTAGCGCGTACTCCGTGCGTCCAAGCGGATGCACATCGCCCTAAGGATACCAACAAACACGGCGAAGGCGAGGCGGTTCCCCAAAACGTGAACAATAATGCCCCGGATATTGTCAGAATTTCGCCGGATTGGCGTTTGCGCCGCAGACCAGTACGGCAACGCGCTCGCCTGCAGCCGGTGCGTAGCGGCCGGACAGGAGCGCCGCGAAGGCGGCCGCACCGCCCGGCTCGGAGATGATTCGCACGCGGTCCCACAGCGCCGCCTGGGCGGCGATAATGTCGTCGTCGCCGACCAGGATCGAGCGCTCGACGAATGCCTCGGCGATAGGAAACATCATTTCGCCGACACGCTTTGGCGCGAGCGAATCGGCGGCGATGCCCTCAGCCGGCGCGTCGACGGGTCGGCCCGCCTCGAAGGCGCGATGAAGCGTCGGCGCACCCTCCGGCTCGACCGCGATTATCCTGATGCGGCCGGAAAACCAGGCAGCGATGCCGCCGACCAGCCCGCCGCCGCCGACGGCGACCAGCAGGGTGTCGAGCTTCGGCAGGTCGGCCTCGATCTCGAGGCCGAGCGTGCCTTGCCCGACCAGCGTCTCCTCCTGGTTGAAGGCGTGGATCTGCAGCGCGCCGGATTTTTCAGCGAAGCTCTCGCTGGCGGCCAGCGCCTCGGCATAACGGGCGCCGCCGACGATCAGCTCGGCGCCGTAGCCGCGGATGCGGTCCAGCTTGGCCTGCGGGCTCACTTCGGGAACAAAGATGGTCGCCTTGTGGCCGAGCCGCATGGCGGCATAGGCGACGGCGGCGCCGTGATTGCCGCCCGACGCGGCGACGACGCCGGCCGCAGGAACCGGCCGTTCGAGGAGATTGGTGAACGCACCACGTACCTTGAACGAGCCGGAATGCTGCAAGCACTCAAGCTTCAGGTCGACGGGCAGAGGCGGGCGGCCGAAATCGGCCATGTCGACGCGCAGCACCGGCGTGTGGCGCACGAAGGGCCGGATGCGGGGTTCTATCGCCGCAATGCGCTCGCGTGTGATCGTGTGGCCGTGCAGCATGCTTTCACTCCCAGAGTTGACATTACTTAGTAACTTGGCAAAGTGCCTAAATGCAAGAGGTCGACGTTTTCAAAGCGATTGCCAACGAGCGCAGGCTCCAGATCCTCGATTGGCTCAAGGACCCGCGGGCGCATTTTCCGCCGCAGACGGACGGCGATCTGGTCGAGGACGGCGTCTGCGCGCTGCTGATCGCGGAGAGGCTAGGGATCACCCAGGCTACGCTCAGCGAGCATATGCGCGTGCTCACCCAGGCAGGGCTTTTGCGCAGCAAGCGCATCAAGCAGTGGATATTCTATCGCCGGAATGAGGACAGAATCGCCGAAATCAGGGCGCTCATTCAGCACCGGCTGTAGCTGCAGAGTTCTACTCCAACCAGTCCGGCACCGAGTCCAGTCCGATCAGCTCGTCATAGGTCTGGCGCGGACGCACAACGTGGAAGCGGTCGCCGTCGACCAGCACTTCCGGTACCAGCAGCCTGGTATTGTAGGTGCCGGCCTGAACGGCGCCATAGGCGCCGGCGGTGGAGACAGCGATCAGGTCGCCGGATTTCAGCCGGGGCAGGTCACGGTCGAGCCCGAGATAGTCGCCGGTCTCGCAAACCGGGCCGACGACGTCGACCTTCATGCGTGGTGCAGCGGCCGGCTGCTGCGCCACCGGCTTGATGTCGTGAAAAGCGTCGTAAAGCGTCGGCCGGATCAGGTCGTTCATCGCGGCGTCGACGATGAGGAAGTTCTTGGCGTCGCCCTCCTTCACGAAGATTACTTCCGACACCAGGATGCCGGCATTCCCGACGATCAGCCGGCCTGGCTCGAACATTACCTTCAGCCCAAGTTTGGCAACATGTTTCCTGACGATCCGGGCATAGGCATCGGGCAAAGGCGGCGGGTTGTTGTCGACGCGGTAGGGAATGCCAAGGCCGCCGCCGACATCGATGTGCTCGATGGCATGACCGTTGGAGCGCAAGGCGCCGACCAGCTCCACCAGCAGCGCAAAGGCGTCGTCGAAGGGCTGCAATTCGGTGATCTGGCTGCCGATATGGGTGTCTATGCCGGTGACCTTGATGCCCGGCAGCTCAGCCGCGCGCGCATAGACCTTCCGCGCATGCTGCCACGGAATGCCGAACTTGTTCTCGGCCTTCCCAGTCGAAATCTTCTTGTGCGTCCTGGCGTCGACATCCGGATTGATGCGCAGCGAGATCGGCGCGATCTTGCCCAGCGCGGTGGCGCGGGCCGACAGCAGCTCCAGCTCCGGTTCGGATTCGACGTTGAAACAGAGAATGCCGGCCGAGAGCGCAGAATCCATTTCGCGCGCGGTCTTGCCGACGCCCGAAAACAGGATCTTGCTTGCCGGGATGCCGGCCGCCAAAGCGCGGCGCAATTCGCCCTCCGAGACCACGTCGGCGCCGGCGCCGAGCCTTGCCAGCACCCTCAGCACGGCCTGGTTGGAATTCGCCTTCATGGCATAGCAGACGAGAGCATCGAGCCCGGCAAAGGCCTCGGTGAAGACGCGAAAATGCCTGGTCAGCGTCGCCGTCGAATAACAGTAGAACGGCGTGCCGACGCTGGCGGCGATGTCTGATATCGCCACGTCCTCGGCATGCAGCGCGCCGTCGCGGTAGTCGAAATGGTTCACGAGATTGGTCCGAAATCAGAGCAGCGGGTCGAGGATGAATTTCTTGTCCTCGACAGGTTTTTCCGGCTCCGGCGGCAAGGGTTGCTTGGCCTTCTCGGCGTCCTTGCGGGCCTGCACGGCTGCCGCGTACGGCGTGTCGAGCGCAGCCTTCCTGCCGCAGGCCGCAACGGTGGCCATTGCCGCCAGCAGCGTCAGCGTCACCAAAATCCTGCTTCCGGTCATCGTGCCATCCGTCCGAAACTGTTGCCCGCAGCCGCTTCTAGCCGAGTTTTGCGGCCATTGCACCCCGCGTCTTACGCCTTGGCGAGCCGCTTTTTCCAGTAGCGGATCTGCTTGCGCACCTCGGACGGCGCGGTGCCGCCGAAGCTCGTGCGGCTCTTTACAGAATTCTGCACGGCAAGAACCGAAAACACGTCGGCGCTGATACCGGGGTGAATGGACTGCAGATCCTCCAGCGAAAGCCTGTCGAGCCCGATCTTCCTGTCCTCGGCCAGCCCCACCGCCCTGCCAGTGATGTGGTGCGCCTCGCGGAACGGCAGGCCGAGCGTGCGCACCAGCCAGTCGGCGAGGTCGGTCGCAGTCGAATAGCCGGCGCCGGCCGCCTTTTTCATCGCAGCAGTGTTCACCGTCATATCGCGCACCATGCCGGTCATTGCCGCCAGCATCAGGTCGAGTGTCTCGGCCGCGTCGAAGACGGATTCCTTATCTTCCTGCATGTCCTTGCCATAGGTCAGCGGCATGCCCTTCATTACCGTCAGCAGGCCGACGAGATGGCCGGTGACGCGGCCGGTCTTGCCGCGCACCAGTTCGGCAGCGTCCGGGTTCTTCTTCTGCGGCATGATCGACGAACCCGTCGAGAAACTATCCGATAGCCTGATGAAGCCGAATTGCGGCGTCGACCAGATGATGATCTCTTCGGCCAGCCGCGACAGATGCGTCGCGCAGATCGCCGCAAAGCCCAGGAACTCGAGCGCGAAATCGCGGTCCGAAACACTGTCGAGCGAATTGCGCATCGGCTCGCGGAAGCCAAGCGCCTTCGCCGTCTGGTGCCGGTCGATGGAAAAGCTGGTGCCGGCAAGGGCGGCGGCGCCGAGCGGGCTTTCATCCATCCGCTCGATGGCATCGCGGACGCGCGACAGGTCGCGTGCAAACATCTCGACATAAGCCATGCAGTGGTGGCCGAAGGTCACCGGCTGCGCCGCCTGCATGTGGGTGAAGCCCGGCATCACCGTTGCCGCATGCTCCTCGGCCCGATCCAGGAACGCCGTGATCAGGCCCTTCAGCGCCTCGGCGACACGAAAGCATTCGTCCTTGACCCACAGCCTGAGGTCGACCGCCACCTGGTCGTTGCGCGAGCGGGCGGTATGCAGGCGGCCGGCGGCGGGGCCGATCAAATCGGCCAGACGGGCCTCGACATTCATGTGGATGTCTTCCAGCCTGGTCGAGAACTCGAAGGTGCCGGCCTCGATCTCTGCGAGGATCGTGTTCAGCCCGTGAGCGATTTTTTCTTGATCGGCCGCCGAAATAATGCCCGTTTGCGCCAGCATCTGGCTATGGGCGATCGAGCCGCGAATATCCTGCGCATAGAGTTTGCGGTCGAACGAGATCGACGCGTTGATCGCTTCCATGATTGCGGCCGGACCCGAGGCAAAACGTCCGCCCCACATCTGGTTGCTGGCCTTCTTGTCGTTCATCGCTATAACCCGTGCTCCGGAGCAGTTTTTGAAAAATGGCAGACGGCAATAGATTTTTCCCGGCTTTGCGTCTCATCCTCGCCGCTTTGGTTGCGGGCGTGCTGGCCGGCGCGGTCGCGGTATATGTCAGGGAAAGCAGTTCTGGCAACAAGGCGCCCGCGCAAGTGGCCGCCGGCGGCGGCAAGGACGACGTCGCCTGCGCCGTCAAGACCGACCGTGCCAAGAAGATCGCCGCCGCTGCCACCGGCCAGGTTGCCGCGCTTTTGCCGGCGGATCCGCCGCAATCGCTGAAAAGCCTTGCCTTCAACGGCCCCGACGGCAAGCCGACGACGATCGCCGATCATGCCGGCAAGACGGTGCTGCTCAATCTGTGGGCGACATGGTGCGCACCTTGCCGCGCCGAAATGCCGGCGCTCGATGCGCTGCAGAAGGAGATGGGCAGCGATGCGTTTCAGGTTGTTGCCGTCAACGTCGATGCCGGCGACGATGCCAAACCGAAGAAGTTCCTGGAGGACACCGGCGTCAAGTCGCTCGGCTACTATCGCGATGCCACGATGGCGCTGTTCAACGACGTCAAGACGCGCGGCCTGGCGCTCGGTCTGCCGGTCACCATGCTGATCGATGGGCAAGGCTGCCTGATCGCCCATATGAATGGCCCGGCCGAATGGTCGGGGCCGGATGCCAAGCGTCTGGTCGAGGCGGCGCTTCAGCCGGGATAGGCTCAGACCGTGCGCAGGCGCGGCTTGAGCACGGCAATGCTTGCGCCGCGTCGGCTGGCGGTGCGGATTGCCGGAGCGGCCACGCCCGTCAGTTCCCCGAATGTCTCGATCGGAGCCGGTTTGCCGAGGTAGTAGCCTTGCCCGATCTCGCAAGCCTCGGCGTCCAGGAACTGCAATTCACCCGGCGTCTCGATGCCTTCTGCCAGAACCGGTAAGCCGAGACCGCGTCCAAGCCCCAGCACGGCGCGAACGATCGCCGCGAACTGGGCGTTCTTGTCGACCGATTTGATGAACGACCCGTCGATCTTGATCTTGTCGAAGGGAAAGGCGCTGAGGTTGGACAGCGAAGAATAGCCGGTGCCAAAATCGTCCATCGCCACATGCACGCCAAGCGCCTTGACCTGCCTCAAGGTTGCCAGCGCGCGCGGCATGTCCTTCACCAGGGCCGTTTCGGTGATCTCCAGTTCGAGCCTGCCGGGGGCCAGGCCGGATCTCGTCAATGCGTCGTGCACCTTGCGGCTGAAATTCGGATTGTGAAGTTGCACGGCGGAGACGTTGACGGCGACCATCAGTGGGTTTGTCCAGCGAACAGCATCGTTACAAGCCGTCGTCAGCACCCAGTCGCCGATCTGCGCGATAGCGCCACTGTCCTCGGCCACCGGGATGAAAACGGCCGGAGAAATGTCACCCCGCTCAGGGTGCTGCCAACGGACCAGGGCTTCGAAGCCGATCATCCTGCCGCCGCGGATCTCCTTCTGCGGCTGATAGACGAGGTGGAACTCCTTGCGGGCGATCGCCTGGCGCAATTCATGCTCCATCACGCGCTTGTCGCGGGCCGCGGTGCCCATGGCCATCTCGAAAAACCGATAAGTGTCCCTGCCTTCGGTTTTGGCGCGATGGAGTGCCGTGTCGGCATGGCCGATCAGGCCGGCCTGGTCTTCGGCATCCAGCGGAAAGAAGGCAATGCCGATGCTGGCCGAGACGAGGCCGGAGCCGACCGAAACCCTGTTTTCCTCCCGGATCGCCGCCAGCAAGTCCTCGGCTATCCGGCCTGCGGCCAGGGGGTCGGGGAGGTTCGGAGCTATGATGGCAAATTCATCGCCGCCGAGACGCGCGAGCATCTGTCCGTGGCGCGGGATGCCGGAAATGCAGTGCGCCAGCTTCTGCAGCATAGCATCGCCGGCGCTGTGGCCGTAGAGGTCGTTGACTTGCTTGAACCGGTCGAGGTCAAGCAGCAGGAGCGCCAGATATCCATCCTTGCCGCCACGATCCATCGAGGCGAATTCTGCTTCCAGCCGGGAAGAAAAGCTCCGCCGATTGGCAAGCCCGGTAAGCGGATCGAAATGCGCGAGGCGGAGGATCTCTTGTTCTGCCTTCTTGCGCTCACGGATGTCGCGAACGGCAAGCACCGTATGAGGCCTGCCGCAGTAGGTGATTCTCCTGGCGATCAGCTCGACAGGAATTCTCGCGCCGTCGCTGCCCCTTAACTTCGCTTCCTGCGCCTGTTCGCCGAAGCCGGACATATCGGCTGCGCTCTGTCCGTCGAAAAGCTCGCCGAGTTGCATCGTGTTCAGGGTGGCTGTCGCTGTTCCGGTCAGCTTCGCCATACTGTCATTGGCGCTGACGATGCGGGTGCCATCGCAAACGATCAGACCTTCCACCGCCGCATTGGCGAGATCGTGCATGCGATCGGCCTCGAGCTTCTGGTGGCGAAAGCGCAGATCGATCCACAGCGCGGCACCCGACAGCACAAGGATTACCAGGCTGGCGACCGCTGCGGCAAAGGCCTGGGAAATGGGCTCGATGGAATGTTCGGATATTTCAATCGAGGAATCCGGAATGATCGACACCGCGGCCATCGCGATGAAATGCAAGCTGCAAATGGCCAGCGTCAAAAGCGCGGCGCCGCCGAGAGTCGCGAGCGCTGACGGGCGGCGCAAGACGACAAGAAGCGCCAGTGCCGCGAGGCTTACGCCGGCCAGAAGCGATATCGCGACAAGGAGCAGGTTCCATGCGACCCGGCCTTCGACCTCGAAAGCTGCCATGCCGATGTAGTGCATCGTCGCGATGGCGCCGCCCAGAATGGCGCCACCGACGAGGAAATGGTCGATGCCGCGGCGCAAGGTGGCGACCCACATCCCAAGCGCGGTCATGATAATGGCGGCGGCAAGCGAAAAGGCGGATAATCCCGGATTGTATGCATTCGGTATTCCCGGCGTAAACGCGGTCATGGCGATGAAATGCGTCGCCCATATGCCGAACCCGGTCGAGGCCGCGGCGATCATCAGCCAGACAAGCCGGTTTCGCTCGGTCGATCGGCCGACATGCTTAAGGAGATTAACCGCCGAGAAGCAAGAAATTCCACAGATGAGTGCGGCAAGCGCAACCAGTCTCGGATCGTGCTGACTTACAATACAATTATAGACCGTCAGCATCCTGGTTCACTCGGTCTGCCAAAATTAACAGGGGAGGTGTGACTGATTAGCTCTTGGAGATTTTAACGAATGGTTAACCCGTGGGCCATGAGGCGGGTCTTTTCGGGGGAAAACCGACGCCGCTGCGCCCGAAAAGGCGGTGATGTCGTTTCTGACGCCGCGCTTTCGGTAGCGAGTGCACTTTAGGAAGGAATGGTGTTCATTGATCCGCAACAAAACCGTTGTCCGATTGTCATCAGCGCCACATATTGGCTTTGCGGAGGTGCCCCCTTTCGCCAATGACAAACGGGAGATGAAACATGAAGTTCTTCGGCTTTGCGGCCGGTATCGCCGCCACCGTGACCCTGCTTTCCACCACCTCCGCCTTCGCCGTCACGCAGATCAGCTGGTGGCACGCCATGACCGGCGCCAACGCCGAGGTCGTCGCCAAGATCTCCAAGGATTTCAACGCCAGCCAGAGCGACTATGAGCTCGTTCCGGTGTTCAAGGGCACCTATCCGGAGACGCTGAATGCCGGCATCGCCGCTTTCCGCGCCGGCCAGGCGCCCGATATCCTCCAGGTGTTCGACGTCGGAACCGGCGTGATGATGGCGGCCGAGGGTGCGATAAAGCCGGTGGCCGATGTGATGACCGGCGCCGGGATGACTTTCGACAAGAGCCAGTATCTGCCCGGCATCGTCGGCTATTATTCGAAGCCGGACGGCACCATGCTATCGTTCCCCTACAACTCTTCCTCGCCGATCCTCTACTACAACAAGGACATCTTCCAGAAGGCAGGCCTCGACGTGAACAATCCGCCCAAGACGTGGAACGAGGTGTGGGAAGCTGCCAAGAAGATCAAGACGAGCGGCGCCGCCCCTTGCGGCTATACCTCGACCTGGCTGACCTGGATCCACCTGGAGAATTTCGCGGCGTGGAATGACGTGCCTTGGGCCACCCAGCAGAATGGCCTGGCCGGCGGTGATGTCGAACTCAAGATCAATGCGCCGATTTTCGTCAACCACTTCCAGGCGCTCGCCGACCTGGCCAAGGACGGCACATTCAAATATGGCGGGCGCACCTCCGAAGCCAAGCAGATATTCCTCGCCGGCGAATGCGGCATCTTCACCGAATCGTCGGGCGGCCTCGGCGATATCGTCAAGTCCGGCATGAACTATGGCATCGGCCAGCTTCCTTACGACAGTGACGCCAAGGGTGCCCCGCAGAACACGACGCCGGGCGGTGCCAGCCTGTGGGTGTTCGGCAACAAGTCGGACGAGGAATACAAGGGCGTCGCGGCCTTCTTTGCCTATCTGTCCAAGACCGATGTGCAGGAATATCTGCACCAGAAGTCGGGATATTTGCCAGTGACGCTTGCGGCATACGAGGCGACTAAGAAATCAGGCTTCTATGACAAGAACCCCGGCCGCGAGACACCCATCCTGCAGATGATCGGCAAGTCGCCGACCGACAATTCGAAGGGCGTGCGCCTGCCGAATCTGCCGCAGGTGCGTGATATCCAGAACGAGGAGCTGGAGAAGATGCTGGCCGGCCAGCAAACCGCCCAGCAGGCACTCGACAATGCGGTTGCGCGCGGCAACGCGGCGATCAAGGAAGCGCTGGAGAACTGACGGGATTATCTCGGTTAGTCGGTTGGAATATCGCCCACGCGAGCTCGCGCGGGCGATACCTGGATAGCGAGGGAAATCAGCCTGTCTCCACGCGTCGTCTTTCCCAACAAGATCCTGCCCTACCTGCTGGTGGCGCCACAACTCGCCATCACCCTGGTTTTCTTCTACTGGCCGGCCGGTCAGGCGCTTTACCAGTCGATGCTCAGGCAAGACCCGTTCGGGCTGAAGAGCAGGTTCGTCTGGTTGGCCAATTTCCGGAAGGTGCTGGCCGATCCGGCCTACCTCAACTCGATCAAGGTCACAGTAGTGTTCTCTCTTGCGACCGCGATCGTTGCCATGGTTGTGGCCCTGCTGCTTGCGGTCATGGCCGAGAAGGCCGTGCGCGGCAAAGGCCTCTACCGCACACTGTTGATATGGCCTTACGCCGTGGCGCCGGCGATTGCCGGCATGCTTTGGCTTTTCCTGTTCAATCCCTCGATCGGCTCGTTGGCCTATTTGCTGAGAAGCCTCGGCATCGTATGGGACCCGCTGCTCAACGGCACCCACGCCATGATCCTGCTGGTGTCGGCTGCTGCCTGGAAGCAGATCAGCTACAACTTCCTGTTCTTCGTCGCCGGCCTGCAGGCGGTGCCGAAAACGCTGATCGAAGCGGCGGCCATGGACGGCGCCGGCGAAACCAAGCGCTTCTGGACCATCGTCTTCCCGCTGCTTGCGCCGACAACCTTTTTCCTGCTGGTCGTCAACACCGTCTATGCCCTGTTCGACACGTTCGGCATCGTTCATGCCGTCACCGGCGGCGGGCCGGGCAAGACGACAGAGACGCTGGTCTACAAGGTCTACAATGACGGCTTCGTCAATCTGATCCTGGGCGATTCGGCGGCGCAGTCGGTCATCCTGATGGCCATCGTCATTGCGCTCACAGCGATCCAGTTCCGCCATGTGGAACGCAAAGTCCATTACGGCTGAGGGCAGCGATGATCGGCCAGTCCCCGCTCCGCACCTTCATCGCCCATGCCGTGCTCATCCTCGGCATATTGATCGTGGCTTTTCCGATCTACTACACCTTCGTTGCCTCGACGCACACGCTGCAAACGATCCTCAGGCCGCCCCTGCCGCTCTTGCCCGGCGGCCAGCTATGGAACAATTACAGCGAGGCGCTATTCGGCGGCATCGGTCGTATCGGCGGGGTCAGCGTCGGCAGGCTGCTGCTCAACACTACGATCATGGCGCTCGGCGTTGCGGTGGGAAAGATCTTCATCTCGATCCTGTCGGCCTACGCGATCGTGTTCTTTCGCTTTCCGCTGCGCATGACCTTCTTCTGGCTGATCTTCATCACCTTGATGCTTCCAGTCGAGGTGCGCATCCTGCCGACCTACAAGGTGATGGTCGATCTCGGCATGATCGACACCTATGCCGGCCTGATCGTCCCGCTGATCGCCTCGGCCACCGCAACGCTGCTGTTTCGCCAGTTCTTCATGACCATACCGGGCGAATTGGTCGAGGCGGCGCGTGTCGACGGTGCCGGGCCATGGCGCTTCTTTTTCGATATTCTGGTGCCGCTGTCGCGGACAAACATCGCCGCGCTGTTCGTGATCCTCTTCATCTATGGCTGGACGCAGTATCTTTGGCCGCTGCTCGTCACCAACAGCAACGACATGAACACCATCGTCATCGCGCTGAGAAAGATGGTTTCCTTCGCCGATGCCGACACCCAATGGCACCTCGTGATGGTCACGGCAATGCTGGCCATCGTGCCGCCGATCCTGGTGGTCGTGCTGATGCAACGCTGGTTCGTGCGCGGTCTGGTCGAATCCGAAAAGTGAGAAGCCGATGGCGACCGTGGATCTGAAGGATGTCAGGAAAATCTATCCCAGCGGCGTCGAGGCCGTGAAGGGCGTTTCCATCGCCATTCCTGACAAGGAGCTTTGCGTGCTGGTCGGCCCGTCCGGCTGCGGCAAGTCTACGCTGCTGAGGATGATCGCCGGGCTGGAGACGATTTCTGCCGGTACAGTCGCCATTGACGGCAAGGTGGTCAACGCCATTGGCCCGACCGAGCGCGACATCGCCATGGTGTTCCAGAACTACGCGCTCTACCCACATATGAAGGTTTATGACAACATGGCCTATGGCCTGCGCAACCGCGGCACGCCGAATGACGAGATCGACAGCAGGGTACGCTCGACTGCCAAGGTGCTGGAGCTTTCGGCGCTGCTCGACCGGCGCCCGCGCGAGCTTTCCGGCGGTCAGCGCCAGCGCGTCGCCATGGGTCGCGCCATCGTGCGCAACCCGAAGGTCTTCCTGTTCGACGAACCGCTGTCCAACCTCGATGCGAAATTGCGCGGGCAGATGCGCATCGAGATCAAGAATCTGCAGCGCTCGCTTGGCGTCACCTCGGTTTATGTCACGCACGACCAGCTTGAGGCGATGACGCTGGCCGACATCCTCGTCGTCATGAACGCCGGCCTGGTCGAGCAGACCGGCGCGCCGCTTGATGTGTACGAGAAACCGGCCTCGACCTTCGTCGCTTCGTTCATAGGCGCACCGCCGATGAATCTGCTGGCGCTCACAGGGGCCTCCCCAAGCTCGGTATTGGCGGACGGTACTGTGATTGGCTTGGCGCCTCGACAGGGCAAGGCAGTGACGCTAGGCTTTCGTCCGGAGGACGCCGACATCACCTTCGCGGCAGAGGCGCCGGCCGGCGCGCTCGCGCTGCCGGCAACAGTGGAAGCGGTCGAACCGGTCGGTGCCGAAAGCTTTCTCCATTGCGTGGCAGCCGGCAGCCGCATCGTCGTGCGCGTCTCAGGCCGCGCCAGCGCCAAGCCAGGCGACCAATTGCGCGTCGTGGCCAGGTCCGAAAAGCTGCATTGGTTCGATCAGGCGGGCAAACGGGTCGATTGAAGTCGGCCTTGCGCAAAACCGTTCAGGCAAACACATGCGCCTTGCCCGACACGGTCAGCCGGACGATCTCGCCGATCGCCGGCGCGTCCATGCCCGGCTTGCGCAGGATCAACGGCGTATTGCCGATGGCGGCGGCGTCGGGCGGATCGGGGCTGTTCAACAGACGCACCGCGATGGTGCACATCGAGCCGGCGAACTCCGATTCCGTCACCTCGCCGAACAGCATGTCCGGCGTGCCGGACATGCCTTCACGCGATGTGCGTTTAAGCAACACCTGCTCCGGCCGCAGCATGATGCGGGCGACGTCGCGCCGCTCCGAGCTGTCGACAGCGATGCGGCCGAGTGGCGAGATGGCGAAGCCATCGGCGATCCTTGCCGGCAGGACGATGGCGTCGCCAAGGAACTCGGCGACCATCCTGTCCTTCGGCTTGAAATAGAGCTCGCGCGGCGTGCCGACCTGCGAGAATTTGCCGTCGCGCATCACCGCGACCTGGCTGGCGAATGACAGTGCCTCGGCCTGGTCGTGGGTGACCAGGATGGTGGTGATGCCGGCGGTTTCAAGGAGCTCGGCCACGGCCTTGCGCATCGAGGCGCGCAGGCCGGTGTCGAGCGCCGAGAACGGCTCGTCGAGCAGCATCAGCCGCGGCTTCATGGCCATAGCGCGGGCGAGCGCGACGCGCTGCTGCTGGCCACCGGAGAGTTCGTGCGGACGGCGCTTCAGGATACCTTTGTCCAGCCCGACGACATAGGCGAGCTCGGCGATGCGCTCACTGCGCTTTTCCTCGTGACGGCCCATGCCGAAGCCGATATTGGCGGCGATGCTCAGATGCGGGAATAGAGCGCCGTCCTGCGCCACCAGCCCGATGCCGCGGCGATGCGCCGGCACGGCCGTGTCGCCATCGGCCAGCACCTCGCCATCAAGCACGATGCGGCCCTGGTCCGGCGCCTCGAAGCCGGCGATCAGCCGCAGCAAGGTGGTCTTGCCGCAACCGGACGGCCCGACGATTGCCGTACGGCTGCCGCTGGCCACGCTGAGGTCGACGCCGGCAAGTGCTGCGACGGGCCCGTAGTGCTTGTGGATGCCGCTCAGCTCGAGAAAGCTCATCGCCCGGCCATCCGCTTCGACTGGACGTAGAGCAACCAGGTCAAAGGCAGCGACATCGCCACCATGATCAGGGCATAAGGCGCCGCCGACGCATAGTCGATCTCGCCGCTATAGGACCAGAACGCCATGGCCAGCGTGCGGGTGCCGTTGGGCGCCAGCATCTGGGTTGCGGTCAATTCGTTCATGATACCCAGCGCGACCAACGCCATGCCGGCTGCGGCGCCCGGCGCCGACAGGCGGATGGTCGTCGACCACAGCGCCTTGAGCGGCGACCGGCCGAGGCTGGAGGCGGCGCGTTCGAGCTCGACCGGCGCCTGTGCGATCGACGCCCTGAGGCTAATCAGGGCGCGCGGCAGGAACATCAGCGCATAGGCGACCAGGATGGTGAACAGGGTCTGGTAGAGCGACATGGCGATACGCACGGCGATGGTGACCAGCGCCAGGGCGATGACAACGCCGGGCAACGCGCCGACGATATAGTTGCAGCCCTCCAGGACGCGTTGCAGCCGCCCCGGCGCGCGGATCGAAATCCACGCCATCGGCATTGCCGCGACGGTGGCAAGCAGCGCGCCGGCAATTGCTAGGAACAGCGTTTGGCCAAGCGCCAGGCCGATCTCGTCGAGCCGCCAGACATCGGCGCCGCCGGCCATGAGCCAGCGGCCGATAGTGGCGAACGGCACGCCGAGCGCCAGCAGCGTGGTAATGGCAGGCAGCAGCAGGCAAGGAATGGTGGCGCGCCCAAGGCCCGTGCGCTGCTGCTGGCGCGCAGCACCCGAACCGACGCGGGCATAGCGCTCCTCGCCGCGCACCAGCACCTCCAGCCCGAGCAGCACAAGGCAGCAGGTCACCAGCACGCCGGCCAGCATGTTGGCGGCGGGACCGTTGAAGGTCGACTGGAACTGGTCGACGATCGCGGTGGTGAAGGTGTCGAAGCGGATGAAGACATAGAGCCCGTATTCGGCCAGGAGATGCAGGCCGACCAGCAGGGAGCCGCCGCAAATAGCGAGCCGGAGCTGCGGCAGCACGACACGCCTGAACACACGCCACGGGCCGAGACCAAGGGCTGCCGCTGCATCCTCGAGAGCGGGATCGAGCCGGCGCAATGCCGCCGCCACCGGCAGATAAAGGAAGGGGAAATAGGCGATGACCGACACAAGCACGCCGGCCCACAGGCCGTGCAGTCTGGGCACCATGGTGACCCAGGCGTAACTGTGGACGAAGGCCGGAATGGCGAGCGGCGCCACCGACAGCCAGGCCCATAGGCGGGCACCCGGCAGATCGCTGCGCTCGGTCAGCCAGGCCAGCGTGACCGACAGCACGATCGAGATCGGCACCGCCAGCACCACCAGCAGGCTGGTGTTGACCAGAAGCTCGCCGACGCGCGGCCTGAACACCAGCGCCGCCACCGTTTCCCAGCCGGTCTGCACCGCCACCCAGACGATGAAGGCAAGCGGCAGCAGCGCGAAAAGCGAGACAAAGACGGCAGCCAACGCAATCCATGAGACCGACCAACGACGTGCCCGCACGGCCGTGGCGTCGGCCGGCAAGCCTGGGCGTGCGAGATCGATCGCGGATTGCATCAGATCAGACGTTGCGCCAGCTCCGCCCGGAGGCGGAAACGATCGGCGGCGGATAATCTCGCGGGTAGCTTGTGGTCATAGGCAAATGCCATCTTGAAAACAGAGCGCTCCTGTGGAAAGCGAATTCCCACAGGAGCGCAGTCGGTTGCCCTTTTAGGACGAACGCCGGCTAAAGCAAGCCGGCCGCCGTCATCAGGTCGGTCACCTTTTTCGAGTTCAGCGTCGTCGGGTCGACTTTCGGCGCCTGCAGATCGGCCAGCGGCACCAGCTTCGGATTGGACTCGGCGCCCTTGCCGACTGCGTATTCGAACGAATCGCCTGTTTTCAGCACGTCCTGGCCGCCATTGCCGGTGACCCATTTCAGGAAAGCCTGCGCTTCCTTCGGGTGCTTGCTCGAGGCCAGCACGCCGCCGCCGGAAATCGAGACGAAAGCACCGGGATCCTGATGCTTGAAATAGTGCAACTCGACGTTCTTGCTGTTCTCGCCGGTCTTGGCCTGATCGCCGTAGTAGTAATAGTGATAGATCACGCCGCCTTCGACCTCGCCGGCATTGACCGCCTTCATCACCGTGCTGTTGCCCTTATAGGCGGTAAAATTCGCCTTCATCGCCTTCAGCCATTCGGCCGTCGCCGCCTCACCCTTGAGCTGCAGAAGCGCGCTGACGATCGCCTGGAAATCGGCGCCGGAGGGCGAAGCGGCCCAGCGGCCCTTCCAGCTCGGATCGGCGAGATCGAGCAGCGATTTGGGCAGCTGGTCGGCGCTCAGCTTGGTCTTGTTGTAGGCAAAGACGGTGCTGCGCGCGGCAACGCCGACCCATTTGCCGCTCGCCGGCTGGTACTCCTGCGGAACCTGGGCCAGCGTCTCGGTGTCGACCGGTGCGAACAGGCCGGCCGCCTCGACCAATGCCATGGCCGGCGAATTCTCCGTCAGGAATACATCGGCGGGCGAAGCGGTGCCTTCCGCAACGATCTGATTGGAGAAATCGCTGTCGCCGCCATTGCGGACGGTAACCTTGATGCCGGTTTCCTTGGTAAATCCCTCCGCCCAGGCCTTGGTCAGGTTTTCGTGCTGGGCGTTGTAAACGACGATGCCCTCGTCCTCTGCTATTGCCGGGCCGGCGATCAGGCTGATTGCAAGTGCTGTCGCACCGGCAAGGGCGGAAAGAGCATATTTCATGGCGTCGTCCTCGATTTCGATGGTCTTTGGCTTGGCACGCTGCACCTACCAATACCTGACTGGTGCAGTCAACATTGCTGACCCACTCAATCGCTCAAAAGGAGCAAACTTTCGTGATGCTCAGCTAATTTGCCTTGGACATTATTTCGCCGGCCCCGTAACAAATCAGCGCCGAGACGCGAATATCGGGGAGTGAACTCTTGTGAGCGGCAAGGACGAAGCCGAGCTTTCACGGCTGCTGCGGGCCGCGATCGCCGGAGACGAAAGGGCCTATGCCGACTTTCTGCACCGGATCGCCGCGCTCGTTCGTGGCTTTGCCCGGCGCAAGATCGTGCAGGGCGGGGTGGATCCCGAGGATGTCGTGCAGGAAACCTTGCTGGCCATTCATGTGAAACGACACACCTGGCGCCATGATGCGCCGGTGCTGCCTTGGGTCTATGCAATAGCCCGCTTCAAGCTGATCGATGCGTTCCGGCGGCGCGGTCGGCGGATCGAGATCGAGATCGACGAAATCGCCGAGACCTTTGCCGAGCCGGAATCGGAGACGGTGAGCGAGCGCGACGTCAACCGGGCGCTCGACAGCCTGCCGCCGGCACAGCGTTCCGTCGTCTCGGCCGTATCGGTCGAAGGCCGGTCAATCGGTGAGACCGCGGCCAAATTCGGCATCAGCGAGACGGCTGTGCGGGTGTCACTGCACCGCGGGCTTGCCGCCATTGCCAAACGGTTCAGGGCGGGGCGGGAATAACATGAGGACCGAAGATTTCATCAAGGCGCTCGACGCCGATGCCCGCAGCAAGGCGCTGCCGCTAGGCACCGCCTGGTGGCTTGCCGCCGGCGCGGCCATCGTGATCGCGGCCGCGGTTTTCTGGCTGACGATCGGCCCGCGCCCCGACATTGCGATCGCCATGCACACGATGCGGTTCCTGTCCAAATTCGTCTTCACGATTGCTCTTGCCGCCAGCGCCTTTGTCCTGGTGCGTGGGCTGTCGACGCCCGGTGCATCGACCGGCCGGGCGGTGAGCTGGATGGTCGCCGCGCCGCTGCTGGTGATTGTGGCTGTGATTTTCGAACTCTTCGCCGTGCCTGCGTCCGACTGGGGCACGCGCCTGGTCGGCACGAACATGGTCATCTGCCTGACCTTCATTCCGTTGATCGGGATCGGCCCGCTTGCCGTCTTTCTCGCGGTGCTGCGCCATGGCGCGCCGACAAGGCCGGTGCTTGCCGGTGCGGCCGCGGGCCTGCTTGCCGGCGGGCTGGCGGCGACCTTCTATGCGGCGCATTGCTTCGACGATTCGCCGCTTTTCGTCGGCACCTGGTATACGATCGCGGTCGCCATCCTTGCCGTGCTCGGGGCGCTCGGCGGACGACTTTTTGTGCGCTGGTAGCGAGGCGATCAGCGTGTCGGAACGGGATGCTCGCCGCGATAGTCGTAGAAGCCGCGCCCGGTCTTGCGGCCGAGCCAGCCGGCCTCGACATATTTGACCAGCAGCGGGCAGGGGCGGTATTTCGAATCCGACAGCCCGTCATGCAGCACCTGCATGATCGATAGGCAGGTATCGAGCCCGATGAAGTCGGCAAGCTGCAGCGGCCCCATCGGATGGTTGGCGCCGAGCTTCATGGCGGTATCGATGGCGTCGACCGAGCCGACACCTTCATAGAGCGTGTAGATCGCCTCGTTGATCATCGGCAGCAGGATGCGGTTGACGATGAAGGCCGGGAAATCCTCCGAGACGGTGATCGTCTTGTCGAGCTGCTTCACATAGGTTTTTGCCGCCTCGAAGGTCTGGTCCTCGGTGGCGATGCCGCGCACCAGTTCGACCAGTTTCATCACCGGAACCGGATTCATGAAATGTATGCCGATGAAGCGTTCCGGCCGGTCGGTCTGCGAAGCCAGCCGTGTGATCGAGATCGATGACGTGTTCGTCGCCAGGATGGCCTCGGGGTTGAGCTGCGGGCAGAGCTGGGCGTAGATCTTGCGCTTGACCGTCTCGTCCTCCGTCGCTGCTTCGATCACCAGATCGGCGCCCGCAAGGTCGGCCATGGCCGGTGCCACCGAAATGCGCGCCATCGCCTCATTGCGCAGCTTTTCCTCGAGTTTGCCTGAGCCGACCTGACGGGCCATGTTGCCGCTGATCGTAGCGATGCCCTTTTCGATGCGGTCGGGCGAAATATCGTAAACCAGCACCTTATAGCCCGCCAGCGCCGACACATGGGCGATGCCGCCACCCATCTGGCCCGCGCCGATGATGCCGATCGTTTCGATCTTGCTCATTACCCGATCCCGTCGAGGCCTTTGCGGCCCGTTTTTTGTGCAGTGCAAACTAAAAGGGCGGGGCGACTTCGTCTACCCCACCCCTCAGAATTTAATACGCTTTGGCAGAAGGCGTCAAAGCGCCTTTTGCAGTTCCGGCAGAATGACGAAGAGATCGCCGACGAGACCGTAGTCAGCGACCTGGAAGATCGGCGCTTCCTCGTCCTTGTTGATGGCAACGATCACCTTCGAATCCTTCATGCCGGCAAGGTGCTGGATGGCACCGGAGATGCCGACGGCAATATAAAGGTCGGGCGCTACCACCTTGCCGGTCTGGCCGACCTGCCAGTCGTTGGGCGCATAGCCGGCATCGACGGCGGCGCGAGATGCGCCAACCGCCGCACCGAGCTTGTCGGCGACCGGCAGGATGACCTCCTGGAACTTCTCGGAGGAGCCCAGCGCACGGCCGCCCGAGATGATGATCTTGGCCGAGGTCAGCTCTGGACGGTCGGTCTCGGAGAGCTTGTTCTCGACAAAGCTCGACAGGCCGGGATTGGCCGCCGCCTGGACCGTCTCGACCGGCGCGGAACCGCCCTCGGGCGCTGCCTGGAAGGAAGCGGTACGCACCGTGATGACCTTCTTGGCGTCACTGGACTGCACCGTCTGGATGGCGTTGCCGGCATAGATCGGCCGCTTGAAGGTGTCGGGCGACACGACTTCGATGATTTCAGATATCTGGGCGACATCGAGCAGCGCCGCCACGCGGGGCGCGACGTTCTTGCCCGACGAGGTCGCCGGCGCGATGATCGTCTCGTATGGCTCAGCAAGCGAAACGACGAGTGCCGCCAGCGGTTCGGCGAGACGCTCGGTCAGTTCGTCGGCGTCGGCGAGCAGCACCTTGGTGACGCCCTTGAGCTTGGCGGCGGCGTCCGCTGCCGGCTTGGCACCTTTGCCGGCAACCAGCACATGCACGTCCGAACCGATCTGCAGCGCCGCCGAAAGCGCCTTGGCGGTCTGGTCGGAAAGCGCAGCGTTGTCGTGTTCGGCAATCAGAAGAATAGCCATGATGTTTTCCTGACTTTCGTCTTCGAGGCTCCTGAAATCCGGTCAGGCCGAGTCGAAAACGGTTGGTTTCGAGAACCGGAGCGGAGCGTACTTCAGTACGTGAGCACCGGAAGCGGAGAAACCGGCCGTTTGCAGGCCGGGCCTCATCGGATTTCCTTAGAGCACGCCGGCTTCGTTCTTCAGCTTGTCTACCAGTTCGGCGACGCTCTTGACCTTGACGCCCGCCTTGCGGCCGCCCGGCTCCTCGGTCTTGAGCACTTTAAGCCGCGGCTTGACGTCGGCGCCGTAATCGGCAGGGCTCTTCTCGTCGAGCGGCTTCTTCTTGGCCTTCATGATGTTGGGCAGAGACGCGTAGCGTGGCTGGTTCAGCCGCAAATCGGCCGTGACGATCGCCGGCATCTTCAGTTCCAGCGTCTGCAGGCCGCCATCGACCTCGCGCGTCACCGTGGCCTTGTCACCGTCGAGCACGATCTTGGAGGCGAAGGTGCCCTGCGCCCAGCCGAGAAGTGCGGCCAGCATCTGGCCGGTCTGGTTGGAATCGTCGTCGATCGCCTGCTTGCCGAGAATGACAAGGCCGGGCCGTTCTGCCTCGACGACGCCCTTCAGCACCTTGGCGACGCCCAGCGGCTCAGTCTGCTCGTCGGTCTTGACCAGGATGGCGCGGTCGGCGCCCATGGCGAGCGCCGTGCGCAAGGTCTCCTGTGCCTGCTGCGGCCCGATCGACACGACGATGATCTCTTCGGCCTTGCCAGCTTCCTTCAGCCGGATCGCCTCTTCGACCGCGATCTCGTCGAACGGGTTCATCGCCATCTTGACGTTGGCGAGTTCCACCGCCGAACCGTCCGCCTTCACCCGGACCTTGACGTTCGCATCCACAACCCGCTTCACGGGCACAAGGATCTTCATTTGCCTGTCACCTCTTTCACGATAGTCTCTTCACGCTCGTCGGGCGCGCTATAGCAGCGTGCACCTCTTCATAGTTGTCGAAAGCCGACATTCCGGACGGAATTCTGGTCTTCGCCACGCCAGTAGGGTGGCGCTTCCGTAGTTGCGGCGACCCCGCGCGTCAATATCCGGGGCGCACTCGGATCCTCGGCGAAGCACTCAAATCGGTTCAGTCCGGACCGGAAACGCTTCCCCGGCCCCAGCGCGGCGCCGGCTGCGCAGGTTGTGGGTCGCTTGGCGCCGGCTCCCCGGCTACGGGCGCCGGACCGGCGACCACGGCTGGCTCCTCGTCTGCGCCGGCGAGTAGCGGTACGCCGCGGCTGCGCAAGACAAGCACCAGCACGGCTCCAGCGATGATGCCGCCGATATGGCAGGCCCAGGAAACCTGATCCTCGCCCCCCTGGGAGAACATGAAGATCTGGAACAGGATCCACAGGATCAGCGGGATGAACGCCGGGATGCGCAACGGGATGCGCGCGAAGACCAGCACCCATACCTTCACCCGCGGATATAGGATCAGATAGGCGGCGACCACACCGGCGATGGCGCCCGACGCGCCAATCAGCGGCACCCGCGAATCCCAGGCAACCAGACCCTGGAGGAAAGCGCCGGCGATGGCGCAAAGCAGGTAGAAGACGAGGTAGCGGACATGGCCAAGTGCATCCTCGACATTGTCGCCGAACACCCACAGGAACAGCATGTTGCCGCCGAGGTGGAAGATATCCGCGTGCAGGAAGGAATAGGTCAGATAGCTCAGGCTCTCCGGAATGACGACAAATTGCGGAGCGAGCTCGACGCTGTCATGCACAACCGACGGGATGAAACCGAGGCCCATCACCGCGGCGTTGGCGAAATCCTCGCCGCCCAATGTGGTGACAAAGTAGATCAGCACGTTGAGCGCGATCAGGCTGATCGTCACATATTGCAGCTTGATGTGCCGCAGCCGGTTGGTGTCATAAAGCGGGATAAACATCAGGCCTCTCCCGGTTCCGGCAGATTCAGCGGTTCTTGCCGGGAACCCATAGCACGTCGGCATTTCCGTTGTCATTGACCGCGCGTGCGGCGACGAACAGAAAGTCCGAGACACGGTTGATGTATCTTATCGCCTCGCGGTTGACGTGCTCGTCTGGATCTTGCGACAGCGCAACCATGATGCGCTCGGCGCGGCGGGCCACCGTGCGGGCGAGGTGAAGGGCAGCCGCTGCCGGCGTACCGCCGTTGAGCACGAAGGATTTGAGCGGCTCAAGGTCCTTGTTGAGGAGATCGATGTCCTGTTCGACGCGGTCGGTCTGCGAGGCGATGATGCGCAACGGCTCGTAGTCGAGCGGCTTGCCATTATTGGGGACTGCCAGATCGGCGCCGAGGTCGAAAAGGTCGTTCTGGATGCGGCCGAGCATCGCATCGATCGCCGGATTTACTGCCGCGGTATGAATGCGGGCCATGCCGATGCAGGCATTGGCCTCGTCGACCGTGCCGTAGGCGTCGATGCGAAGGTCGGATTTCAGCCGCCGCTCGCCGGAGCCGAGACCGGTGGTGCCATCGTCGCCAGTGCGGGTGTAGATCTTGTTGAGCTTGACCACGGGGTACCTCCCGGCTGGTGCTGCGTCACTTACGGGTGAAATACACCGCCAGCATGATCAGCACCAAGGCCACGAACTGCAAGAGCACGCGCGTCTGCATCAGCTTGTTGGAGGTCATGCTGGAGCCGCCGCGCATCATGTTGATGAGGCCGCGGATCAGCACGATCACCACTGCGACCATGACAAGAACGGCGAGGATGTTGAAGACGGTTGCCATGGTGTGTTCCAGTTGAATTGCGTTCAGGCGCGATTGGCGAGCAGACGGTAGAGTGCAGAAGCCGGCAGGATGCGTTTAAGGATCACACCGATCCTGGCCGGCACTGTTACCACATAATGCGGGCGCGGGCGCCGCGACAGAAGCGCATGGTGCAAGGCGGCATAAACCACCTCCGCCCCGGGCTTCAGCCGCGATGTGCTGCCGCCGGCCCGCAGCCGTTTGAGTTGCGCCGCATAGGCGAGGCGATGAACGGAATTCTCGTGATCGATATTCGCCAGGAACCATGCGAGGCTGTTGCTGGCGATCTTCGATTTCACCGGCCCCGGCTCGATCAGCGAAACATGGATGCCGCTACCCCGGAGTTCTTGATAGAGGGACAGCATCAGCCCTTCGATAGCGTGCTTCGATGCCGAGTAGGCGCCGCGAAAAGGCACCGGCGCGAGGCCGAGGATCGATGAGCAATGAACGAGACGACCATGGCCCTGACGGCGCATCACCGGTACGACGCGGCGAGTGAGATCATGCCAGCCAAAGACATTGGCCTCGAACTGCTGCCGTAAAGCCTCGACCGGCAGATCCTCGACGGCGCCGGGTTGTCCGTAGGCGCCATTGTTGAAGAGCGCACCGAGCCGGCCGCCGGTCCGTTCCAGCACCGACGCCACCAGCGCCTCGATCGATCCGGGCTCGGTGTAGTCCAGATAAAAGGCCTCGATGCCGTCGGCCTCGAGCGCGGCGATATCTTCGGGCTTTCGGGCCGTTGCGAACACCCGCCAGCCTTCCCTCTTAAGAGCATAGGCGCAATAGGCGCCTATACCGGAAGAGGCACCTGTGACAATGATGGTGCGCAACTCTTCTCCGGGAGGAATGGTGGTTTGACCTAGGGTTGTCATTTACCGCAAACCCTTCCCATATTCGCGGCGTCGGGACAATCGAAGGGAACGCGGTTCTTGTTGCGGAAGATCGTAGCCCTCAAACGCGTCCTCTACGACGCGCTCGGCCACTTCAACACCGACGACGGCTGGGCAATGGCCAGCCATCTGGCGATCACCGCGCTGATGGCGCTTTTTCCTTTCCTGATCTTCGCCACGACGCTGGCGAGTTTTTTCGGCGCGCAGGCTTTCGCCGACACCGCCGTGCACCTTGTGTTCGACACATGGCCCGAGCAGATCGCCAAACCGATCGCGCGCGAGGTGCTCAACGTGCTTACCGTCCGGCGCAGTGACCTGTTGACCTATGGTATCGTGCTTGCCGGATATTTCGCCTCGAACGGCATCGAGGCGCTGCGCACCTCGCTCAACCGGGCCTATCGTGTCTCGGAAACGCGCGGCATCATCTACCGGCGGGTGCAGAGCATCATCTTCGTGCTGATCGCGACGGCCGGGTTTTTGGCCATCAGCGTGCTGCTGGTCTTCGCGCCGTTGCTGGCACGGCTGGCCGAGTCGCATTTCGAATGGATAAAGCCCTACATGGGCACGATCACGCTGTGGCGTTACGTCATCGCCTCGGTCGTCATCATCGGCGGCCTGTTCGCCGTGCATTTCTGGTTGCCGGCCGGCAAGCGCCGCTTCGTTTCGATCGTGCCTGGCATCATCTTCACGCTGGTCGGCTGGCTCATCGGGTCGACCATCTTCGCCGCCTATCTCGATCATTTCTCGTCCTATGTGACGACCTATGCCGGCCTCGCCTCGATCATGATCGCCGTCGTCTTCCTCTACATCGTATCAGCGATCTTCATCCTCGGTGGCGAGCTCAACGCCGCGATCAGCCGCTATTTAGAGGCGCGTGCCCGCGTCGGCGGCTGAGCCGTCGCCAGCCCGACGCCGAGCGTCGCGATCGCCATGCCGGCGATCTGGAGCGGGCTCAACTGCTCACCGAACAATGCCCAGGCGATGACCGCGGTGACGGCCGGCACGAGGTAAAACAGCGAGGCGACCTTCGACATTTCGCCGTCGCGGATCATCACCATCAACAGGAAGATGGCGCCGATCGACAGCACCAGCACGAGCCAGGCCATGGCGAAGATCAGTTCGCCATTGACGATGACCGTTCGCGTCTCGAAGGCTAGCGAGGCCAAGGCCATTACCGATGCGCCGCCGACATATTGCCAGAACGTGGCGGCCACCAGATCGCCGCCGGAAGCAAAGCGCTTCTGCCAGATCGTGCCGGCGCTCATGCCGAGCACCGAGACAAGGGAGGCGCCCAGTGTTTCGGCCGTCACCCCGCCGCCGAGCGCGCCGAGCTTCGGCCAGAGCACGATCACCACACCGATCAGCCCGAGGCCAAGACCGGCCCAGTGGCGCGGCAGGATGGCCTCGCCGAGAAGCCTGCCGGCGAGCACTGCCGTGATCAGCGGCTGCAGGCCGACGATCAGGGCTGAAAGTCCGGCGGGCATGCCCCGGTGGATGGCCCAGAACACGCCGCCGAGATAGACGCCATGCATCAGGATGCCGGCGCCGGTCGCGTGCAGCGCCTCGTCGCGGGTGGCACGGCTCGAACCAAGCGCGGCCATCAAAGCGACAAGCAGGATTGCGGCCAGGACAAAGCGCGCGGCCAGGAAAGTAAAGGGCTCCGCCCACGGCATGGCATAGCGCGCGCCGATGAAGCCGGTCGCCCACAGGACGACGAAAGAGGCGGGGATGAACCGCTTGAGGCTGTGCATTTTTCCGGAGGCTACGCGTCGGTGAGGACTGATTGTCGCGCTTGCTCTAATGCCGTTCCGAGCGGAAGGCAAAACCAAACCGTTGATCCATAGAGTGATGTGCATTGAGGAATGCCGTTGATGGCCGTCGGCGCACCGGTCTACAGACCGACCAGCCGCCTGACATCGTCCGGCGATGCGCCCGCCTTACGCTGGGCGGCAAGGCCGGTATCGCCAAGACTCTTCGACAGTTTTCGTTCGTCCGGGCCGAGGATCAGGCGATGGTGAAAATAGGCCGGCTGCGGCAGACCAAGCAGTTGCTGAAGCAGCCGCTGCACGCTGGTCGCGGAATAGAGATCCTGGCCGCGCACGACATGGCTGACGCCCTGCAGCGCGTCGTCCATGGTGACGGCGAGGTGATAGCTGGTCGGGATTTCGCGGCGCGCCACGACCACGTCGCCCCAATTCTGCGGATGGGCTTCGACACGACGCGTCGCGGAGAGCGTCTCGTCCGTGTATTCGGCCCATGACAGGTCCTTGCCGGCGCGCGCTATTGCCGCATCGACGTCCAGCCGCCAGGCAAATGGCACATTTTCGGCCTGGCGCCGCTTGCGTTCGCTCGCCGTCAACGCCTTGTCGGCGGCAGGATAGAGCGGCACGCCGTCCGGGTCGCGCGGCCAGTCGCGGCCACGCTTCTCGCTGTCGGCGATAAAGGCGCGGATCTCACTTCTGCTCATGAAGGCCGGGTAGACAAGTTCTTCCTCGATCAGCCGCTCGAGCATCGCCCGATATTCGGCAAAATGCTCGGACTGGCGGCGCACCGGTTCCTCCCAGCCAAGCCCCAGCCATTTCAGGTCGCGAAAAATGCCTGCCTCGAATTCCGGCGTGCAGCGCGTCGTGTCGATATCCTCGATGCGCAGCAGCAGGCGTCCGCCCGTCGCCTTTGCCAATTTCTGATTGAGCAGCGCCGAATAGGCATGGCCGAGATGCAGTTCGCCGTTCGGGCTCGGCGCGAAGCGGAATGTCAGCAGTGTCATTGTCCGGCGGCAATCGGGTTGTGTGGCGCTTTCGCCAATTGCTACTTTGCGCCGGTGGCGTCGTGCGTCCAGAGGGACACGTGACGAAGCGTGCGGCACTTTTGATTTTGGAACAAGCAGACATGCAACGCATCGCCAGTCTCGACGACATTGCGCAAGGGCTGGATAGGCTATGCTTACTCGACCCACGCCTGGAAAGAGTGCGCGGCATGGCCGGCGAGGTGCCGCTCAGGCTATCGGAGCCGGGGTTCAGGAGCCTTGCTTCCATCGTCGTTTCGCAACAAGTGTCCCGCGCGAGCGCCGACGCCATCTTCGGCCGGCTGACGAGACTGCTCGATCCGCTGACGCCGCAGGCGATACTTGCCGCCGACGAGGTGATCTTTCGCGAGGCCGGGCTGTCGCGACCCAAGCAGCGCGGCCTGCTTGCCGTCGCCCGGGCGGTGGCCGACGGGCTCGACCTCGATCACCTCTGCCGGCTCGATGCAAGCGAGGCGATCGCGGCCATGACCAGGGTGCCGGGGATCGGCCCGTGGACGGCTGAAGTCTACCTTTTGTTTGCCGCCGGACACCCGGACATCTTTCCGGCGCGCGACGTTGCACTGCAGAGCGCGGTCGGCCATGCACTAGGCATCGACCCGCGTCCGCCGGAGAAAATGCTGATCCGGCTTGCCGAATCATGGAGCCCGTGGCGCGGTGTCGCATCGCGGCTTTTCTGGGCTTATTATCGCGAATTGAAGGGCAGGGATGCCGCGCCTCCGGCCTGAATCCGCAAAAAAGCATTGAAATCATGCGTTTTTGAGACCCGGCATGATCGACAATCCGCTTCACATCCCTGTCATGTCGGGCTTACAGTATCCGCGTCGACCGGTTCTAGGGTGAAGGAGGTCAACGACGTGACGGTTGCCGTATCTCCGGATGGGCTTCCAGCGCTGGTGCTGAACGCGGATTACCGTCCGCTCAGCTATTACCCCCTGTCGCTCTGGTCCTGGCAGGATGCCATCAAGGCGGTGTTCCTCGAGAGGGTGAACATCGTCGCCGAATACGAACACGCCGTCTCTTCACCGACCTTTTCGATGAAGCTGCCGAGCGTCGTCAGCCTGAAGGCTTACGTGAAGCCGTCGAGGCATCCGGCGTTTACCCGTTTCAACGTCTTCCTGCGTGACCGTTTCCAATGCCAATATTGCGGCACGCCGGACGATCTGACGTTCGACCATGTCATTCCTCGCCATCGCGGCGGCGCCACGACCTGGGAGAATGTCGTCGCTGCTTGCTCGCCCTGCAATCTGAGGAAGGGCGGCATGATGCCGGCCCACGCCAAGATGTGGCCGCTGCAGAAGCCCTACCAGCCGACGGTGCATGATTTGCATAATAACGGCCGGCTGTTCCCGCCCAACCATCTACACGAAAGCTGGATGGATTATCTGTACTGGGATGTCGAACTCGAGCCCTGAGATCATCCGATAATTCGGGAGGCTGGCCGTCTGAAGCGATTTTCTGCGCTTCCGATGCTCACGGACCAATGTCCGCTCCGCTTCGGTTCTCGGCAATCACTCCACCCGACTCAGCCTGCCGAATTCTTGGATGATCTCGTGTCGCGCTAAATCAGTCGCGGGCGAAGGCGCTGCGGAAGGCTACGACTGCCAGGACAAAGCTGGCGATGGCGTTCCAGCCGGCCAGCGACAGGCCGAGAATGCGGAGCGCCGCCTTGTCGCAGGAGGGCGGGACGAATTTGTCGAGCGCATCGAGCACGCCCTTGCCGCCGGTGTCCACCGGCCCGGCGGCTGCGGTGCAATCGGTCGGGCCTGGCCACCACGCCCATTCGACGCCGGAGTGATAAACGCCGAGATAGACGCCGTAGAGCATCAGCAGGCCGCCAATGGCCAGCAGGCCACGGCTTACCCAGGCTGGCGCCTGAAGAGCCGACGCAAGCACCGCCAGCAGCATCAAGGGCACGCCGACGTAGTAAGGCGTGCGCTGCTCGAGGCAGAGCTTGCAGGGGATGTAGCCGCCGAGATACTGGAAGGCCAGCGCCGAGCCGACCGTGGCGGCCATGGCGACAGCGAGGAACAGGGCGGTGCGCAGCCGCTGGCGTCCGGTATCGGTATTCACGGTCGCTGTCATCGGGCTCAGTCCATTCGGTTGGATGCCGTTCAGACGGCGTATTTGACGACGATATAGAGCAAAATCAGGGCGGCGGCGGCGGCGCCTGCAATCTGGCCGAGGCGCTTTTCGATGAAGTGGCGGATCGGCTCGCCATAGCGGCGCAAGAGCCACGCGAGAAACAGGAAGCGAGCACCGCGCGCCACGATTGCCAGCACGATGAACAGCAGCAAAGGAACACCGATGACGCCCGACAGGATCGTCACAACCTTGATCGGCGGCAGATGGGCGAGGCCGGAGGTGACCAGCATCAGGATGATGAAGCCAACACCCGACGAGACGCGCATCGCCTCGAACTCGTCATATTTGCCATAAAATTCGAGGATCGGCCGCGCCACCGCATCATAGGCATAATGGCCGATGAACCAGCCGGCGATGCCGCCCAGTACCGAGGCAACGGTGGCGACCAGCGCGTAACGATAGGCGCGATCCGGCCGCGACAGCGCCATCGGCAGATAGAGGACGTCGGCCGGCACCAGGAACACCGAGCTCTCGACGAAGGCGATGAAGGCCAGCCACCATTCGGCGGATTTGCTCGCCGCCAGCGACAAGGTCCAGTCGTAAAGTCCGCGAAGCATCGGCACTCCTAATGCACGCCCAAACCAGAAGCGGTCTTGGGATCACGACATGTACAAACAAGACTTGGAAGCGCCCAGCATCAACCTCGTCGGACGAGGTGCGCTTCAATGACATGCGCCGCCTGTCTAGAAAGATTTTCCGCGCTGCACAATGGCAGCTGCTTCACGAAATCGAAAGGCTGAGGCTTGAGCGAGCCCAGATGTCGGGATTTGGCCAGTTGACGAACAGGCCTCCAACCGTATAGTCCGCGCCCATCCAGGCCGCCCGGCCTGAGCCCCTATGGCGGAATTGGTAGACGCGCTCGACTCAAAATCAGGATGCGTCTACCGTCAGCCCGCAGGGTAATAGGATTGGAGGTCAATGGGTTAGGAGTTAAGAGCCGCTTAATTCTCGAACTGCCACCCTCTGCGTAGGTGCAGCATGAGAGCGTTGAGAGGTAAATGAGTTAGCGCCTTGCGGGTGTGGTGAAACTGGTAGACGCGCTGGATTCAAAATCCAGTTCCGAAAGGAGTGTCGGTTCGAGCCCGACCACCCGCACCAACTATCGGCCAACAAACTTTGAGAACGGCAGTCATTTCACCTGTCGCGCCAGAGTTCGAATCGTGTCGGCCGCCCACCTCCACCAGGATACTCCGCAATGTCCGGTGATGGATGGGACAGATCAATACATAAAATCAATATGTTATGAGAGATCGTGTGCAAAAACTGCACACGAAAGGTCCGCTACTCTTCTGGTTTTCGTTCCTGCGATGGAGTAGCCGACGGGCCTCTTGGGACGCCTGTTGAGTAGCTGCGCTGTCCTATCCTGCGAGGACCGTTGCTGGTGTATCCGCGATCTGCCGTCTTTCAGATGGCGGACGTCACCCATGTCGGTCGACCAAGATCAAGCTTGATCCCGCTGACCACGCGACGCCGCTGATGTGCTCGACACCAATGCCCGACTGCGTCGGCGCATTACGCGTGAGCCGTAAGAAATAAAATGACCAGTGCGCTTGAGCCCGCTGCAATATCAAAAAGATGCCCCGGCTTCAGGGAGGCCACACGCGCCGCCCATTCGTCGGCTGTGAAAGCGCGTCGTTGCAATGCAAGTGAAAAAAACTACCGGCCAATCAAAGCGAACATTTCTGGACTGTTTGCCGACCGAGGCGGAGTTTGATGAGGCTCAACTTCAGCCGGGACCGAAATGGCCTTACCGACCGATCCAGATCACCACGCCCGGGAGACGCTCCGGCTGATCGGCCCCGATCCGCAGAACTGGGTGCCGGACCGGGAAGGCATCGACCACAATGTCTTCATCGTTGGCGGTGGGCAGACGGGGGCGACCTTTGTCTTCGCGTTGAGGCGTGCCGGCATTGGCAAGGTCACTGTCGTCGACGCGGCACCGGATGAAAGCAAGGCCGGCATCTGGCTCACTCATGCACGGATGAACCGGCTGCGAACGCCAAAGGGCTTGCCGGGGCCGGAACTCGGCTTGCCGGGCTTGAGCTTTCAGTCCTGGTACGAAGCCCGCCACGGTGCGGAAGCCTATGCCGGTTTCGACCGCATCGTACGGACGGATTGGGCGAACTACCTGAAATGGTATCGCGCGTTCCTCGGTATCGGCATCCGTTACGGCACGCGTCTCATTCGCATCGAGCCGGCCGGCGGGCTTTTTCGCCTCCACCTCGAAGCCGACGGCACGCCATCGGTCGAAACGGCGCGCAAGATCATTCTGGCCAATGGCTTTGGCGGCAGCGGCGGTCCAGTGATACCGGCGGTACTTGCCGCCTTGCCGCGGGGCCTTGTCGCACACAGTTCGGCGGCAATCGATTTTGCCTCGCTCAAGGGCAAGGCAATGGCTGTCGTCGGGTCGGCGGCTTCGGCATTCGATGCGGCCGGAGCTGCCCTTGAGGCCGGCGCGAAATCGGTGCGTCTCTTTGCCCGCCGCAACAGCATTGCCAGTGTGCCGATCAACCGCGTGCGCGGCTATCCCGGCGCCTATGACAATTATCCTCGGCTGCCCGATGCGGTGCGCTGGCGCCAGGCATTGCGCTTCCGCGAGGCCGGTTCAACGCCGCCGCTCGATGCGGTGGAGCGGGCGGTGCGGCACCAGAATTTTCATCTCCATCTCGGTGCCCCCTGGACAAATGCGGATGTCGAAGACGGCAAGGTCGTCACCGATATCGCAGGCGAGACGTTTGCGTTCGACTTCGTCGTCGCCGGCACCGGCTATTTCGCCGACCCGACGCGCAAGCCTGAGTTCGCCGATTTCGCCGCCACCATCCGGCTATGGCGCGACCAGTACGCGCCGCCGGAAGCAGAGCTGGATGAATTTTTCGGCGCCCATCCTTATCTCGGCCTCGGCCATGAATTTCTCGAGAAGGCGCCGGGGGAGGCGCCATTCCTGAGGAATATCCATGTCTTCAATCCCGGCGGCTTTGTCAGTTTCGGCCTGCCGATCGGCGATGTGCCGTCGATCAGGCGCGATGTGCCGGCCGTTGTCGCGCGCATCAGCCGCGATCTCTTCCTCGCCGATCTCGACAGCCATGAGAGCCGCATAACCGGGAGCCATCCGGCCGAGTTCGGCGAAGACGCCTATGCCGCTTCCGTCTCGCGGCCGGCGCAGACCATCGCGGCGGAATAGACGCATTTCCATGGACAAACGCCGATGACCTTCAGCCCTGACCTTTCCGACCCGTTCGTCGCCACGGCGGTCGAACTGCGCGAAATCTTCGATCGGGATGCCGTGGCGCGCGACAAGGCCGGCGGCCGGCCCGTCGAACAGATCCGCCTGCTGAAGGAAAGTGGTTTGCCGTCGGCGCAGATTCCCAAGCGCTATGGCGGCAAGGGCGCACCCTGGCTGTCGGTGCTTCGCGTCGTGCGCGAATTCGCCCGCACCGACGGCTCGCTCGCCCATCTCTACGGATACCATCATCTGCCGCTCAATGGCGTGCTGTTCCGTGGCACGCAGGCGCAGAGGGACCGGCTGCTGACACGCTCGGCAAGGGAGAACTGGGTCTGGGGCAATTCCGGCAACGCCATGTCGAAGACGTCGACGGCCAGGCGCAACGGCACGGGCTGGATCCTGAGCGGCTTTCGGCCGTTCTCCTCCGGTTCCCACATCGCAGACTACATCCAGGTTGCCTGGGAGGACGGCCAGGATAGACTAGCGGCAGCGATCCCGGCTGATCGTGAGGGCATCGTCATCGAGGATGACTGGGATGGTGTCGGCCAGCGGCAGACCGGCAGCGGCAAGGTGACGTTCAAGGACGTGCATGTCGGCGACGACGAACTGATTGGCTCGCCCGCGGTGCCGCTGACGCCGTTCCAGACGCTGACGTCACTGTTCCAGCAGGCGGTCCTGCTCAACCTGTTCGTCGGCAGCGCGCAAGGAGCGCTGAGCGAAGGCCGGGACTATACGGTCTCGCAATCGCGCCCCTGGGTCTATTCCGGCTATGAGAAACATACCGACGATCCGTTCGTGCAACGCAAATATGGCGACCTCTATATCCGCACGCTCGCCGCGGCCGAACTGGCCGATATAGCAGCATGCAGCCTCGATGCCGCCTATGGCCAGGGCGAGGCGTTGACCCTGGAGCAGCGCGGGCAGACGGCGATCGATCTCGCCACCGCCAATGTCTACGCCGGACAAGTCGGCCTCGACGCGTCGAGCGAGGTTTTCGAGGTGATGGGCGCCCGCTCAGCCACCAAGGCCAACGGCTACGACAGGTTCTGGCGCAACGTGCGCACGCACACGCTGCACAATCCGGCCGAATACAAGAAGCGCACGATCGGCACCTGGTTGCTGACCGGGGAATTCCCGGCCGGCGGACTGTACCGCTGAGGAGGCGAAAAAAATGGCCAGGCGCAAGGACAAGCTCAAGCTGGGAGCGTTTCTGCTCTTCACCGGTCACCATGTGGCGGCCTGGCGCCATCCAGCGGCAGGCGAGGGGACCAGCCTCGGCGACTACGTCGAACTTGCCCGGCTGGCGGAAGCGGCCAAATTCGACGCGATCTTCTTTGCCGATGGCGTCGCGGCGCGGCTGAGCAACCTCGAGGCCGCCAGCCGCAAGGCGCATAGCGGCGTCTATCCGTTCGAGCCGATCACGCTGCTGTCGGCACTGTCGGCTGTGACCAGGAACATCGGCCTCATCGCCACGGCGTCGACCAGTTTTTCCGATCCCTACAATCTGGCCCGCCAGTTCGCGTCGCTCGACCATCTGAGCGGCGGGCGCGCAGGCTGGAATCTGGTCACCTCTTCCGATCCGGAGGCAGCGTTCAATTTCGGTCACGAGACGCATATCCAGCATGGCGAGCGCTACGACCGCGCCGAGGAATTCGCCGATGTCGTGCTCGGCCTGTGGGACAGCTGGGAGGATGACGCCTTCCCGCGCGACAGAGCAAGCGGGCGCTATTTCGACAAGGACAAACTGCATGTGCTGAACCACAAGGGCCAGCACTTCAAGGTGCGTGGTCCCCTGAACACGCCGCGAACGGTCGTCCGGTCGTGGTCCAGGCCGGCGCGTCGGGTCCGGGCAAAGAGCTGGCGGCTCGTACCGCGGAAGCGATTTTCGCCGCGCAGATCACGCTCGACGAAGCCACCGCCTTCTATGCCGACGTCAAGGGCAGGCTCGGCAAATATGGCCGCTCGGAGGATGACCTGAAAGTCCTGCCAGGCATTTTCCCGGTCGTCGGCCGCACTGAAGCCGAGGCGCGGGGGAAGTTCGAACAGCTGCAGGATCTCATCCAGCCGGAAGTCGGCCTCGGTCTGGTCTCGGCGCTGGCCGGCGGCTTCGACCTCAGCGCCTATCCGCTCGACGGGCCGGTGCCGGATTTGCCGGAGACCAATGCCGGCAAGAGCCGGCAAGCGCTGGTGATCGATCTGGCGTGGCGCGAGAACCTGACGATCCGGCAGCTTTATCTGCGCATCGCCGGCGCCCGCGGCCACTGGCAGGTGGTCGGCACGCCGCAACAGATCGCCGACACCATGGAAGAGCGGTTCGAGAATTACGGCGCCGACGGCTTCAACATCATGGCGCCGATCATGCCCGGCGGCCTGAAGGATTTCATCGAGCTGGTGGTGCCGGAACTGCGCCGCCGTGGCCTCTTCCGCGACGAGTATGAGGGCAGCACCTTGCGCGACAATCTCGGCCTGAAGCGACCGGCAAACCGTTTTTCGCGGCATGCCGCGGCAGCTGCGGAATAGGCCGGCAATGGCGCGCGACACGCTCTTTCTCATCCAGCCGGGTTTCGCCGACCCAAATCAGCCGGGCCAGACGTTCGTCTGCCCCTATTGCAACCAGGTTGAGGGATTGCTCGCAGCCTTTCCCGATCTCGCCGCCAGACTCGACGTTGAGCGCGTGCCGTTTTCGAGGCCGAGAGGCAAGGTGATCGACGCGCTCGGCGAACGGCACCAGTCGCTGCCGGTGCTGATCATCGGCAGCGATCCGCCCGCCGACTTGCCGACGGCCAAGGGCAAGGTCTTCGCCGATGACACCAGGCGCATTCTTGCACTGCTTGCCGAGCGCCACGGCTTTCCGCATCTGCATGAGTGAGACGATGACCTTCGATCCCGATACGTCCAATCCATGGATCGCCAAGGCGGTCGAGCTGCGCGACATCTTTGCCCGCGATGCGGTCGAGCGCGACCAGCTTGGCGGCAGGCCTACCGAACAGATACGTCTTCTCAAGCAAAGCGGCCTGCTCACCATCGTCATTCCCAAGGAATTCGGCGGCGCCGGCGAACCCTATTCGACGGCGCTGAAGATCGGCCGCGAGTTCGCCAAGGTCGACGGCTCGATCGGCCATATCTATGGCTACCATTTCAGCGCATTGATCGCCGCCAGGCTCAACTCGGACGAGCCGCGTTCAGCCGATCTGCTTCGGCGTTCGGCTGCCGGCGACTGGTTCTGGGGCAACACCGGCAACAGCTTTTCCAAAACGCTGTTCGGCCGCAAGGATGGCGAGTGGACGATCGTCAATGGTTTCAAACCCTTTGCCTCCGGCTCGCATGTTGCCGATTATCTTTCGACCTCGTGGGAGGACGAGAGCAGCGGCGAGAGGAAGTTTGCAGCGATCCCCGCGGACCGTGAAGGCATCACCGTTCTCGATGACTGGGACGGCATCGGCCAGACGCAGACCGGCAGCGGCAAGGTCGCCTACAAGGACGTCAGGATCCACGACAGCGAGTTGGTGCGCGGTTGGGTCGACGCGTCGTTGCCAATCCGCACCATCGGCCCGCTGCAGCAGCAGAGCGTGTTGCTCAATGTCTTTGTCGGCACGGCCCAGGGCGCGCTGCTGGCGGCGCGAGATTATACGCTCAACAGTTCGCGGCCGTGGATGTATTCCGGCGTCGAGCGCCATATCGACGATCCATGGATCAAGCGGCAGTATGGCGAGCTGTGGGTCAAGACGCGGGCGGCGACGGCGCTGGCCGATCGCGCGGCGGCGGCGATCGATCATGCGATCGCGCGCGGCAAGGCGCTGACCGAGCAAGAACGCGGTGAGGCGGCGGTTGCCGTCGCCGCGGCCAATGTGCTGGCAGGCGATGTTGCGCTCGAAGTCACGACCGAGATATTCGAGGTCATGGGTGCCCGCTCGGCGGTGCGCAAATACGGCTTCGACCGCTTCTGGCGCAACGCACGCATTCACACCTTGCACAACCCTGCCGAATACAAGACCCGCACCGTCGGCACCTGGTATCTGACCGGCGCATATCCCGAGCCCGGCGTCTTTCGATGAGCGGCCGGCAGCTCCATCTCAACGTCAACATCCTGCATGCCGGCTTCTCGCCGGCGGCATGGCGGATGGACGGCGTCGACCCCTATGCCGCCTTCACCGTCGGCCACTATGTGCACGTGGCGAAGATCGCCGAGCGCGCCAAGCTCGACGCCATCATTCTTGCCGATCAGGCAGCAATCTCGGACCGCATTGACTATCGGCCGATCACATCTCTGGAGCCGACGATTGTGCTGGCGACGGTAGCCGCCGCAACCGAGCGCATCGGCCTGATCGCCACCGCTTCAACCAGCTTCAACGAGCCCTACAATATCGCCAGGCGCTTCGCGACGCTCGACCATGTCAGCGACGGACGCATCGGCTGGAACATCGTCACCACGGCCGATCCCGCCTCGGCCCGCAATTTCGGCCTCAACGGTGCCATCGATCATGGCTGGCGCTACGAGCGCGCGGCGGAATTTGCTGACATCGTCAAGGCATTGTGGGACAGCTGGGAGGACGATGCCTTCATCGGCGACGTCGCCAGCGGGCGCTTCGTCGATGCCACCAAGGTTCACGCCATCGACCACAAGGGCGCACATTTCTCGGTGCACGGGCCGCACAATGTGCCGCGTTCGCCGCAAGGGCATCCGGTGGTCGTCCAGGCCGGCGGGTCGGATGACGGCAAGGACCTCGCCGCCCGCCACGCCGAAGCCGTGTTTTCCGCATCGCAATCTTTCGAGGAAGCGCTCGGCTATGCGCGGGAACTTAAGGCGCGTGCCGTCGCCTATGGCCGCACCGGCGGCGTGCCGCTCAACCTCGCCGGCCTAGCCACTATCATCGGCAGCACAGAGGGGGAAGCGGAGCGGCGGCAAGAAGAGCTGTGGGATCGCATTCCGCTCGACTACAGCCTTGGGCGGCTGTCCGGCGTGCTCGGCATCGATCGCGAGCGGCTGAAGCTCGATGAGAAGTTGCCGGAAGGGATTCAACTGCCCCCCAACGGCGGCCACACCTTCTTCAAGGCCACGCTCGCGCTCGCCCGCAGCAATGATTTCACGGTTCGCCAGCTGATCCGGGCGCTGAACGGCAGCACTGGCCACCGCACCATCGTCGGCACGCCGGAGCAGATCGCCGACGATATCGAAAGATGGTTTGTCGCCGGCGCCGCCGACGGCTTCAATCTGATGCCGGACGTGCTGCCGACCGGACTGGAGGTCTTTGTCGATACGGTGGTGCCGATCCTGCGCCGGCGAGGGGTGTTCCGAACGGAATATGAAGGGCGCACGCTGCGCGACCATCTCGGCCTTATCAGGCCCGAAAGCCGCTTTGCACCGCAGCCGAGCAAGGCGCCAGGGCTGCTAGGGGCAGCCCTTTGAATGATCATCAAAATACAACGGAGCGGAGGGTCCTGCCATTGACCTCCATGCCCGGCCAAAATACAGGCCCGACAATGAGCGCTGATACCGAATTTCTTTGGTACATCCCGAACCAGGTCGCTCCCGGTCACCGCGGCGAGCCGGCCGTCGAGAACCACAACAGCCTGGAGACGCTGACCAGCCACGCAAAGGCGCTTGAGGAATACGGCTGGAAGGGCGCGCTGATCGGTACCGGCTGGGGTCGGCCCGACACTTTTACTGTCGCGGCCTCGCTCGCCGCGCGGACCACCTCCTTCGAGCCGCTCATCGCGATCCGCCCGGGGTACTGGCGGCCGGCGCACTTCGCATCCGCCGTAGCCACGCTCGACCAGCTGACCGCCGGTCGCGTGCGTATCAACATAGTGTCAGGCAAGGACAACCTCGCTGCTTATGGCGACAGCGAAGGTGACCAGATACATCGCTATGCCCGTACCAGAGAGTTCATGCGCCTGGTTCGCAGACTTTGGACTGAAGAGAACGTGACCTTTGCGGGCGAGCACTTCCAGGTCACTGGCTCTACCGTGATGCCCCGCATCCATGTCCGTGGCGATCGTCGCCATCCCAAGCTCTACTTCGGCGGCGCGTCGGAGGCGGCGGAGCGGGTGTCGGCCAGCGAGGCGGATGTCCAGCTCTTCTGGGGTGAGCCGCTCGACGGCGTCCGGGAGCGGATCGAGCGGCTCAAAGCCTTGAGCAGGGAACTCGACCGAGACCTCCCGCCTCTGGAGTTCGGGTTGCGGGTCACCACGCTGGTCCGCGACACCGCTGGGCAGGCCTGGGCGGACGCAGAAGCGAAGGTCGACGAGATGGCCAAGGGCCAGGGAGCCGGCTGGAACGATCACGGTCGGGCGGTAGCGGTGGGCCAGCAGCGTCTGCTCGATCTGCACGCGCGCGGCGAGGTGCTGGACGACAATCTCTATACTGCGCCGGGCAAATATGGCGGCGGCGGCGCTGGCACCACCTGGCTGGTCGGCTCGGCCGCCGACGTCGCCCGCTCGCTCGGCAGATACCGGGATCTGGGCATCACGCATTTCGTGCTCTCGGACACGCCGTATCTTTCCGAGATCAAGCGGCAAGGCGATCAGTTGCTTCCGCTTTTGCGCAACGGGGCCTAAGCCGCGCTTCTTGAATGACCTGGGGTCGTCAGAACACCGGATAAGCCAGATTGCCAGTAGGGAAGACGATGTCACAGCCGGCCGCCTTCAGCATCCGCCCTTCCGACGCTGACCTGCGTGGTGAAGCGGCGCTACGGCGGCGTTATCGAGCGCCGCAAAGCGCGCATACCGGAACCTGGAACGAAGCCCTCGAGGCGATCCTTTCGCATCGCTCGGTCCGCAATTATCTCGCCAAGCCTCTTCCCGAAGGGACGCTGGAACTGATCGTCGCCGCCGCCCAGTCGGCGCCAACTTCTTCCAATCTCCAGGCGTGGAGCGTCATCGCAGTCGAGGATCCGGCGCGCAAGGCGCGGCTTGCCGAACTGGCGGCGATCAATCGCCATATCGAGCAGGCGCCGCTGCTGCTGGTCTGGCTGGCCGACCTGTCGCGGCTGCGCGCCATTGCCGAGGCAAACGACCGGGTGGGCGAGGGGCTCGATTATCAGGAGAGTTTTCTGCTGGCCGTGATCGACGCCGCACTTGCCGCACAGAACGCCGTGGTGGCGACCGACGCGCTCGGGCTCGGCTCCTGCTACATCGGCGCGATGCGCAATCATCCGCAGGAGGTGGCGCGCGAACTCGGCCTCCCGCCGGAAACCGTGGCGGTGTTCGGCCTGACCGTCGGCTATCCCGATCTCCTGGCTGCGACTGACATCAAGCCCAGACTGCCGCAGGCTGCGGTGCTGCACCGCGAGCGCTATCGATCAGAGCCCGATCCGGACGATCTTGCAGCCTACAACCAGAGGCTTCGATTATTCCAGCAGGAGCAGGCGATGCCTGTGGTGGACTGGACAGAGTTGGTTTCGAACCGCATCGGCAGCAAAGCAGCGCTGAAAGGCCGTGATCGCCTGGGCGAAGTGCTCAAAGCGCTGGGCTTCAAGCTCAAATAGGCGCGCGCCTGCTCGCGAGACCGCGGCGAGGCTATTCGGCCGCGATAATGGCGATGCGCGCCGGAAGCGCCGCCGGCGGTGGGACGTCGAGAGCGCCGAGCTGGCGCGCCTCGGCCTTCAGCCAGCCATGAAAGCGCTCGACCGTCTCCAGCTTCGCCTTGTGCGGCGTCGTCGCAAAATAATAGGAAAACTCGACCGGCTGCGGTGAGCCGAATGGACTGACCAGACGCCCCGCGGCAAGGTCAGGCTCGGCCAGCCGGAATTTGCCGAGACCGATGCCCTTGCCGGCAGCAGCTGCGTCGAGCACCAGTGACGATTGGCTAAGCCGTATACCGCCCTCGACAAAGCGGCCGGACAGGCCGTTGGATCTCAGCCAGCCCTTCCAGTCAGGGCAGCTTGGATCGCGTTCCGGACCGTCCTCATGCAGGATCGGTGCGTCACGCAGCCCCTCCGGCCCGCGATAGAGACCGTGCATGCGAGCAAACTCCGGGCTGCAGACGGGCAGCACCGCCTCCGAAAAAAGCCGTTCCGTCAGCAGGCCGCCATAGGCGCCCGACCCGTAGCGGATGACGCAGTCGACGTCTTCGCTAGCAAAGTCGGCAAGCCTGGTCGATGCGTCGACCAGCACTTCTAGGCCGGGTACCGCGTCGCGCAGTGCGTCGAGGCGCGGGATCAGCCATTTGCTGGCGAAGGAGGGCGCGACCGACACTTTGATCGGCGCATCCTCCTCGTCGCCGGAAATCCGCGCGACCGACTCGACAACGACGTCGAAAGCCTCGGTGAGGCCGGGCATCAGCGCCTGGCCGGCCGACGTCAGCAGAAGCTCGCCGCGGTTGCGATGGAACAGCGGTTGACCGAGGTGATCCTCGAGCAGGCGGATCTGCTGGCCGATGGCGGCAGGCGTCACATGGAGTTCTTCGGCCGCCCGCGTAAAGCTCAGGTGGCGGGCGGTTGCGACAAAAGCGCGAAGCGACGTCAGCGGCGGAAGCCTCGCCAGCGTCGGCCGCAGCTTCCTTGATTTTGCGCGAATGAGATCGACCATGGAGCGCATTCAACACGTTCAGGCCGGGCGCGACGAGGGCGGGCTTTGCGCCAAAGTGCCCGGTGGAAAATTTCGTTTGCCGCAGCGTCGCGGCAGCGGGAACGGAAATCTAAAAAATCGTAATGTCTACAATTCTTGTAGAAATAAGATCGGAGCGCTGATTTGGGCGTCGAGCAGCTTTGCCAGATCCTGGAATGAAACGGTCGTGCGAAGCGGTGCTTTCGGCAGACGATAGAAAATCATTCTTCCGGTTTTGCGGCGTGGCAGAGATCATCGCGTCGAGGCGCCGGAGTGTGTTCGGCCGCCGGATGCCATCGAAGCCGTTTTCCGGAGCTCAAGGCCATGTCTGTCAATCGTCGTCATTTCAACCAGCTGCTGTTGCTTGGCGGTGCGAGCTTCGCATTGCCCGGGGTTTCTTTCGCTGCCGAAGGAACGCCGGTCCAGGGTGGCACGCTCAACTGGGCCTACTATCCCGACCCCACGTCGCTGATTGCAATCAACACCTCGTCGGGCACCGGCCAGGCGATCGGTCCCAAGGTGAATGAAGGTCTGCTTGATTTCGCCTATGACCTCAGCCCGAAACCGCTGCTGGCGACGGAGTGGTCGATCAGCGATGACGGCCTGCGCTACACCTTCAAGCTGCGCGAGGGCGTCAAATGGCATGACGGCAAGGACTTCACGTCGGAAGACGTTGCCTTCACCATCTTCCGGCTGAAGGAGGCGCATCCGCGCGGCCGCATCACCTACCAAAACGTGACCGCGGTCGAGACGCCTGATCCGCATACTGCTATCATCGTGCTTTCGAAGCCGGCGCCCTATCTGATCACGGCACTGAGCAGCTCGGAATCACCAATTGTGCCGAAGCACGTCTACGAAACGTTCAAGCCGGCGGAACAGCCGAAGCTCGAACAGACGATCGGCACCGGTCCCTTCATTCTCAAGGAATGGGTGCCCGGCAGCCATCTGATCTTCGACCGCAATCCGGACTATTGGGACGCGCCTCGGCCCTACCTCGACCGCATCGTCCTGCACGTCATCCTCGACCCGGCCGCGCGTTCGGCGGCTCTTGAAACCGGCGAGATCGATATCGGCGCCAATCCCGTGCCGCTGGCCGACATCGAACGGCTGAAGGCAAACCCCGCTCTGGTCGTCGACACCAACACCTACGCCTATTCCGGCCCACAGCAGCAATTGTTCTTCAACTACGAGAACGAAATCCTGACCAAGCGCGATGTGCGCCTTGCCATCGCCCACGCAATCGACCTGCAGAAGCTGGTCGACATCGCGCTCTACGGTTATGCGCAGGTATCGCCGAGCCCGATCAGCACGGCGCTGCCCAAATGGTATGACCCCAGCATCAAGGCGCGCGAGCCCGACCCCAAACTGGCGGAGAAGCTGCTCGACGACGCCGGCTATCCGCGTGGCGCCGATGGGACGCGCTTCAAGCTCCGGCTTGCCTACAACGCGTTCCTGCCGGCGTCCTATGCCGATTTCATCAAGCAGTCGTTGGCGACGGTCGGCATCGATGCCGAGATCCTGAAGCTTGACCTGTCGACGTTCCTGAAGACCGTCTACACCGACCGCGCCTGGGACCTGGTCGTCGAGTCGCTGTCGAACACCTTCGATCCGACGCTCGGCGTCCAGCGCGCCTACTGGTCGAAGAACTTCAAGATCGGCCTCGTCTTCTCCAACGCAAGCCACTATGCAAACGCCGAGGTCGACCAGATCCTCGAAGCGGCGGCGATCGAGCCCGACGAGACCAAGCGGCGCGAGCTCTGGTACAAATTCCAGCACATCATCCATGACGACGTGGTGTCGGTCGATCTGGTCGCCGCCGGCGCCCAGATCGTCGCCAACAAGAAGGTCCGGGATTTTGCGCCCGGCGCTCAGGGGATCAACAACAGCTTCGCGCAGATATGGCTCGCGCCAAACGCCTAAGCGTTCTGCAAGCCCTCTGGTTGGGACCGGCGCGTGAAAACGACGATCCCGACTTTTCTCCATCAAAGATAAATCGCGCAATTCGGAGTACCGACCATGACCATCAATCGACGCCTGTTCAATCAGTTCCTGCTGCTGGCCGGCGCGAGTGCTGGACTTCCCGCCGGGGCATTCGCAGAAGACGCAAAGCCGGTGGCCGGAGGCACGCTCAACTTCGTCTACTATCCCGAGCCCAACCAGATCGTTTCCATCAACACCAGCGCTGGCGGACCGGCCACCATCGGTCCGAAGATTTTCGACGGCCTGCTCGCCTACGACTACGATCTCAATCCGCGACCGCAACTGGCCACCGAATGGTCGATCAGCGACGACGGGCTCGAATACGTCTTCAAGCTGCGCCAGGGGGTGAAGTTCAGCGATGGCCATGATTTGACCTCCGAGGACGTGGCCTTTTCTATCTCCCGGCTGCGCGAAGCGCATCCGCGCGGGCGCATCACCTTCCAGAACGTCACCGACATCGACACGTCGGACCCGCATATCGTGAAGATCAAATTGTCGAAGCCATCCGCCGCCCTGATCTCGGGGCTGGCCGCGACGGAATCGCCTGTCGTGCCCAAACATATCTACGAGAAGCTGAGGCCGGCCAACGATCCGTCCTTCAAGCAGATCATCGGCAGCGGGCCGTTTGTGCTGAAGGAATGGGTAAAGGGCAGCCACATCCTCGTCGAAAAGAATCCGACCTATTGGGATGCGCCTAAACCCTATCTCGACCGGATCATCTTCCGCTTCATCACCGATCCGGGCGCGCGCGCTGCGGCGCTCGAAACGGGCGAGGTCGACATCGGACCGAACCCGGTGGCCTTCGCCGACCTGGAGCGTTTCAAGGCGCTGCCGCAATTCGTCGTCGACAGCACGGTCTTCGCCTATAGCGGCCCGCTGCACCAACTGATCATCAACCTCGAAAACCCGATCCTGAAGGAGAAGAAGGTCCGTCAGGCAATCGCGCACGCGATCGACCTCGACGCGATCAATGCAATCGTGTTTTACGGCTATGGCCAAGTCTCGCCGACGCCGATCAGCGTCGTCAACAAGAAGTATTTCGATCCCGATGTGAAGGCCGCGACGTTCGATACGGCGCTCTCGGAAAAACTGCTCGACGAGGCCGGTTTCAAGCGTGGGGCTGACGGCGTACGCTTCAAGCTCAGGCTCACCAACAATCCCTACAATCCGTGGGGCTATGCCGACTTCCTCAAGCAGGCATTGGCCAAGATCGGCATCGATGCCGAGATCGAAAAATTCGACTTCGGCACCTATGTCAAAACCATCTACACCGACCGCACATGGGACCTGTCGACGGAATCCTGCGGCAACATCTTCGATCCGAGCGCCGGCGCACAGCGACTCTACTGGTCGAAGAACATCAAGAAAGGGCTGCCGTTCTCCAACGGCGCGCACTATGAGAACCCGGAGGTTGACCGGTTGCTGGAAGCCGCATCGGTCGAGCTAGACGAGGCCAAGCGCAAGCAGCTCTTCTTCAAGTTCCAGGAGATCATCGCCGACGAGTTGCCGATCATCAATCTGATCGCGCCACCGACCATCATCATCGCCCGCAAAACCGTCAAGAACTACGCGCCTGGCGCCGAAGGCCTGTCAGCGAATTTCGCCGACGCCTATCTCGACCCGAACGCCTAAATCTGCCGGGCAATCATGAGAGAAGGGCCGCATAGAGCTGCGGCCGTTTTCGTTTCTTCCATTTCGCAAAGCTGGTAACTTCAGGCCAAAGCACGCAGCCTTGGGCTGGCGCCGACCAGAAGGCCGGCAAGGGCTATGGCCTGCGCTAGTTGTTCGCCGATCGAGCTCGATTCCCAGGCGACGCCGCGCAGCGGATGGCCGATGGCGAACAGATTGCCATGGGTCTTGCCGTTACCGGCAATCACTTGGCCGCCATGCGTCGCGTCGATGCCGAAGCCGGTCGCATGGGGCCTGACGATGCCGTTCTCAAGCAGGCTGCGGACGAATGGATCGGCGATCCGCCGCCAATCATGCTCCTGATGGCCGCGGCAGTTGACGACGCCGTCGAAGCGCAACCGTTCGACCGCGCCGGTATCACGCCAGCGGATTTCAGCGACGATGCCGTTTGCCTGCGGATGGAGTGCCAGCACCCGTCCCGCTCGACCCGTCCAACGGCCTTGGCTTCGCGCCAGTGCCACGCGCTCAAAGCTCGGTGGCGCCGCGCGGTGCGCGGTGACATCCCAGAAGGCGCGCAGATGGCGTGCGAACTTCAAGCGCTCCTTGTCGGTGGCGCCTTGCCACAAGGCCAGGATCCACGGCCGGATCGTCAGCGGCAGCCCTTGCCAGTCCAGGCCGGTGGGTTCGATTGCCCGGCGTTCGGCCTTGACCAGTGCGAGAAGCGCCCTGGTGGTTTTCGGCAGCGGCCGCCCGGCGAGGAAATCGCGCCACGCTTCCACGTTGCGCCGAGGTTCGACGATCTGTCCGCGCCGCGACACGACGCGATAACCGCCCTTGAAGCCGCGCGCTTCCATGCTGGCGACGACGTCGACCATGCTGAGGCTGGAGCCGATCAGCAGCAGTTCCTTGCTGCCGGCGAGCCGATCGAGCGCCGCCGAATCCCAGGGATTGGCGACATAACGGGGATCGCCGACGACGGCTGCTTCCGTGGTGGACGGCTGGCTCTGGAACACCCCGGTTGCCAGTACCGCCTCATCCGCCAGCAATTGCTGGCTATCGCTGGTGCCGACGCATACCCCGGACGGACCCGTCAGCATGTCGACGGCGGATGCCTTGATGTGGCGCAGCGAAGAACGCGGATCTGCTTCTCTGATCGCTCTTGTCAGTTCCGACTGGACATAGCTGCCGAACAGCCAGCGCGGCGGGCTTGAGTCCGGGACATCCTCGGGCGGTGTCCAGCCGTGCTCCGGCCCATTCGCCATAAGCCAGCGAACGAGGTGATCGGGATCGTCCGGATGCAGCGAGAAGATGCGCGCCGCGCCGTTGACGAGGTGTTGTGGATCGACGGTGCTATAGGCAACGCCGCGACCAAGCTCGGCCCGGCGCTCGATGATGGTGATTGCCAGCGGCTCAGTTGAACGGTCGAGCAGCTTGATCGCGGTAACCGCGCCGGCAAAGCCGCCGCCAACGATGATGATTGAACGAGGGATCGAGCGTAGCGGGGAGGAAGGGGTATGAAGCATCAAGAACCTTTGCGACGCCGGTGGTCGTGGCTCCAGCCCATCGCCCCGGCAACGATCATCGTGCTTTCCCGTAACCCGATGTCAAAAAAACAATAATTGCCAGCTGACGAAAGGCATTCTTTCACTCAGCGGGTTTGGCAGGCGCTAGATAGGAACGCCCTTTGCGACCAGCCCGAGAACCGCTGATGACTGAAAATCGAAAGATAAGGCTTGGAGCCTTTGTTCGCGGACCGGGCCATCATGTCGCTGCCTGGCGCCATCCCGATGTGCCTGCCAATCCGGGCCTGAGCTTCCAGCACTATGCGGACGCCGCGCGCACTGCCGAGCGTGGCCTGTTCGACATGGTGTTTCTGGCCGACAGCCTCAGCGCGCGCAATGGCGAGCAGCCGATCGACACCTTCGAGCGCACCGGCCATGTCGTGCATTTCGAGCCGCTGACGCTTTTGTCGGCGCTCTCGACCATCACGCAAGGGATCGGGCTCGTTGCGACCGCCTCGACCACCTATTGGGAGCCGTTCCACTTGGCGCGGCTGTTCGCTTCGATCGATCATCTCAGCGGCGGCAGGACAGGCTGGAATGTCGTCACCTCAGCCGATGCGCCGGCGGCGGCGAATTTCAGCCTCGACCAGCATCCCGTTCATGCCGACCGTTACGCCCGCGCCGAGGAATTCGTCGCTGTCGCGCAGAAGCTTTGGGACAGCTGGGACGACGATGCCTTCGTCGCCGACAAGGCTTCGGGGATCGCCATCGACCGGCGCGGCATCCACGCCCCGGACCATGCCGGCCGGCATTTCCGCGTCAAGGGACCGCTCAACGTCGCTCGCCCACCGCAGGGCCATCCCGTCATCGTCCAGGCGGGCTCGTCCGATGCCGGCCAGCACTTGGCGGCGCGGACGGCGGAGGTGGTTTTCACCGCCCACCCGACCATCGAATCGGCGCGCGGCTTTTACGGCGAACTGAAAGGCCGGCTGGGCTCGTTTGGCCGCTCCGCCGACAGCTTGAAGATCATGCCCGGTGTCTTCCCGGTCGTCGCACCGACGCGCACGGAGGCCGAGGACAAGTTCGATGCGATCCAGCGCCTGGTCGATCCTGTGGTTGGTGTGGCGCTGGTTTCAGGATTGCTCGGCGGTGTCGATCTTTCCGGCCATTCACTCGACGGACCGTTGCCGGAACTGGGCAGTTCCGATGCCGTGAAGAGCCGCCTGAAAGTCGTTTCCGAATTGGCCGCGAGCCGGAACCTGACCATCCGCCAATTGTATCTCGCCGTTGCCGGCGCGCGCGGCCATTTCCAGATCGTCGGCACGCCAAAGGATGTGGCCGACATGATGGAGGAGTGGTTCGCCGGTGGCGCGGCGGACGGCTTCAACGTCATGCCGCCGATCCTGCCGACGGGCCTCACCGATTTTGTCGACCTCGTCATTCCGGAGCTGCAGCGGCGGCGTCTGTTCCGGACTGCTTACGAAGGCGGGACGTTGCGCGAGAACCTCGGCCTTGCGCGTCCGATCCGTGGCGCCGCTGAACAGCAAGAGAGGAAAGCATCATGAGCGACAGGACGATCGATTCGAAAATGTTTCGCCAATGGCTGGCGGATGGCGAAGAACTGGCGGTGCTAGACATTCGCGACAGCGCGACTGTCGGATACGCATCGCCGCTGTTCGCCACCAACCTGCCCGCGGCTCAGGTCGAGGCCGAGATCGACCGCTTCATCCCGCGCAAATCGGTGCGCACCGTGCTGGCGGACGACGGCAGCGGCGTTGCCGAGCAACTTATCGAACGACTGGTGGGGTATGGCCGTACCCAGCTGTTTTCGCTGAACGGTGGAATTCCGGAATGGACGCAAAGCGGCGTTGAAGACCTGCCGACCTTCGATACGCCGGGCGTCGATTTTTCGCTGGCGATCCGCGACGAGAAGGGGACCCCGGTCGTCAGCGTTGAAGAGCTCGCGGTGCTCAGAGGCCGAGGCGCCGACGTGGTGGTGCTCGACAGCCGCACGGTGGCGGAGTTCGAAAAGGACCATGTGCCGGGCGCCATCAGCGTGCCGGGCGCCGAGCTGGTGCTACGCTTCGCCGACCTGGTGCGTTCACCGGAGACGCAGGTTGTCGTCTCCTGCGCCGGCCTGCCGCGCGCCATCATCGGGGCGCAGACACTGATCGATGCCGGCGTGCCCAACCGGGTCGCCTATCTGCACGACGGCACCAGGGCATGGCGCGAGGCCGGTCTTGCACTCGAAACCGGCAAGACCGCAATCTATGGTCCGGCAAGCGAGGATGCCAAGCGTTTCGCCGGGGAGCACATCGCAAAGCTTGCCGAAGGCGACAGCTTTCCCCGCATCAATGCGGCCACGGCCGCAAACTGGGCGAAGGACGAAACGCGGACGACCTACCTGCTTGACGTGCGCACGCCCGACGAGTTCGCCGAAGCGCATATTCCGGGGTCGATCGCGTCTGAGGGCGGGCAGTTGCTCGGTGTCGCCTATCGCACCATCGCCGTGCGCGGCGCCCGCGTCGTGCTGATCGACGATCTGCTCGGTGTCCGCGCGGCGACGACGGCGCATTGGCTGCAGCGGCGCGGCTTCGAGATCGCGATCCTCTTGTACGACTTCCAGTCGACCAGCCTGGTGGAAGCGGCGTAGGGCAGGAGCACTGTCAGGCGATTTTTTCGGGGGCCACTATTCGGCGGCTTCCGATTGGCGGCGACGGCCCGCCAGCACGTTCTTCTGCATCGCCGTCAGCGAAGACCGCACGGCTTTGGCGCCGTGCTCCAGCATCTTGGCCTCATACTCCGACAGCGCCTGGAGAAGCGGCTTGTCGCCGCGTTTGGCGGCCACCAGCTCTGGCACCAGCAGCCCGGCGTCGTAGATCGCGGTGTTGCCGCCAAGCGCGCGAAAATAGGTCATGGCGTGGATGGCATCGCCAAGCAGCGTCACCGGTTTCGTCGGCCAGGGATCGACAGGTTCGGAGCTGTGGACATGAAGCAGCGCCACCGTCGATGGGTCGGTGTAGCGGATGAGGTTGAGGATTTCCGGGTGCCAGTGGGCGATCTTCGAGATCAGCAGGTCAATCAGTTCTGAACCGGAGAGCTTTGCCAGCGCGTCGTCTGTGGCAAGTTCGTCCTTTTCATAGGCGGTGTTCCACCAGACATAGCTGGTGGTGTTGTTGAAATGGAAGCCGGAAAAATCCTTGTGGGTGGCGTCGTCCAGCCCGATCAGTCCATGCTTTCGGAATGCGTCGACATTGACCCTGTGGCTGGTGACCATAAGCCCATGACCTTCGGTTGGCCTGACGCCGGCATTGTAGTCGAGTAGCAGCGGCGAGATCTGGTGAAGGGCTGCGGCATGCAGCGTCATCTTGCCGGCCAGACGCCTGACGCCGGTGTCGAAGCTTCGCGCATGCGGCACCAGTTGCTGGCGCACCCGCGAGCGGGCGCCGTCGGCACCGACCAGCACGTCGGCATGGATTGCCGAGCCGTCCTCGAAATGCGCGACGACCGAACCATCCGGCTGCTCGTCGTAGCGAGAGAAGACCTTGCCATAGCGCATGATGCCGTCGAGGCCGGACAACAGCACCTGGCGCAGCGTGATACGGCTTACCGATTTTTCGATATGCGTGTCGTCGGCCTCGCCCGGCGCGTTGCCGCCGCCCCAGGCATCCTCGCCCAGGATGTTGAAATTCTCGTCGAGCAGGATGTTGCGATCCGGCGCCTGGCCGAGCGTGGCGACAAAAGCGTCGTAGAGTTCCGGCGGCAAATTGGCGATCAGGGAATCGATGCCGCGCTGGCGGATGCGCAGACGAAAACCCTGGACATAGTCGGTGCGGGCGCGGTCCTTCTCGAAGACCGCGACACTGATGCCGTTCTTCTTCAGGCCTTGCGCCAGTGTCAGGCCGCCGGGGCCTCCGCCGATGATGGCGACTTCGACATGTTCTGTTGTCATGGCGCTCAACCGACCGCCGCGAGCTTGGGCTTGCCCGCGGCAATAGCCGGCGTCTCGGCCAACTGCCGGGCGATATGGCGGCTGAGCGTCGCCTTGGCGGCGATCGTGCGGATCATGTGGTTCTGCGGTGCGTGGGAACGGGCGGTCAGCGCATCACGGTGGTGGCGCTCAAGCTGGAAATCTCTGTTAAGGCCTGGATTGCCGGCAAGCTCCAGCGCCAGCGAGGTGACGGCAACGGCATTGTCGATGACGACATGCCTGACCGTCATGCCGTCGGTGCCCACAGGCCGGCCGGCGTCGACATCTTCGGCGAGCGAACGCAGCAGCCGCGTGCTGCTCGCAAGCCTGACCTCGATCTCACCGAGCCCTGCCTGGATGTGCGGCACGGTCGACAGCGGCGCACCAAGACTTGCCGGCGCGTGCGTGCTGACAAAGGAGACAAGCCGGTCACGGGCAGCACGGGCGGCACCGTGGTAGACAGCGCCGATCAGCGAAAAGAAGAACGCCGTCGCGCCTTCCTCGCGCCTCAGCGGCTCGGATGCCGGCTGCGCCTCGGTGATGTCTTCGGCAGGAACCACAACATTATCCAGAATGATGTCGTCGCTGGCCGTCGCCCGCATGCCGGCGGCGTTCCATGTCTTTTCGACACGCAATCCAGGCGCGTCGGTCGGCACCAGGAATGAAGCCAGGCGGGGCTGCGGCTCGTCGGTCAGCGCCAGCAAGTTCACCCATTTCAGAATAGGAATGCCGGTGACGTAGTTCTTGTGGCCGGATATCCGCCAGACATTGCCGTCGCGCCGGGCAATGGTTTCGGGCGGCTTGCCATGGGCGGGCGAGCCAATCCGCGGCTCGGCTTGGGCGGCGTTGATCAAAGCAGGGCCAAGACGGCCGGCCTCGACAATCCGCTGAACCAGATGGCGCGGCCATTTTCCGGATTTCCGCATCGCATACTGGCTGTTGTAGTGCATGGCCAGCACCAGCGCCGTCGACGGCTCGCCACGGCCAATCTCGGCGATCACCGCCTGTGCTTCCGTCAGCCCGCCACCGAAGCCGCCATGTTCGCGCACCGTGACCAGGCCAAGCAGCCCCGCCTGGTGAAGCCGGTCGAAATTGGCGAATGGGAATTCCCCGGTCGCGTCGTGATGCGCGGCGGTCAGCGCGAAGTCGTCGGCAAGGCCGGCCACTTTCTCGAGGAGTTGCGGAAACTCGGCAATTGTCGACATCATGACGTTGGCTTTCTCTCAGGCGGCGGCGCGAATGTTCACCAGATCGAGCGGCCGGCGATCGACCCAGGCCTCGACGTCGAAATCGCCGGCGAGGAAGCCCCAGTCGCGCAGGAAATTCTTGTAGTGGGAAACCGCTGCGACGAGCTCAGGCTGCAGTCCGAGGCCGAGATGCTTATGGACATCCGGGCCATTGGCGGCCAGCACCTGTTCCTCGGTGGCCCCGGCTTCGCGGGCAACAAAGCGCTGCGTCTCTTCCGGATGCGCCTCGGCCCAGGCGCTGGCGCGCAGGATGGTCTCGATCAGTCGCGCGACCAGATCGGGGCGTTGTTCCGCCAGCAGTTCATCGACGGTCAGCACGCGCGGCGAACCGGAATTGATGCGGATATTCGGGTCGGGGTGGAAGCCGAATTCCACGACCTGGATGGCGCCGATCAGATTGGCGACATTGATGCCGGCCGTGCCTTTGACATAGATGGCGTCGACCTCGCCGCGGATCAGGGCTGCGGCTTCCTCGCCATAGGCCTGCTTGCGCTTGAGGCCGAACAGCGACGGTCCTTCCTGGCTGTCGAGCACGCTGTCGGCCAGCGCTATGTCGACGATCTCGACGTCGCCATAGCCAAGGCCCTCGAGCGAGAGCGCCGAGACCAGTCCCTTCAACGCCGTCGCTCGCATGAAGTCGACGATTCCCTCGGGGCGCCGGGCGATGCCGAAGCGGCGGCCTTTCAGGTCCCGGGTTGTCCTGATGCCGGAACCGGGCAAGGCGATGATTGCCTGGAATTCGTCGGTCCAGGTGATGCCGGCGAGACGCGTCTTGCGTCCTTCGGACCGCGCGCGGATCGGCGGCACGTTGCCGCCGTGGCGGAACGACCAGTCGAGCGTGTGGTTGAAATGGCTCTGGCGGATGTCGCGATTGGGCGAATCGATGATCGACTTCAATTCAATCCCCTCCTTGCGAAAGGTCTCGTCGAGAAGCCCGAGCTGTGCGGCGAGCCCGACGGGCGTCGGCACCGGGCAGCGTGTGTACCAGATTTCGGAGATCGCAGTCGCGGTCATGATTGCTCCTCAGGTGTTGCGCAGGCCAGCCTGCTTCATCAGCGGCAGGATGTTCTCGCCGAAGAATTCGAGGTCAGGTTTGAAATCGAAGAAGGACAGCTGCAGGCCGTCGATGCCGGCGTCCTTCAACTTGACGAACTGCTCGACGATCTGTTCGGGCGTGCCAATGAGATAGATGTTGCCGCCGACCTTGGCGTAGGGATCGTCGCGGCCCTCGCGTCCTTTCCAGGCCTGGGCATCGCTGTTGAAGGTCTGGAAGCCTTTCGGCGTGCGGCTGTCGGCATGGGCGACGATCTCATCGGCGACCGCCCAGGCCTCCTTCTCGGTCGGCCGACTGATGACCAGCGGGTTGAGCAGCGTGCGCACGGTGCGGCCGACACCAAGGGCCGCGTCCTTCACTTTCTTCGTATGCGCCGGCAGCGCTTCCAGCGCGCTGGCGATGTCGGAGCCGGCCGGGCTGGTGACGAAGACGATGTCGGAATAACGGCCGGCAAAGGAAATGCCGGCGTCGGAGCCGGTGGCATTGACCAGGATCGGCCGTCCATAATTCGGCTTGGGCGTGACGAAGCCGCCATTGAGCTTCCAGCTCGATTCTCCGGAGAATGAGAAATTCTCGTCGTCCTGCCACAGTCGCTGCAGCACTTCGACGAACTCGGCGGCGAGTTCATAGCGGCGGTCGTGCTCGATACGGTTCCAGCCGAACATTTCATGTTCGACGGCGCGATGGCCGGTGACGACGTTGATGCCCCAGCGGCCGCCGGAGATGTGGTCGAGTGTGGCGCCGAATTTCGCCAGATGCAGCGGATGCCAGGGACCGTAGAGAACATGCATGGTCGAGATCAGCATGATCTTCTTGGTGATCGCGGCCATGGCCGCGACGGACACGAAACTGTCCAGCGCCTGGCCGTTGAAGACACCGCCATAACCGCCCTTGGGCAGCCACTGGCTGAGCGCGAAGACGAGGTCGAAGCCAAGCTCCTCGGCCTTCAACGTCAGATCGCGATTGTAGTCGAAGCGCCAGTCGGTCGAGCGCGGCAGCGTCGAGTTGGTCCAGCCACCGGCCTGGATCGGCAGGAATAGCCCGAGCAGCACCGGCTGCTGAAGCGCTTTCGACAGCGGGCTGTCCGGATAGTCGGTCGGCGCCTTGAAGAAGGGCGTGCCGACGATGGAACCAGGCTTGTGGGCGAGCGTCATGGCGAACTTTCTCGGGTGGAGGAAGGGAACCCGTGCGAAGGACCGCGCACGGGTCAGGGCTCAGGCGACGATATGGGCGGTTGCGAGGGAGCCGGCATTGCCCTCGGCGCCCACCGTGTGACCGGCTATGCGCCTGTTGTAGAGGGTGATTTCCGGTTGGCTGACGATGCCGATATCGGGCAGGTCCTCGACAAGGATCTGCTGGATCGCGGCCCATTGCTCGAAGCGCTTTTCGTGGTCGACCTCGACGGCGGCCGCTTCAAGAAGTTCGTCGACCTTGGCATTGCTGTATTTCGAACCGTTGGAGAACGGCACGCCGGGTTTGAAATTTTTCGACCAGTAGAGGCGCTGTACGCCTACCGTCGGGTCGAACAGATTGCTCATGCCGTTGAAGGTGAAGTCGAAGTCGCGGTCGGTGTAGATGCGCTTGGTGTAGGTGGCGAAATCCTGGCTGCGCACGGTGACCTCGATCCCGACCGCGGCCAATGCCTGCTTGATGTAATCGGCGCCGCGCTTGTAGGTTTCGCCGCTCGGGACATAGTCGTTGACAAGCTTGAGCCGGGTACCGTTGGCGTCGCGCGGCAAGCCTGCTTCATCGAGCAGTTTATCGGCGGCGGCCGTGTCGACCGGATAGGTCTTCAGGTCGGCGACGAACCACTTCTTCAGATTGGGGTTGATCGGGCCCGGAATGGTTTCGCCATAGCCATAGTTGATCGTCTCGCGAATGACGTTGCGGTCGATGACATGGGCGAAGGCACGGCGGACGCGAACATCCTGGAAATAGGCTTTCTCCAGGTTGAATTCGACCCGGCTGATGCCGTTGGAATATTGGTAGCCCTGTTTCTCGAAACCGATATGCGGCAGCGTTTCGAGGCGCTGCAAATCGCTGTACGGAATCGGCGTTGCCGGCGCCAGATCGATCTCGCCGGTCTCCAGCGCCAGCGCGCGCGCCGAAGCGTCCGGGATGAAGCGCAGGATCAACCGGTCGAGATAGGGGCGCGGTGCGTCCCAGTAGTCAGGATTGCGTTCGTAAACGATGTGGCTGCCGCGCACCCATTCTTTGAAGACGAACGGGCCGGTGCCGACCGGAGCGACGTTGACCGGATTTTCGGCTGCCTTTGTGCCGTCATAGAGGTGCTTCGGCACGATTGGCGTTTCGGCCGCAGCCAGGGCCGTGATCAGGTAAGGCGCCGGCCTCGACAGAACCAGCGCTACGGTCAGCGGATCCGGCGTCTGGATGTCTACAAGGTTGAGGAAGGTGTTGCGGCCGCGCGGATGAACCTCTCTGATCGTGGTGATCGAATAGGCGACGTCGGCGGCGGTGAACGGCTGGCCATCATGCCACTTCACGCCTTCGCGCAGCTTGAAGGTGTATTGCAGCCCATCGCCACTGACTGACCATTGTCTGGCCAGGGATGGGCGCGGCGTGAGATCGAAATCATAGGTCAGCAGGCCCTCGGTGGTCTTTGCCGAGACGTAGACCGAATTGAATGCCGTGTGGGCGATGGTCGTCAGCACAGGCGGCTCAGCCGAGAGCACCAGCGTCGCCGTTCCACCCTGTTTCGGCTCGGCGGCGTAGGCGCTGCGCGATGCAGGCAACAGGGTCGCTCCGAGCGCGGCCGCCGAGATGCCGAGGAACCTGCGGCGGTTCGGACTGAGGAAATGAGACATAGCGTCCTGGTCCTTTTTTGCTGCCGGACCCGATCGGCCGATCGTCGGCCACCAGGCTAAAAATCCGTCGTTCCAAGAGCGGGCCCGTTTGCGAAAAGATTTGGCCGACCTGCTCCCGCGCTTAAGATTTCATACTTCAAACAGCTAAGTTTGTAGTATGAAATAAAATTCTATTCTGCAATGAGGCCATTTGCAGGATAAAATTTCTTAAATCAGGTTTGACAATGTCTATAAATCTTGTCAACTAAAAAGCACGGAACTTTCCGGGAAACAGCAAACCCGCATCGTCAGCCACAGCCGGGATAGCGAAAACGATGTCGACCCTGACGCGCATTGGCAGAACCTTCCGGCGCACCGCCATGCAGGCGGTGCCGACCGTTCTGGGCATCGTCATCCTGAACTTCTTCCTGCTGCAGCTCGCGCCCGGCGATGCCGCCGATGTCATGGCCGGCGAGGCTGGCTCGGCCACTGTCGAAACGATGGCGGCGCTTCGCCAGCGCTTCGGGCTCGACAATCCGCTTCTCGTCCAGCTGTTCAACTATCTCTACAATCTGGCGCATTTCAGCCTCGGCTTTTCGCCGCGCTACGGCATGCCGGTCGCCGACCTGATCGGCCAGCGGCTGCCCGGCACGCTGGTGCTGATGGCGGTGGCTCTGGCCGTCGCCATTGTGCTCGGCCTCGCCCTTGGATCGGTGATGGCGGTGTTTGCCGGGCGCCTGCCGGATCGTGTGCTCTCCGTTATTTCGCTGCTGTTCTATTCAATCCCGGGTTTCTGGATCGGCTTGATGCTGATCGTGCTGTTTTCGGTCAAGCTCGGCTGGCTGCCGAGCGGCGGCTCGGGAACCATCGGCAGCAACCTGACCGGCCTTGCCGGGCTCTGGGACAGGGCGCGCTACATGATCCTGCCGGCACTGTCGCTGGCGCTGTTCTACGTGGCGATCTATGCGCGGCTGACACGAGCGGCGATGCTGGAGGTCCAGTCGCAGGACTACGTACGCACCGCCGCAGCCAAGGGCCTGCCGCCGGCCTTCATCACCATTCGCCATGTCCTTCGCAACGCGCTGATCCCCATTACCACCATGGCCGGCATGCATGTCGGCGGCATGCTCGGCGGCGCCGTGGTTGTCGAGACTGTCTATTCCTGGCCCGGCCTCGGGCGTCTCGCCTTCGAAGCGGTCATGGGCCGCGATTTCACCGTGCTGCTCGGCATCCTTCTGTTGTCGTCGCTGCTGGTGATCATCGCCAACGCGACCGTCGATCTTCTGCACGCCTGGCTCGATCCCCGCATCGGAGTACGCTGATGGCTTCCACCGATTTCGCCGCGGGCGATGCCCGTTCCCGCCGTCTCCATGCCGATGCCCGCGGGCCCGCGGCACTGCCTGAACCCGAGGCAAAGAGTTGGAGCAATCTCCACGCGCCCGACGCACGCTCCGCTTCGGCAGCGTCGGTGCCGATAGCCGCTGGCGGGCGTGCGCTGAAGGTTTTCCTGCGCAATCCCAACGCCATGTTCGGCGTTGTGTTCCTGTCACTGGTCGTGCTGGCCGCACTGCTGGCACCAGTCCTCTATCCGGCCGATCCGCTATCGATGGTGGCGCGGCCCTTCCTGTGGCCGGGCCAGAACCCAGCCTTCCCACTGGGCACGGACTCCATGGGCCGCGATGTGCTTTCGGGCATTCTGCATGGCGCGCGGATTTCGCTGTTCGTCGGCCTGGTGGCGACCGCGCTCGGCCTCAGCTTCGGCATCCTGGTCGGCGCCGCCGCCGGCTACTTCGGCGGCTGGATCGACGACCTGCTGGTGCGCCTGATCGAGATCTTTCAGACCATACCGAGCTTCGTGCTGCTGGTCGTCATGGTGGCGATCGCGCAGCCGACCGCGCCTGTCGTGACAGTGGCGATCGCCGTCATCACCTGGCCGACGGTGGCGCGGTTGACCCGCGCCGAATTCCGGGCCATCCGCGAGAAGGATTTCGTCATGGCCGCCCGCAGCCTCGGTTACGGCCATGTCCGCATTATCTTCCGCGAGATACTGCCCAATGCGCTGCCGCCGTTGATCGTGACCTCGTCGGTGATGGTGGCGACCGCGATCCTGATGGAATCGGCGCTGTCCTTCATGGGCCTCGGCGATCCCAACGTCGTCAGCTGGGGCTCGATGATCGGAGCGGGCAGGGAATTGATCCGCACCGCTTGGTATCTGACAGCGCTGCCGGGACTTGCGATCGTCTTTACCGTGCTGGCGCTGAACCTGATCGGTGACGGCCTCAACGACGCGCTCAACCCGCGCTTCTCACAGGAGCGATAGAGATGGCCGCTCCTTTGCTCAGGATCGACAGTCTGACGGTTCGCTTCCCGACCGCCGAGCCGGTCAGCCGGCTGAGTTTCGAGGTCGGTGAGGGCGAGACGCTGGCGATCGTTGGTGAATCAGGATCCGGCAAGTCGCTGACCGCGCTCGCCCTGATGCAGCTTCTGCCGCGCTCGGCGAAAATACCCAATGGCAGGATCGAATTCGCCGGCAAGGATCTGCTTGGTCTCGACCAGAAGGCTATGCGGAGCCTGCGCGGACGCGAGATCGCCATGATCTTCCAGGAGCCGATGACGTCGCTCAATCCGGTGCTGACCATCGGCCGGCAGATCACCGAGGTGCTGACGCTGCACGAAGGCATACGCGGCAAGGCAGCGCGGAACCGTGCCATCGAGCTTCTCAATCTGGTTCGCATTCCCGATCCGCAGCGGCGCATCGATGACTATCCGCACCAGCTTTCCGGCGGCATGCGCCAGCGCATCATGATTGCCATCGCCGTCGCCTGCCGGCCGCGCCTGCTGATTGCCGACGAACCGACGACGGCGCTCGACGTGACCATCCAGGCGCAGGTGCTCGACCTGCTCGATACGCTGCGCCGCGAACTGTCGATGGCTGTCATGCTCATCACCCACGATCTTGGCGTCGTCGCACAATGGGCCGACAAGGTCGTCGTCATGTATGCCGGCCGCAAGGTTGAACAGGCGCTGCCGGGCGCACTGTTCAGAACACCCCTTCACCCCTATACGCGCGGCCTGCTGGCGGCGTCGCCGCGGCTGAAGACCAATCTCCACTACCGCGACGCCAGGCTGACGGAGATTCCCGGCAGTATCGTCTCGGCCGCCGGCGAAAAGGGCTGCCCGTTCCGCCCGCGCTGCGCGGTGGCGCGCGACAGCTGCGCCCATTTCGTACCCGACCTCGTCGAGGTGAGCGAGGATCGTCTAGTCGCCTGCCCCTACAGCTTCATTCCGGAGGTTGCGCATGGCGCTGCTCTCGGTCTCTGACCTTTCCACCCATTTCCACGCCCAGGGCGGCACGCTGCGCGCCGTCGATGGCGTATCCCTCGAAGTCGGACGCGGCGAGACGGTTGGTCTCGTCGGCGAAAGCGGTTGCGGAAAATCGACGCTAGGCAAGACCATCATGCGGCTGGTCGACCCGACTAGCGGCAGGATCGAGTTCAACGGCACCGACATCACCGTTCTCGACACGCGCCGGCTGAAGGCGGCGCGCCGTAATATCCAGATGATCTTCCAGGATCCGTTCGCATCGCTCAATCCGCGCCACACGATCGGCGACATCCTGACAGCACCACTGAAGGTCCATGGCATCGGCAACACGGCCGAGCGGCGCACCATCGTCGAGGACATCATCGAGCGTGTCGGTCTGCCGAGGGATTCGCTTGGCCGCTACCCGCATGAATTTTCCGGCGGGCAACGCCAGCGCATCGGCATCGCCCGGGCGCTGATCCTCAATCCGGAACTGGTTGTGTGCGACGAGCCGGTGTCGGCGCTCGACCTTTCGATCCAGGCGCAGATTCTGAACCTGCTGGTCGACATGAAACGTCAGCTCGGCCTGTCCTATCTCTTCATTTCGCACGATCTATCAGTCGTTCGCTATTTCGCCGACCGGGTGCTGGTGATGTATCTCGGACGCATTGTCGAAAGCGCCGACAATGCGGCGCTGTGGACCTCGCCAAAGCATCCCTACACGCGCGCGCTGATGGATGCCGTGCCGGACCCGGCGCGCCGACGTCAGGCCGCGCCGATCCATGGCGATCTGCCAAGCCCGCAGAACATCCCCAGCGGCTGCCGTTTCCATACCCGCTGCCCGCTGGCGACCGATCTGTGCCGTTCGCAGGAACCGGCGTTCCGGGCGATCTCGCCGGGACACCATGTCGCCTGCCACTACGCCGAACCAACCATCAACTGAAATTCAACGGAGCAGAAAAATGTCCGACTACCGCTATCTTGGCCGCAGCGCCCTGAAGGTTTCGCCGCTCAGCCTGGGCACGATGATGTTCGGCGGGCCGACCGAGGAGACGGTCGCGCATCGCATCATCGACAAGGCGCGCGAGCAAGGCATCAACTTCATCGACACCGCCGACGTCTACCACAACGGCAAGTCCGAGGAAGTCGTCGGTCGCGGCATCAAGGCGACGCGCGATCATTGGGTCGTGGCGACCAAGTTCGTCAACTCGCATGACAAGGGGCCTAATCTCGGCGGCCATTCGCGCAAATGGGTGATCCAGACGGTCGAGAACAGCCTGCGGCGCCTGGGAACAGACTATATCGACCTGTTCTACTTCCACCGCGCCGTCTTCGATGCGCCGCTGGAAGAGCCGGTGCGGGCGATCGCCGACCTGATCCGCCAGGGCAAGCTGCGCTATTTCGGCGTCTCCAACTTTCGTGGCTGGCGCATCGCCGAAGTCGCGCATCTGGCCGATGAACTCGGCATCGACCGGCCGGTAGCCAGCCAGCCGCTCTATAACATCGTCAACCGCACCGCCGAGGCCGAACAGCTGCCGGCGGCCGCCTATTACGGTCTTGGCGTCGTCTCCTACAGCCCGCTGGCGCGCGGCGTGCTGACCGGCAAATACGAGCCGAACCAGGCGCCTGCCGCCGACACGCGGGCCGGCCGTGGCGACAAGCGCATCGCCGAGACCGAGTGGCGCCCGGAATCGATCGAGATCGCCAGGCAGATCGCGGCGCACGCAAAGTCGCGCGGCGTCTCGGCCGCCGATTTCGCGCTGGCCTGGGTGTTGAACAACCGGCTGATCACGGCGGCGATCGCCGGCCCGCGTACCGAGGAACAGTGGGACAGCTATGCGAAGGCATTGGACTTCAGGCTGAGCGCCGAGGACGAGGCCTTTGTCGACCGCCTCGTCACTGCCGGTCATGCCTCAACGCATGGGTTCAATGATCCGAGCCATCCGGTCGAAGGCCGCGTGCCGCGTTCGGAGCCGGCCGCGCCGATCCCGCTGACACGGCCTCTGCGCGCCGCCTGACGGTCGCCGACGAAATGGCGGGGCCGGCGGCCCCGCCCGCGTTTCCAATTGCTTTGGACAGATGAGAGAGCCCATGAATTTCCACGTCGAACGGCTGCGCCAGAACATCGTCGTGCTTTCGGGCAACACCCACAGGCCGTCGAAGTCGCGGACGCTGGCGCATCATCTCGGCGAGGCGCTGCGCGAAAGATTGTCTGTCACAGTAAATTTCCTCGATCTTGTCGATGCCGGCCGTGGTCTGGGTGCTGCGTTTACGCGAAGGGAATTGACGCCGGAGGCGTTGAATGTGGTAAACGCGGTCGAACAGGCCGACGCGCTGATCGTCACGACGCCGGTCTACAACGGCTCCTATGCTGGCCTGTTCAACATCTGTTCGACCTCATCGATCCACTGGCGCTCGTCGACCGGCCGGTCCTGATCGGCGCGACGGGTGGTGGCCAGCGCCACGCGCTGGTAGTCGAACATCAGCTTCGCCCACTGTTTGGCTTTTACTCCGCCCTGACGGTGCCGAGCGCCGTCTATGGCAGTGACAGCGACTTTGCCGACGGCAAGCTCGTAGATTCGCTGGTTCTGGCGCGGGCCGGGCAGGCCGTGGATCAATTCGTTGCCCTGCTTTCACCGCGCCAGCCGAAGAGCCAACCGGTCCGGGCGGCTTCGGCCTGACGGATAAAGTGCCAAGGCAAGTGCCTGATGGGCGATATATTGCCAAGGCGCGGCCCGTAAGCACTCCGCATTTTGCGCCTGAATAATCCCGCGGGCGACAGCGTGCCGTCTAAATCCGAATTCTTTTTTAAGCGCGAGCTGATTTTAAGAATTCCATTGCTATCTAAGTCTATAATATCAGTGGACTTTAATCCAACGCTCTTTGAATAGGGCGGGCAGTCGAGGGGTTTGCCCTCTGTTCAAAAGGATTAAGGCTCCATGCGAAAACTTATTTCCGCCGCCCTTGTCGGGCTTGCCATAGCGGCCGCATCCGCTGCAGCGCATGCCGACGACAAGAAAGTCGTCATCGCCTACCAGACCGGTGCCAATCCCTACAATCTCGGCATTGCCAATGGCGATCTTGCCAAGAAAACCGGCTGGAACATCGAATACCGCCGCTTCAATTCCGGTGCTGACATCTTTGCTGCCATCGCATCCGGCGACGTCCAGATCGGCGATGTCGGATCAAGCCCGTTCGCCGCAGCCGTCAGCAGGGGCATCGACGTGAAGGCCTTCTACATCTCCTCGGTCTCCCGTGACGGAGAAGCCCTGGTGGTGCGGCCCGATATCAAGTCGCCGGCCGACCTGCGGGGCAAGAAGCTCGCGGCCGCGCCGGTATCGACGGACCATTACCAGCTTCTCGCCGTCCTCAAGCAGGAAGGCATTTCGGAGAAAGAAACCCAGGTCATCGCCATTCCGCAGCCCGAAATCGTCGCTGCCTGGAAGCGCGGCGACATTGACGGGGCCTTCGTCTGGGATCCGGCACTCTCTGAACTCAAAAAGGACGGCAAGGTTCTGCTCACAGCCGGCCAGGTCGCCGACCGTGGAGCGCCGACCTTCAGCGCGCTGGTCGTGACCGGCGATTTCGCCAAGGCCAATCCCGACTTCCTCGGCCAGTATGTCCGGCTGATCGACGGCTACAACACCGCCTACCTGAGCAACCCGGCCGCATGGGGACCGGACTCCGAGAGCGCCAAGCTGATCGCCAAATTGCAGGGCGGCACGGCGGCCGAGAATTCGGAGCAGTTGAAGACAACAGTGGTTCCGCCGCTCGACGAGCAGGTGTCCGACAAATGGCTGGGCGGTGGTGAGAAGAGCGCCGTTGCGAAAATCCTCAAGGACACTGCGGGCTTCCTGAAGGATCAGCACAAGATCACCGCCATCAAGGACAGCTACGCCGCGTTCGCCGATCCGGAATACGCAGACGCTGCCAAGGCCTCGAACTAGAAATCACCTGACGACATTCAGGTTCTGGCTGGCGGAATTCTCGCCAGCCAGACTGCTTGGAGGCCCACCATGCTTCGAATCCGCGATGCCAGCGTGACTTTTCCGGCCTCGGATGGCCAGGACGTACACGCGCTTGATCACGTCTCGCTCGATATCGCTCCAGATTCCATCGTTGTCGCGGTTGGTGCTTCCGGATGCGGCAAGTCGACATTGCTCAACGCGATCGCCGGCTTCCTGCCGCTCACCGAAGGCACGATCACACTGGACGGAAAAGAAATTGTCGCGCCCGGCGGCGATCGTGGCGTCGTCTTCCAGAAAGATACCTTGCTGCCCTGGGCCAATGTGCTGGACAATGTCGCTCTCGGCCTGAAATACCGGGGCGTGCGGCGCGGTGAACGCCATGAGCGATCGAGGCGTCTGCTGGAACTGGTCGGGCTCGCCGATTTCGCCGAAAAGCCGCCCTATGAACTGTCCGGCGGCATGCGCCAGCGCGTCGGCATCGCGCGGGCGCTGGCCACCGATCCGAAGATCCTGCTGATGGACGAGCCGTTCGGCGCCCTCGACAGCCTGACGCGCGAGACGATGCAGCAGCTTCTGGCCTCGGTCTGGGCCAAGACCGGCAAGCAGATCCTGTTCATTACCCATTCGATCGAGGAAGCCCTCACGCTCGGCACCACCATCGTTGTGATGTCGCCTCGACCAGGCCGCATCGTTGCCCGGTTCGACGCCGACTTCGTTCGCGACTTCGCTGAGAGCGGCGACATCGGGCCGATCCAGTCCCACCCGCGTTTCATCGAACTGCGGCAGGAAATCCGCTCGCTCATCCACCAGCCGGAAGGCGCCCGCACAGGAACCTTGCAATGACGCTTGCCGCCAATTCCGGAACTTCTTTTTCGTCTTCGATAGCTCAGCGCGCGCCGTCTCCCAAGACGCGCCGGTCCGCTTCGACAAGCACGCTCGGCATCAGCCTGGTCACCCTGGCGTCGCTCATCGCCTTGTGGTTTTTGGCCACGCGCTTCGGCTGGGCGTCGCCGCTGTTCCTGCCGTCGCCCGCCGAGGTACTGACCCAATTCAGCGCCGTCTGGGCCGATGGCTATGCCAACGGTACGCTCCTCGAGCACACACTCGCCAGCCTCGGCCGCATCGCCGCGGCGCTCGGTGTCGGCATTTTCCTGGGCATTCCGCTCGGCCTGCTGATGGGACTCAATCGCTGGGTCAAGGGCATCTTCAGCGTTCCGATCGATCTCTACTGGGGTCTGCCGCCTCTGGCCTACCTGCCGCTGCTGATCATCTGGCTGGGCATCGGCGAAACGTCCAAGATCGTGCTCCTGTCGCTGTCGACCTTCGCCCCGATCTGTTTTGCCGCACAGGCCGGCGTCCGGTCGGTGCCGGCCGAACGCATCAATGCCGCGCTGTCGCTCGGTGCGAGCCGGCTGCAACTTTTCACCAGCATCATCCTGCCGTCCGCGTTGCCGGAAATCATGACCGGCCTGAAGATTGCCATCGGCGCCGGATTGTCCACGCTGGTAGCGGCCGAGCTGATCGCGGCCCAGTCGGGCCTCGGCTACATGATCATGTCGGCGGCCAATTTCCTCGCCACCGACGTCGTCTTCGTCGGCCTCATCGTCATCGCCATCCTTGCCTTCGCCTTTACCAGCGGCATGCGCTGGCTGGAGCAGCGCCTCATCCCCTGGAAGGGCAAGATCTGACGCTTGCCTAGACATTCCGCAATCGCTGAAGGAAACAATCCGATGTCCAGCAACACCCGTCCGCTCGACCTCTACTGGTATCTGCCGACCCATGGCGATGGACCGTATCTCGGCACGGACGAGCGGCACCGCCCGGCAACCTTCGGCTATCTCAGGGAGATCGCCCAGGCTGCGGACCGGCTTGGCTTCAAGGGTGTGCTCCTGCCGACAGGAACGCGTTGTGAGGACGCCTGGATCGTGGCGGCCGGGCTGATCCCGCTCACCGAACGGCTGAAGTTCCTCGTGGCACTTCGGCCGGGCAGCGGTACACCGGCGCTGTTTGCGCGTCATGCAGCCACTCTGGACCGCATTTCCGGTGGTCGTGTCCTGCTCAATGTCGTCACTGGAGCCGACCCGGCCGATCTCGCCGGCGACGGCAACAAGCTCAGTCATGACGAGCGCTATGCACAGACCGACGAGTTCCTGACGATCTGGCGGCGAATCCTTTCGGGCGAGCCGGCGGATTTCGACGGCAAATATCTTTCCGCCCATGGCACCGACATTTCCTTCCCGCCGGTTCAGCGGCCGCATCCGCCACTCTGGTTCGGAGGCTCTTCGGATGCCGGCATCGCGATCGCCGCCAAGCACGTGGACACCTATCTGAGTTGGGGTGAACCGATGGACCAGCTTGCCGAAAAGATCGCCCGCGTCAGGGTGGCAGCGGCAGCGAAAGGCCGCACGATGCGCTTCGGGCTTCGCGTTCACCTGATCGTACGCGAAACGGAGGATGAGGCGTGGGCGGCGGCCGACCGGCTGATCAGCCACGTCACCGACGACCTGATCGCCGAAGCCCAGAAGGGATTTGTCCACATTTCGGAATCCGTCGGCCAAAAGCGCATGTCGGCGCTCCATCAAGGCCGGCGCGACCGGCTGGTCGTCGGCCCGAATCTATGGGCGGGACCGGGGCTGGTGCGCGGCGGTGCGGGGACGGCCCTGGTCGGCAATCCCGACAATGTTGCCGCGCGCATTCGCGAGTATCAGGAGATCGGCATCGAAACCATCATCGCGTCCGGCTATCCGCATCTGGAAGAGGCGTTCAACGTCGCTGAATTGCTTTTCCCCAAACTCGGCCTGAATGGCGAAGCCGCACCCCAGGAGCGCAGCTGGGACGTCGAGTTCGGACGCCCCAAAGTCACCGCGTCCGCTTCGTGACGACCTGCCGACAGCGTCGGCCAGGGCGATGTCATGTGGCTTCGCGGCGGCGATCGGAGCGAGGCTGCGGCCAAGTCCAATGACACGGCTTTCGGGAACCGACCGAGAGCAACGAGCGTCCTGGCTAACCGCCGGATAAAGTTAGGATAGGCCATATCCGGCCGCTCAAGCGAGCTCGGCTGGCGTTATCCCAGGAGCCCTCCTGGGATAACTGCTATTGAGGCCGCGGCCGGTCCCTCCGACAGCCTCAGGCGGTAACGAGGTCGCTCACATCGGCCCCGGCACCATCTTGGTCGGCTGCTCCGGCATCGGGAACGCATAATTGTCGCATTTCACGTCCGGGTTCGTCGGGCTGAACATTCCGAGCGGGTTGTCCTTGAACAGCCAGGCGTGAAGGTCGTAGTGGTGGAACTCCTTCGGGATGAGCGGATAATGCCCCTCCATGGGCCCCATGAATGTCTGGCCGAAAAGCTTCGGCGGCTCCTTGGTGTCGGGCGTCAAGGGCACGAGCCATTCCACGCCGACCAGGCGCAATTCGCCGCCGACCGGCTCATAGATCAGCACATTGGGGCGCGTCGGATCCGCGGTCGGGCCGACAGTCGTGACATTGACGAAATGGATGCCCATCGCGCCCTTCGGGTAGTCCATCGCCCCCTCTACCTTTTCGCCGCTGTAGGAGACGCATCCTACCGTCGATAGATAAAGCTCGCGAATGGCAACCTTGTAGTCTTTATACCTGGACAGCGATTTACGCAGGGCATCGATCTCGGCTTTGTCGGGTTCGGCCGCCCGAGGAGTGGCGGCGTTCAGACACGCGCCAACGAGACCTGCCAAGGCGAGGATACCGACACGCCTGAGGTGAGTTGTTTTCATCATGCATTCCTCCCGGATTTTTTTCTTCTGGCCGTGCAGGACCGAGGCGGCAGTGATGCTGGACGCGCGGCCGTAATTGATCGCCTCATCCCGGTTGGGACTGCGTCGATGCTAATCCTTTCCGCTGATCGGGAGAATTAACCCTGACGACCTAGGCCCGAGCGGGCCGACGGTGCAGAGACGGACGGGCCGGGTCCCACTTTGGACCGATGCACTAGCGCCGGCGCAGCAGGCTCCTCATCCGGTTGCGCAGCAGGCGCGCCATGTTGCGGGTTTCGCGGTAGAGGTGAAGCTGCGACGCCGCCTGGCGGGCGGGGCGGTCGGCGTCCGGCGTCAGCCCGATCACCAGCGTGCCCATGGGCTTGCGTTCGCTCCACAGCCGGCTCATCACCGGATGGTCGGGCACCGCGCAGGAATCGGTCATCATGATGTTGGGGTCGTCGAGATGCTGCCTGGTCACCTCGATCATCAGCAGCGTGCCCGGCGAATAGGCAGCGAGCGTCTCGTCATAGGCGGTCTTCCAGGTGTAGGCGACGCCGGCCTCGACGAAGACGACCAGGCAGGCGATGGTGCGGCCGTCGAGCGTCAGCGAATTGATGCGGCAGAGGTCCTGCTCGGCCAGCCGGTGCACCGCTTCGCGGGCGAAGGCGGCGCGGTAGCGGTCGATGGCCATGGCGGTGCGCTCGCGGCCTTTCCAGCCGGCAGCCTCCAGCGTCAGGAAATTCTCGATGGCATGGCGGATCTCGTCCGGCCCGCGCGCCACGACATGCTCCAGCCGGCCGAGGTCGGCAAGGCGGCGCTTCAGGCGGCGGAACTCGCGATAATGGTGGGCGCGCAGCGAACCCTTCAGATATTCCTCGCCGTCGAGCTCGCTTTCGAGCACCGGGCGCTCGGCCTTGCCGGTGGTGACCAGCGTCAGGCCGCGCGTTTCGGCGACGCTGGCGAGCAGGCTCGCCACCGGGCCGTCCAGCCTTATGTCGGGCAGCACGAAGACTTTCGGCAGCTTGAGATGCGGCCTCGACAGCATCGCGAAGAAATCCTCGATGACGCCGATCGGATCGTCGCGGTCGACCAGGGGCGTGCCGATCGGGCCGAACGGGCTCGACCAGGTGCGCATGACGGGAACCCCGAGCGGCACCACCGGTCGCTCGACCGAGAACGGCACCAGCAGGCGCAGCCGGTTGCGATACTGGTCACCGTCGCGGATGACGGCCAGCCGCACCTCGCGGTCCTCGAGCCTGGGCATGGCCGGCGCCAGGAAGCGCGGATTGAAGAAGACGTTGGGCTCGATCGTGCGGGTACAGAGATAGTCGAGCTCCTCGACCAGGTCGAAGCCGGCGGAGGCCGGATAGATGGCAAGTTTGCGCTCGGGCCGGTTGTTGGCGAGGATCTCGACATGGGCGGGGTCGGCTTCGCGGGCAAGCCCGGCAAGGCCGGACACCATGGCGCCCGCCGGGCCGCCGCTGGTTTCCTCGAGCAAGGGGACGGCAGCCATCAGGCGGCTCCTTTGGCGGGCACGAAAATGGCCATGACGATGCCGAGCTTGCGCCAGACCGTAAAGGACAGCGCGCCGGCCTCGAAGATCATGGCGAAGACGGTGGCCATCGCCGCGCCCCACAGGCCGAAGAGCGGGATCAGCACGACGCTAAGCGCGATGTTGAAGGCCAGCGTCATGGCGTAGACGGCGGCGCAGATATTCTGGTTGCCGCTCATGGTGAGCAGGCTTTCGCAAGGGCCGACGGCGGCCCGCGCGACGACGCCGAGCACCAGCAGGAACAGCAGCGGATAGCCGGCGGAAAATTCCGGGCCGAACAGGGTCAGCATCGGCTCGCCCAGGGCCAGCACGAGCAGCGCCATCGCCAGCGACGGCCAGAAGGTCCACGACACGGTTTCGCGGGCAAAGGCGGCGAGCTTTTGCGGTTCGCCATGGGTGAATTGCGCATAGCGCTGGGCGACGCCGGCCTTGACCGCGAAATAGACGAAATGCACCAGCGCAAGCGTCTTGACGGTGGCGAAATAGACGGCGACGTCGTTGGGATGGAGATAGGCGCCGACCATCAGCACGTCGGCATTGGTGAGCAGGAAGAAGAAGCTCTCGACCAGGAAGATCGGCAGCGAGACGATGAACCATTGGCCGAAATGCAGCTTCATCGGCCCGGCCGGGATCCTTTTGTCGATGCGCGAGGTGACGCCGACGAGCTGACCGAGCGTGGTGGCGTAGGTGGCGGCGATCGCGGCGAAGATCGCCGTTCTGGCGTCTGGCGCGTAGCCCGCCAGCAGCATCAGCGCCATGAACGCCAGGATCAGCAGCGGCCGCACCAGAAAGGTCGGCGACAGCGCAAACAGCGCCCAGGAATTGGCCCGCGCCAGCCCTTGCAGCAGGTCGGACATGGCAATCATCGGCAGGCAGATGATGCCGAGGATGAACGGCACGACATAGTAGTCTTCGATAAAGGCCGACAGCAGCCAGACGCCGAGCGCGCCGAGGCCGGCGATCAGCGTCGAGGCAACCAGCACGAACAGCCGGCTGGCCCGCACGATGCCGCGCAGTTCGGCCAGCATGCCGCGCTCGCGATATTCGGGAATGAAGCGGATGATCGAGGTGTGGAAGCCGAGGCAGGCGAGATTGCCGACGATGACCATCGTCACCCACACGAGCACGAAAATGCCGTATTCGAACGACCCCATCCAGCGCGCCATCAAAACCTGGCTGACGAAGGCGATGACGGCGCTGACGATGCGGACCGAAAAGGCGATCAGCGACATGCGGCCGGCCTCGCCGCGCGCGCCGGCGCTGAACAGCACGGCATCGATCAGGCCAAGCAGCGGCCTGATGCGCAGCGCAAGGCGCTGCGGCAGGAACCGCCCGGCTGTCGTCGCCGCGGAAAAGCGCACCCAATACTCTCCGTTTTCCGCCAATTTACAGGGGTTGGGTGTAGCGGAGACACATTAAGAAACGGTTGGGTGAGCTTTCCTTCGCCCCGTCTCTATACGGGGAGAAGGTGCCGGCAGGCGGATGAGGGGCGGCGCTGGCTTACGAAGGTTAGCGCTGGAGAAGGCTCTGGCGACTTGGAGCGGATGGCGATATTGCGCGGTGCGATCGACCTTTGACAATCGAAAATGTTTGGCTCTAATGCCGTGGGCGGAGGGGACATGAGCCAACTTTTAGTTCAGCAATATCTCAACGAAATTGACAGGTTGCGGAAGTTTTCCGGGTCGATCACCGAGGGGGTGATCTCGGAAGCTTTCAAGGATTTGCTCAAGGCGTGGTCGCGGCAGAGCAATCTGCATTTCATTAGCCAATACGAATTTCTATCCCCGCAGAAGAACCGCATCCGTCCCGATGGAACGATCTTACACGATTTGCGCGTACCGCTCGGCTATTGGGAAGCCAAGGACACGGCAGACGACCTCGACGAGGAAATCCGCAAGAAACTGGCCAAGGGCTATCCGCAGGACAACATCATTTTCGAGAATTCAGGCACGGCGGTCCTGATCCAGAATCGGCAGGAAGTTTTTCGCTGCTCGATGACGGACACCGAAAACCTGCTCAAGCTCGTCTCGCTTTTCTTCAAATATGAGCGCGAGGAAATCCGCGATTTCCGCAAGGCGGTCGAACAGTTCAAGCACGACATTCCGGCGGTGTTGACCGCACTTCGTGAACGCATCGACACCGCCTACGAGAAAAATCCGGATTTTCGCGCGGCTGCCGACAAATTCCTGCAGCACGCCAAGGACACGATCAACCCGTCTGTCGGAGAGGCGGACATACGGGAAATGCTGATCCAGCATATCCTGACCGAGGAGATCTTCGCCCACGTCTTCGACAACAGCGACTTCCATCGCGAGAATAACATCGCGAAAGAGCTTTATGCGCTGGAGGCGAAATTCTTCACCGGCCAGATCAAGCGCGAGACGTTGAAGGGTCTGGAGACCTATTATGCGACGATCCGCGCCAATGCGGCGCTGATCTCCAGCCACCAGGAAAAGCAGCAGTTCCTGAAGCTGATCTATGAGAATTTCTACAAGGTCTACGACAAGAAGAAGGCGGACCGGCTGGGTGTCGTCTACACGCCGAACGAGATCGTGAAATTCATGATCGAGGGCGCTGACTGGCTGACGCAGAAACATTTCGGCAGGCAACTCATTGATGAGCATGTCGAGATTCTCGACCCGGCGACAGGCACTGGCACCTTCATCTGTGAGCTCCTGGAGCATTTTCGTGGCCAGCCGCGAAAGCTGGCGCACAAGTACAAGAACGAATTGCACGCCAACGAGGTGGCGATCCTGCCTTACTACGTGGCGAATTTGAACATCGAGGCGACCTATGCCGCGATCTCGGGACAGTTCGCCGAGTTTCCAAACCTCTGCTTCGTTGACACACTGGACAATGTGGGTGGGCTCGGCATCAAGGCCGGCTATCAGCACGACATGTTTGCCGGCCTTTCGGATGAAAACGTCGCGCGCGTCAGGCGGCAGAACAAGCGCAAGATTTCCGTTATCATCGGCAATCCGCCGTACAATGCCAACCAAGCCAATGAGAACGACAACAACAAGAACCGTGACTATCCCCGGATCGACCAGCTCATCAAGTCGAGTTACATCAGGCTTTCGAATTCTTCTGGGCGGTGCTGCGGATCGCCTCGGGCGAGGGCGCGTCGTAGATGCAGAAGCTGCGCTTCTTGTCCGGCGACACGTAGGACTGCAGCCAGGTAACGCCCTTTTCGGCATTGCGCATGACGACACCGCCCAGCGCGTCGGCGCCGGCTTCGTTCATCGGCACGTTGAGGCCGTCCGGGAATGTGCGTTCAATCAGATAGCGAGGCATCGAAGCCTTCCTTTCTCCAGTGGGTCACGCCCGGTTTGAGCGCGGCTCGACATTGATCACGCCCGGCCAGAGCGCACATCGGAACCTTTCCCCATTTTTGGCGGGACGATTCCCTATGTTGGCAGCGTTATGGACGGGGGATATGTTGGCGGGTCCATCGCGGGTCCGCCTTTTTGGCGAACTCGATCTCCGTGAGCGAATGATGCTTCTGGAACGGCAGACACAGCTGGAGCGACTCGACGGGCTGCTGGCCGATGCCGGGCGCGGCCGTGGCTGCGTCGCGGTGCTTGCTGGCGAGGCCGGGGCCGGCAAGACCGCGCTTGTCGAGGCCTTCATCGACCGGACTGCGCAAGCCACGCGCATATTCCGCAGCGCCTGCGAGGATCTGTCGATACCCGATCCGCTCGGGCCGCTTTACGATTTGGCGCGGGACGCGCAATGGGCGCTGCCGCAGGCGATCGATCATCGGCAGGGACAGAGGCTGGCGCTGTTTTCGGATGCACTCGAAATCTTCGAGACAAAGGCGCAGCCGACCCTGCTGGTGATCGAGGACTTGCACTGGGCCGATGATGCGACGCTCGATTTCGTCCGCTTTCTCGGCCGGCGCATCGCCAACAGGCATCTCTTGCTGCTGCTGACGGCGCGCACCGATCGCAGCGAGGGACAGATGCGGGTGCGCCGCGCGCTCGGCGAGATACCGGCAGGCAGCGTCGCGCGCATCGACGTGCCGCTGCTCAGCGAGTCGGCGGTGCTGTCGCTGGCCGAGGCGGCGGGGCGCGATGGCGAGGCTATCTACCGGGCGACGGCGGGCAACGCCTTTTTCGTCACCGAACTGTTGTGCAGCGGATGCGAGGAAAAAACGGCGCTGCCGGCAAGCGTGCGCGACGCGGTTCTGGCGCGGGCCGAGCGCCTGTCGGCCGGCGCCCGCGCGATGCTCGACGCGGTGTCGGTGTTTCCACGGCGGGCCGATGCCTGGGCGTTGCAGGGCCTGTGCGGCGTCGCCAGCGCCGGCCAGCTTGCCGAATGCGTCGCCAACGGCTTGTTGGAGGATCAGGGCGACGGCTATGCGTTCCGGCACGAGATCGCCCGCCGCGCCATCGAGGCGATGCTGACGACGAGCCACCGGCGGCAGTTCAACCAGCGCGCCCTGGCCGCCCTGCTCGAAAACAGTGAGGTCTCCACCGGCCGCCTGGTGCATCACGCGGTGGAGGCGCACAATCTGCAGGCGGTGCGCGAGCTGGCCCCGGTTGCGGCGCGCGAGGCCTCCCGCGTCGGCGCCCATCGCGATGCGGCCGGCTTCTATGAAGCCGTGTTGCGGCAGGCCGACGGCCTGCCGGTGGAGGAGCGCACGGCGCTCCATGAGAAATATGCCTTCGAGTGCCACCTCATCGGCAAGATCGACGAGGCCATCGCCGCGCAGGACCAGGCGCGCCGGCTGCATCAGGCCCAGGGGAATACGGCGAAGGAAGGGGATTGCCTCAGATGGCTGTCGCGCTTTGCTTACCTGCTTGGCGACCGCATGGCTGCCGATGCCCTTGGCGAGCAGGCGGTTCAGCTGCTGGAGACCGCGCCGGCCGGGCCGGAGCTGGCCATGGCCTATTCCAACCTCTCGCAACTGGCGATGCTGGCCGAAAGGCTCGACGACACGCTGCGGCTCGGCAACAAGGCGATTGCGCTCGCCGAACAACTGAACCGGCCCGACATCGTCTGCCACGCGCTCAACAATGTCGGCAGCGCCGAGCAGTGGCTGGATCTGGCAAACGGACGGCTGCACCTTGCTCGCAGCCTGGAGATCGCGCTGGAGCAGAATTTTCAGGAACATGCGGCGCGCGCCTTCACCAACAGCGCCTGCAGCGAGATGAACCAGCTCGGCTTCGCTGAGGCGCGGTCGTTCCTCGATCGCGGCATCAACTATTGCGTCGAAAACGATCTCGTCACCTGGCGCGACTATATGCGCGGCGTGCTGGCCCAGTTGCTGCTGCGCCAGGGGCAATGGGAAGAGGCTGCCGGCGAGGCGCTCGAGGTGATCGCCAACGATCAGGCGACGATGCTGGTCCGCTATCCCGCCGTGGTGGCCCTGGCAAAGTTGCGGATACGGCGCGGCGACCCGTCCGCCGAGCCGCTTTTTGCCGAAATGACGCAGTTCCTGGACAAGGGATTGGAATTGCAGCGGCTGGCGCCCTATGCGGCGCTGATGGCCGAACGGGCGTGGCTCGGCCAGGCTGACAAGGATGAGGCGCTCGGCCTGATCGCACTGGCTGAGAGCTTGTCGACGACGCGGGCGGGTTTCGGCGAGCTGGCGACGTGGCGGCAGAAGCTGGCGCCGGACATGGATCCAGGCGACACCATCGGCATGGCTGCGCCCTACCGGCTGCTGCTCGCCGGCGACTGGCGGGCGGCGGCAGAACTATGGGCCGAGATAAACGCGCCCTACGAACGCGGGCTTGCGCTGGCGCAGGGTAACGAGACCGCGCAGCGTCTGGCGCTGGAGATTTTCGAAAGCCTCGGCGCCCGGCCCGTCGCCCTTCACCTGCGCGATATCATGCGCCGCAACGGCGTCAACGGCATCGCAAGGGGGCCGCGCCGAACTACGCGCGCCAATCGCGCCGGCCTGACCCAGCGCCAGATGGAGGTGCTGCAACTGATCGAGCGCGGCTTCTCCAACAAGCGGATCGCCGAGCAGCTGACCATCTCGCCGAAGACGGTCGATCACCACGTCTCGGCGGTTCTGGGCAAGCTGGACGCGGTTTCGCGGGGTGAGGCGACGGCCGCGGCGCGCGATTCGGGGTTGATTTGAGCCTGTCTTCTTCGGGTCGCGATCCTTCGCGCCCCCCTCTGGCCTGCCGGCCATCTCCCCCTCAGGTGGGGAGATTGGCTAATCGCAAACGCTGGCTCCGCCCTTCGGGCACCTACTCCCCGTGAACGGGGCGAAGGAAAGCAGTGCCTTACGCAAACGCCCCATGACAATGCTTGTATTTTTTCCCTGACCCGCACGGGCAAGCCTCGTTGCGGCCGACCTTGCCCCAGGTCGCCGGGTTCTTCGGGTCACGGTCTTCGGGGGCGACGATGGCGTTGGTCTCCTGGCGGACCAGCACGGCCGTCTCGCCGCCTTCGAAATCGTCCTCGCCGGTGAAGCCGTCGATGTGGCTGCCGAACATGTCGGGGGCCTCGGGCGGCGGCGCTTCCGCCGCCTGGCGGACCAGTTCGACGCGCATCAATTGCGCGGTGACGGCCTGGCGCAGATTGCCCAGCATCGCCTGGAACAGCTCGAACGCTTCGCCCTTGTACTCCTGCAGCGGATCGCGCTGCGCATAGCCGCGGAAGCCGACGACCGAGCGCAGATGGTCGAGATTGACGATGTGCTCGCGCCACAGATGGTCGAGCGTCTGCAGCACCACCGAGCGCTCGACATAGGTCATCACGTCGGGGCCGAAACGCTCGGCGCGCTCCTTGGCGGCGGCCTCGGCGGCCTGGCTGACGCGCTCGCGGATGTCGTCCTCGGCGATGCCCTCTTCCTTGACCCAGTCCTCGACCGGCAAATCGAGGTTGAGGAATTCGGCGATCTCGGCCTTGAGGCCGGCGACGTTCCACTGCTCGGCATAGGCATTTTCGGGAATGTTCTTGGCGACGATCTCCTCGATGACGCCTTCGCGCATCTCGGTGATGGTCTCGGACAGGCCCTCGCCGTCCATCAGCTCGATGCGCTGCTCGAACACCACCTTGCGCTGGTCGTTCGAGACGTCATCGTATTTCAAGAGGTTCTTGCGGATGTCGAAGTTGCGCGCCTCGACCTTCTTCTGCGCCTTTTCCAGCGCCTTGTTGATCCACGGATGGATGATCGCCTCGTCTTCCTTGAGGCCGAGCTTCTGCAGCATGCCGTCCATGCGCTCGGAACCGAAGATGCGCATCAGGTCGTCCTGCAGCGACAGGAAGAATTTCGACCGGCCGGGATCGCCCTGGCGGCCCGAGCGGCCGCGCAACTGGTTGTCGATGCGGCGCGATTCATGGCGTTCGGTGGCCAGCACGTAGAGGCCGCCGGCGGCGAGGGCCTTTTCCTTCAGCCGGGCGATGTCGTCGCGGATTTCCTTTTCCCTGGCCTCGCGCTCGGGGCCGGCTGGCATGTCGCCAAGCTCCTCGGCGATGCGCATGTCGGCATTGCCGCCGAGCTGGATGTCGGTGCCGCGGCCGGCCATGTTGGTGGCAATGGTGATGGCGCCGGGCTTGCCGGCCTGGGCCACGATCGCCGCCTCGCGCTCGTGGTGGCGGGCGTTCAGCACCTCGAAATCCTTAAAACCTTCCTTGCGCAGGCGTTCGGCCAGCTGCTCGGACTTCTCGATGGAAGTCGTGCCGACCAGCGTCGGCTGGCCCTTGGCGCGGGCTTCCTTGATTTCCTTGACGATCGCCTTGTATTTCTCCTCGACCGTCCGGTAGACCTCGTCGTCTTCGTCAATGCGGATGACCGGCAGGTTGGTCGGGATCTCGGTGACGTCGAGATTGTAGATGTTGGCGAATTCCTCGGCCTCGGTCAGCGCCGTGCCGGTCATGCCGGCGAGCTTCTTGTAGAGGCGGAAATAGTTCTGGAAGGTGACCGAGGCGAGCGTCTGGTTCTCCGGCTGGATCGCCACATGCTCCTTGGCTTCGAGCGCCTGGTGGAGGCCTTCCGAATAGCGGCGGCCGGGCATCATGCGGCCGGTGAACTCGTCGATGATGACGATCTCGCCGTTGCGTACGATGTAGTCCTTGTCCCGCTGGAACAGCCGGTGCGCCTTCAGCGCGTTGTTGACGTGGTGGACGATGGCGACGTTCTCGACGTCGTAGAGCGACTCGCCCTTGAGCAGACCCGCATCGCGCAGCATGTTCTCCAGCTTCTCGGTGCCTTCCTCGGTGAAGATCGAGGTCTTCTGCTTCTCGTCGATCTCGTAGTCCTGCGGCTGCAGCTGGATGATGAAGGTGTCGATGGTGTTGTACATTTCCGAACGGTCCTCGAGCGGACCGGAAATGATCAGCGGCGTGCGCGCTTCGTCGACCAGGATGGAATCGACCTCGTCGACGATGGCGTAGCTGTGACCGCGCTGCACCATCTGGGCGCGCTCGTATTTCATGTTGTCGCGCAGATAGTCGAAGCCGAGCTCGTTGTTGGTGGCGTAGGTGACATCGGCGGCGTAGGCGACGCGGCGCTCCTCGTCGGACAGGCCGTGGACGATGACGCCGACCTTAAGGCCGAGGAATTTGTAGACGCGGCCCATCCATTCGGAGTCGCGCGTGGCCAGATAGTCGTTGACGGTGACGACATGGACGCCATTGCCGGCGAGCGCGTTGAGGTAGACCGGCAGCGTCGCCACCAGCGTCTTGCCTTCGCCGGTGCGCATCTCGGCGATGCCGCCATTGTGCAGCACCATGCCGCCGATCAGCTGCACGTCGAACGGCCGCATGCCGAGCACGCGGCGGGCGGCCTCACGCACGGTGGCGAAGGCCGGCACCAGGAGGTCGTCGAGACTGGCGCCGTTGGCGATGTCCTGGCGGAATTTGTCCGTGCGGGCCTGAAGCTCGGCGTCGGAAAGCGCCCGCATCTCGTTTTCCATGGCATTGATCGCCTCGACGCGCGGCCGGGTCGATTTGACCCGACGATCGTTGGAGGAGCCGAAAACCTTACGGGCGAGACCGCCGAGACTGACCATCCAATGGCCCTTTCGATAGCATTCCAAGTCGTTGCGACAGGCGCCGGCTGGCCCCATCAACTCCACGTGAACGCGGACAAACGCAAAAAGCGCCCGGAAAACGGTTCTGGACGCAAAGTCGTTGGACAGATAAGAGGGGGCTCATTCGATGTCAACGCCGCGCTCGCCCTGTCGACCGCGCCAAATTCCGCCACAATCTTGCTGGTCTGGAAGCCATTCCGCTCTAGCTACCCCGCTTTGGAGATAATCGTAATGTCAGTATTGTTCCGCCGCGCGTCGCTCGCCAGCCTTGGTCTGGCATTCGGGCTATCGGCCCTCTCGCTGTCGCCGCTGATGGCACAGGAGGCCGCCCCTGCCCAGCCGGCAGCACCCGCTCCGGCGGCCAAGCCGGTCGATCCGAACGCCGTGGTCGCCACCATCAACGGCCAGACGCTGACCGAGGCAGACCTTGGGCTTGCCGAGGGCGAGCTGTCGCAGCAGTTCGCGCAGCTTCCGCCCGAGCAGCGCCGCGCCGCGGCACTTTCGGCGGCGATCGAAATCCGCGTGATGGCGGCTCAGGCGGTGACCACCGGCCTCGACAAGGACCCCGACTTCCAGCGCCGCATGGCATTCCTGCAGCAGCGCGCGCTGCATGGCGAAATGGTCGAGAAGGGCGTCGTCGACAAGGTTACCGATGCCGAGGTCCGCGCCCGCTACGACCAGGAAATCGCCAACACGCCGCCCACCAATGAGGTGCACGCCCGTCACATCCTCGTGAAGACGAAGGAAGAGGCAGACGCCATCATCAAGCAGCTCGACGGCGGCGCCGACTTCCAGAAGCTTGCCAACGAGCACACCAGCGATCCGAGCGGCAAAACCAGCGGCGGCGATCTCGGCTGGTTCGGACCTGGCCAGATGGTGCCGGAATTCGACAAGGCGGTGTTTGCGCTGGCGGTCGGCAAATATACCGACCAGCCGGTGCAGTCGCAGTTCGGCTGGCACGTCATCAAGGTCGAGGACAAGCGCACCAAGCAGCCGCCGGCGTTCGACCAGGTCAAGGACCAGGCGCGCCAGGCGGTCATCCGCGACAAGTATTTCGCGCTGGTCAAGTCGCTGCGCGCCAACGCCAAGGTCGACATCCCCGATGCGAACCTGAAGAAGACGGTCGACGCGCTGGAAAGCGCCAAATAGGCCAGATTGGGCTACGACAGGGCGCGCTGCCGCCCTGTCGCTTCTATTTGGTAGGGCGAGCGATGATGCGTCGACGCCGCCGCCGGACCGCCGTGGCGTGGTCGGCATCGTCAGCGACTATGCCTTTCAAGACATAGCCGACCGCCCTGCGCAGCGTCGCTTCGTCCTCGTCCAGGCGGTTCGTCAGAAGATGCGTCCAGGCGAACGAGGCAATCAGGTCGGCGACGACAGTGGCATCGACGTCGGCAGTTATCTCTCCCCTTGCCTTGGCGCGTTCGACCATCTGGCCGGTGTGGATGCGACGCCCTCTTGCGTATTCGGCGAGGGCGGCGGCGGCTTTTTCGTCCGACTGCGCCTCGGCAATCAGCGATCTGAACACGCTACCCGACGACGTGTCGCGCCAATGCGCGAACAAGCTCTTCAGGAAGCCGACGAGATCCTCCGCAAGGTTCTCGGTGTCGGGATTGTCGACGCGCTTTTGCCGCTGGTAAACGTCGAGCAGCAAGGCGGCCTTGCTTGGCCACCAGCGATAGATCGTCGGTTTTCCGGCGCGTGCGCGGCGCGCCACCGCCTCGATCGAGAAGCCGGAATAGCCAGCTTCGACCAGTACCGCCTCGGCGGCATCGAGAATCGCATCGGCGCTTTCCGGGCTGCGCCGTGCGCCAGCCGACTTGCGCCCGGGATCGGTGGTTTCGCCCATCTCTTCTTCCTTACCCGCGATTTCGCCAGCCATCATATACAACTCTTGACGAAACGGAACGATCCGTTTTATATGTAACGGAACGTTCCGTAACGATAAGGAGAGTTTGATGAACTCGACCGCCGTGACCCGCTTTTCGCGCCTGCGCTTCGCCCTGCTGGTGCTGCTCGGCGTGTATCCGCTGATCACTGCCATTTTGTACGTGGTTTTTCCGCTGACGCAGGAATGGCAAATCTGGCAGCGCACGCTGGTCATCGCGCCGCTGATGGTCTCGATCATGATCTGGGGACTGATTCCGGGCGTGCAGCAGGCGTTTCGCGGGTTCATCAACCCGGCGGTCCGCTGATGTTCATTCCAGCGCTTGCGACGTTTCCGACGCAACGCGCCACGCGCCATCGGCCAGCACGAGTTCCAGCGTCACCCGCGCCTTGCCGGTCAGGCGCTGCGCCGATTTGTCCTTCGGCACATAGTCGTAGCGCATGGCGAAAACCACGTCGGCACGGTCCTGGCCGTGCGGCGTCACCTCAAGGCTGCCGGGCTCGAGACCGAACGACCACGATGCCCATTGCGCGAACCAGTCGGTCTTGACCTTGACGATCGCCTCGCTGTCGTAGCGCGTGCCGTAGATGATGGCCGACGAACCGTAGAGCCGCTTGACGGTTTCGCGCATTCTCCTGGCATCAGGCGCCAGATAGTTTTCGCGCAAGAATTTTTCGATGGCACCCTCGTCGCCGACGGAGCGTTCGAGCGCAGCCACCTGCGACGCGGGAGCCGGGCTGACGGCCGGTTTCGGTTGCTGGGCAGTGTCTCCGCCCGGAACGAATTCGAAACGCTCGAGCAGCGACCCCTGCTCCCAGGGACGCTGCGCCTCGCGCGTTGCCGAAACGACGTCGCGGCGCACCGCGATCATCATGTCGTTGATGCTCTGTCCGGGTTCCGCCATATGCCGCAAAAGTGCCGCGGCAAACGGCGAGTTGCGTCCCGTCCCGTCCATTGCGACGGCGCCGGGCGCAGTCGAGAAGGCGATGAATGAGCCGCGTGTCGACTCGAACTGGGCAAGACCGGCGAGAGCCGTCGCCGAGCGCGTCGTGGCGCTGCGGCTGAGACTTCGGGCAAACGGGTTGTTGCGGCAGGCATCGAGGAAGACCAGGCTGACCTTGGTCTGCTGCTCCATGATGTCGAGAACCTCGTCGATCGGCACCGCCTCGAGCTGCAGCTTGACCGGCATGTCCAGCCGGGCGTCGACCGGCACGATGAAGTTGCGCCCGTCGACCTGCAGGCCGTGGCCGGCATAGTAGAACAGCCCGGCACCGGCACCCTGCAGCGCATCGGAGAATTCGCCGATCTTGCGTTCGAGCTCGCGCTTGCCGAGATCGTTGCCTTCGATCACCTCGAAACCGATGGCGCGCAGCTTGTCGGCGATGTCGAGCGCATCGTTGACGGGATTGGCCAGCGTGCCGGCTTCGGCGTAGCTGCCGTTGCCGACCACAAGCGCCACGCGCCGCGCCGTCTGCGCATCGGCGCGCAGCAGCAGAAAGCCCAGAAACGCCAGTGCCAAGACCACAAGCCTGCCCATGGGGAAGGATCATAGCGCTATCGGTCGCAGCGACGCCAACAAATTTGCAACAGCCTGCTTGCTGCATGAGGCGGTGTCAGGCTTCCGGCACCCGTAACGGCTGTGAAACGCCTTGCGCCAGCGCGTGCTATCGGGCAAACCGGCGTTCCTTTCGCGATTTTTCCCGCCCGGGGTCTTCCATGTCCACACAGGTTTCGCCGCTCGCGCCGAAGAAATATCCCAAGATGCCGGTGATCGAGGGCGTGCGCATCGCCACCGCCGAGGCCGGCATAAAATACAAGAACCGCACCGACTTGCTGGCCATGGTGTTCGACGCCGGCACCACCGTCGCCGGCGTGTTCACCAGGTCGAAATGCCCTTCGGCGCCGGTCGATTTCTGCCGGCAGAATCTCGTGGCTGGCAAGGCACGCGTGCTGGTGGTCAATTCCGGCAATGCCAATGCCTTTACCGGCCAGAAGGGCCGCGCCTCGACGGCACTCACGGGCGAGGTGGCGGCGAAAGCGGCCGATTGCACAGCGGGCGAGGTATTCCTGGCCTCGACCGGCGTGATCGGCGAACCGCTCGACGCCGGCAAGTTCAGCCATCTGCTGGCCGGGCTGGTCAAGGACGGCAAGCCGGAATTGTGGACCGAAGCCGCCAAGGCGATCATGACTACCGACACCTATCCCAAACTGGCGACCGCGACGGTCAAGCTCGGCGATGCCGACGTCACCATCAACGGTATCGCCAAGGGCGCCGGGATGATCGCGCCCGACATGGCGACGATGCTTTCCTTCATCGCCACCGATGCGCCGATCGCAGCACCGGTGCTGCAGGACCTCCTGTCGCGCGGCACGGCCAAGACCTTCAACGCGGTTACCGTCGACAGCGACACCTCGACCAGCGACACGCTGCTGATGTTCGCCACGGGTGCTGCCGCCAGGCGCGGCGCGCCGGCAATTTCCGACCCCAAGGATGCGCGCCTCGGCGCCTTCCGCCGTGCCCTCGGCAAGGTGCTGAAATCGCTGGCACTGCAGGTGGTGCGCGACGGCGAGGGCGCCCGCAAGCAGGTCGAGGTCACCGTCACCGGGGCCAAATCGGCCCGCTCGGCCAAGCGCATCGCGCTGTCGATCGCCAATTCGCCGCTGGTCAAGACGGCAGTCGCCGGCGAGGACGCCAATTGGGGCCGCGTCGTCATGGCCGTCGGCAAGGCCGGCGAACCGGCCGACCGCGACCTTCTGTCGATCTGGTTCGGCGATAACCGCCTGGCCTATCAGGGCGAGCGCGACGCCGCTTATTCCGAGGAGGCGACTTCGGCGTATATGAAGCGCGACGAGATCCGCATCCGCGCCGACATCGGCATCGGCCGCGGCAAGGCGACGGTGTGGACCTGCGATCTCACCAAGGAATATGTCGCCATAAACGGCGATTATCGGAGCTGATGGCGTTGGCTTCCAGACATCCGGCAAGCGTGTTGGCGATCGTGCGCCGCTATGAGGCGGCCGGCTTTCGCGCCTGGCCGGCGGCCGCCGTCCATTATGACGGCACCTGGGTGGTTCGGCTGACGGCCGGCCACCCGGCCAAGCGGCTGAACTCGGTCAATCCGCTCGATCCGGGCGACATCCAGCACATTGCCGAGCGCATCGGTCGCGCCAGCCGCCGCTTCGACGCCTATGGCAGGCCGCTGACCTTTCGCATCTCGCCGCTGTCGGGGCCGGATCTTTCGAAGTACCTCGACGGCGAGGGCTGGAGCATATTCGCGGAGTCGCTGGTCATGCGGCTGCCGCTGGCGGACGCCACGCTCGACGACGCCATGGACCAGATTCCGTTGAAGGACATCAGCCGTTTCATCGGCGCGGCGCTCAAGGTGAGCGGCTCGGATGTGTCGCTGCGGCCGGGCCTGTCGGAGATCATCGGCGCCATCCAGCCGGAGGCCGGGCTGTTTGCGCTGGAGGCCGGCAGCGAACCGCTGGCAACGTTGATCTGCGTGCATGACGGCGACCTTGCCGGCCTGTTCGAGATCGCCACCGACAGGTCGGTGCGCAACCAGGGCCATGGCCGCCATCTCATCCGGTCGGCGCTGAAATGGGCGCGGCTGCGCGGGGCGCGGGAAGCCTGGCTGCAGGTCGAGGCGGACAACGCGCCGGCGCTGGCGCTCTACCGTTCGCTCGGATTCGACGAAGTCTATCGCTATCGCTATCGCCGGCCACCCGGCGCATGAGCGGCTTGGATACGATCGGCAAACGCCTGCTCCTGGTCGCGGCCTGCGCGCTGGTCGATGCCGACGGGCGCGTGCTTTTGGCGCAGCGGCCCGAAGGCAAGCAACTCGCCGGCCTGTGGGAGTTTCCGGGCGGCAAGGTCGAGCCCGGTGAGACGCCGGAACAATGCCTGATCCGCGAATTGTACGAGGAGATCGGCATCGAAACCGACATCCCTTGCCTGGCGCCACTCACCTTCGCCAGCCATTCCTACGATGATTTTCACCTGCTGATGCCGCTGTTCGTCTGCCGTCGATTCCGCGGCATTGCCCAGCCGAAGGAAGGCCAGGTGCTGAAATGGGTGCGGCCGCGCCAGATGCGCGATTTTCCAATGCCGCCGGCCGATGCCCCGCTGATCCAGTTCCTCATCGATCTGCTGTAATGGCCGACCTGCCGTAAATCGGGCAGCGCCGCAACGCGCTGGCAGCAGCGTTAATGAAAGATTTATCTGACCGTGAAAAATTGACGCCAGGCGGTTACGCCGATTCCACCGCTGGGGAGCGATTTGCATGAGCCTTGAAAAGGACTGGGACTCGCCTTGGCCCGACCGCCTTCCTGGCGCCGCCAATGCCGGCATGGGAATATTGCGCATCGCCCTCTTGTTCGGCTCGGCCGCGGTGGCTCTGGCCTTGATCGCGACGCCCTACCTCGACAGCCGGACCCGCTCGCAGTTTGCCCGCGACGGGCTTGATACGATGAGCACCGGCTCGATCGGCCAGCGCGATAGCTATACGCTACGCAAGAGCGTGCTGCAGCCGCTGCCCAGTTCGGTCTGCGTTATACGGGCCGATGGCAGAAGCAGCGGCGACTGCTGACTCCTCAACAGATCTCTAGGATTCGGCTGGTTCCTAGAATGCAGCTGGTTCACCGCGCGTTAAGCCTGTCGCATTAACCTTTCTTAACGGGTCGGCGCTAGGTTCGGGCAAGAGGGATAGGCGCCCATGAAAATGTTGCTGCAACGATTTTTAGAAGACGAGAGGGGTGCGACGGCTATCGAATATGGTTTGATCGTCGCCGTTCTGTCGCTTGCCATTGTCGCTGGTATTGGCCAGGCTGCCGGCGCCATCCAGTGGTTGTTCAGCGACAACAGCAGCAAGCTTGCCAACGCTTTTGCACAGTGACCTGCTTAGCTTTTGCGTGGGATACGCTTAGCTTTTGCGCAAGGATGCGCTCAGGGGCCGCCGGGGTTTTCCAGGATTGTCTTCAGCGATATTTTTGCGGAGCCCGGCTTCAGCGGCTTTTGCTGAGAGGCATCGGGCGCCCAGCCTGACATCCAGACCACCGAGAAACTCGCCCTGACGCGGCCATCGGCATCCGAAAACCGCTCCGCATAGATTTCGGCGGCGCGCGCGAACAGCGCTCGCGTGCCCGGCCGCCTGCTGCGGTCGACAAGCGCGCTGGTCTCGCCCATGGCGCGCAGATCGGCGACCAGGCCAAATAGCGAATCGTAGCGCACCGTGATCGTCTCGACGTCGGCAACTGGCAGTGCCAGGCCGGCGCGCTGCAGCAGCGCGCCGGCGTCGCGGACGTCGGTGAACGGGATCACACGCGGGCTGGCGCCGCCATAGAGTTCGGTCTCGGCGGCAAGCAGGCTTTCGCGCAGTTCGGAGAGCGTGCCTGTGCCGGCGAAGGCGCCAAGGAAAAGCCCGTCCGGCTTCAGCGCCCGGCGGACCTGCACCAGCATGCCGGGAATGTCGTTCATCGCCTGCAGCGACAGCAGCGACACTGCGAGGTCGAGGCTTTCCGGCTCGAATGGCACGGTTTCCAACGGCGCCAACAGTCCTGGCTGGCCACCCAGGAAAGCGGCGTCGGCCTCGACGCGCACGTTTTCCGTCACCTTGCCGCTTTCGGCGAGCACCTCTGCTGCAGCCGGCGTCTGGCAAAACAACGAGGCCGCCTTGCCGAACCCGCGTTCGACGGCGCCGAGCCGGTCGGCAAGATCCTCGGCCGCCCGCCGCATGAGGAAATCCGCGCCGGCGATGGGGCGGGCCAGTGCCCGGCGCTTGCGCGCCAGCCAGAGCGAGGTGTCAATTACAGGCTGCAATGGGCAGGTCCTTGTGCTTCGCTCTCTGATATAGTGATGCGGAGGACCAACCACGTGGCCGATCCCATGCCAGAGATCAAGCGTAGTGCGATCAAGAGCATTGCCCGCAAGGCATTGGGCTGGCCAGCGCGCCTCTTGTTCCCGCCGGTCTGTGCCGGCTGCCGCCGCCATGTCTCGCAGCCCGGCGTGTTGTGCGGCGCCTGCTGGCCGAAACTCAGGCTGCTGGAACGGCCGTGGTGCCCGGTGATGGGCACGCCGTTCACCCACAATATGGGTGAGGGTTTCCTGTCGGCGGAGGCGATAGCCGACCCGCCGCCGTTCGAGCGCGCGCGGGCGGCGGTCGCCTATTCCGGCGTTGCCCGCCAGATGGTGCAAGGGCTGAAATACCAGGACCGCACCGATCTGGCGCCGTGGATGGCGCGCTGGATGCTTCGCGCCGGTGCCGAGCTCATCGCCGAGGCCGACGTGGTCGTGCCGGTGCCGCTGCACTGGCGGCGTTTCTTCAGGCGGCAGTTCAACCAGTCGGCGGAACTGGCGCGGGCGGTGGCGCAGCTCGGGGAGCGGCCTTTCGCGCCATCAGCCATCAGGCGCGTCAAACTCACGCGCCAGCAGGTCGGGCTTGAGCGGCGGGAACGCGAGGAAAATGTTCGCGCCGCATTCAAAGTGCCTGATGAGGCGGAGATCGAAATCGCCGGCCGCCGGGTGCTGCTGATCGACGATGTCTACACCACCGGCGCCACCGTCCGCGCGGTCGCCAAGGCGTTGAAGAAGGGCGGTGCCGGCGCGGTCGACGTACTGACCTTTGCGCGTGTGCTGCCGGGGGACTTTCGGGCCGACGAATCGGCGCCTATATAGCCTAGGAACGAGGCAGGATTGCTGACCGATGGTCGATGTGACGATCTACACGCGGATGATGTGCGGCTATTGCACCGCGGCCAAGCGGCTGCTCGACAGGAAGGGTGTCGCCTACACCGAGCACGACGCCTCCTTTTCGCCGGAGTTGCGCCAGGAGATGATCTCCCGCGCTCACGGCCGTTCCACCTTTCCGCAGATATTCATCGGCGACACGCATGTCGGCGGCTCCGACGATCTCCACGAATTGGAGGCGGAAGGACGGCTGGACAAATTGCTCGCCAACGGCTCGGCCAGATAAGGACATGACGATGGGTGGTTTCAAGGCGGCGGCGATCCAGATGCGTTCGGGAACCAGCCCGGAGCGCAATGCGGTCGATCTGGAACGGCTGGTGCGCGAGGCAGCAGGCCTTGGCGCGACCTATATCCAGACGCCGGAAATGACCGGCGCGCTGATCCGCGACAGCCAGGCGCGGGCCGCTTCCTTCACCTCCGAAGACAAGGACATCGTCGTCTCGACGTCGCGGCGGCTGGCCAGCGAGCTCGGCATTTTCCTGCATATCGGCTCGACCGCCATTCTGCGCGCCGACGGCAAGCTTGCCAACCGCGCCCTTCTGTTCGGGCCGGACGGCGCCAGGATTGCCACCTACGACAAGATCCACATGTTCGACGTCGATCTCGACAATGGCGAGAGCTGGCGCGAATCCGCCGCCTATGAGCCTGGCACCGAGGCCGTCGTCGCCGAAATCAATGGCGCGAAGCTCGGCTTTGCCGTCTGCTACGATCTGCGCTTTCCGCAGCTGTTCCGTGCCGAGGCGCTGGCCGGCGCCGATCTGCTTTCGGTGCCCGCCGCCTTCACCCGCCAGACCGGCGAAGCGCATTGGCACGTGCTGCTCAGGGCGCGCGCCATCGAGAACGGCGCCTATGTGGTTGCCGCCGCGCAAGGCGGCGTGCACGAGGACGGCCGCGAAACCTATGGCCATTCGCTGATCGTCGATCCCTGGGGCCGCATCGTCGCCGAAGCTGCGCATGACGAGCCGGCGGTGATCGTCGCCGAGATCGACCCGGCGCAGTCAGTCGCCGCGCGCAAAAAGATACCGAATCTCAAAAACGCACGCGATTTTGCCGTAAACGCCGGTTCGGCGGAGGCAATGCCGCTGAGGGGTGCCGCCTCTTGATCCGCTTTTCCCTGATCTGCGAGCACGAGCACGAGTTCGAGGCCTGGTTCCGCAGCAACGACGATTTCGACACCCAGAAGAGGCGCGGTTTCGTCGATTGCCCGGCCTGCGGCTCGCACAAGGTCGACAAGGCGCTGATGGCGCCTGCCGTCTCCACCGGGCGCAAGCGCGAAAGCATCGCGCTGGCCATGGGCGAGGCGCAGAAGCAGGCGCTGGCGCAGCTCAAGGCGCTGGCCGACAAGGTGCGCGAGAATGCCGACTATGTCGGCGACAAATTCGCCGAGGAAGCGCGCAAGATCCATTTCGGCGAAAGCGATCCGCGCGGTATCTATGGCGAGGCGACGCTGGACGAGGCCAAGAGCCTCGCCGAAGACGGTGTCGAGTTCATGCCTATTCCAAGCTTCCCCGACGACCGCAACTGAGGAAAGTCTTGCCCCATCCGGAGAAGACTGAAAAGCGGCGTGGTTCAGAGGTAGTGATCCGTGTTTTCAGCTGGTTGGCTATAAAGTCGATCGATAAGAGGACGATCGATGGGTTGCCAGTTTTCTATAATGGCGAGAGCGGTGGGAAAGATGCAGATAAGGTTGCCGCCGCGCTGCGGTTGATTCAAGAATTTGACCCTATTCGATACAGCCGTCTGGTCCGCGATCTCAAACGGATCTGGATTACAATCAATCTAGGTGCCGCTGCGCAATTTGTGAAATCGACTTCGACTTGCGAGCTTGATCGGCGATTTGTTCTAGGCGAGCACACGCTGACCGACCAGATCGCCAGCGCGATAGTGCATGAGGCGACGCATGCGCGTCTCCATCAGCGAGGCATTGGCTATGAGGAGGAATTGCGCCACCGGGTGGAGTGGGTTTGCATGAGACGTGAACTGGCTTTTGCGGCGAAACTGCCGGACGGGGCGAGTATTCGTCAATGGGTCGAAGCTCGACAAACGGAACCCTCGGATTTTTCCAATGTAGCGATGAATGGTCGGCAAATTGATAGCGCGCGTGATGCCTTGCTCCATCTCAATGCTCCAGGTTGGCTGGCAGACTTGATCGTCTTTTTCGCCCGGCGGCGATATCAGAGGCGTATCAGGCGACAAGAAGCTGAAGCGCATTTCGACAAGCGAAAATGATGCTCCGTTTCGCTTGTGGGGATTCGCTTCCGCCCAGAGCGGCGATGCCGCCGCCCCTCGCACAAGCGTCCGCAGTTTCAGGCCGAGCAGCAAGGATGGGGCTCGCGGGCAATCGTTTCGCTGCTTCTTTCATGCCCACTGCCTGACGGGCTTGCTTCACTTGACGGAGTTGCTTCCGCATAGGCTGCAAACTGGCGTTCAAGCGCCTTGACTGCACTGCTGCGCCAGCCCTCCGCCAGGGATTCCGACATGGGATCGGGGAAGATTTCCTCTTCGCCGTTCTCCACGCCGTCCAGGATCGCCCGCGCGACAGACTCCGGAGAGGCTTTCGCGATGTCCAGGCCCCGTGTCATGTCCGTGTCCACCGGGCCGGGAAGGACCCTGTGGACGCTGACACCCCGTCCGGCCAAAAGGGTGCGCAACGACTGCGACAGCGAGAACGAGGCCGCCTTCGAGACCGAGTAGGCCGGACTGAACGGCACGGCGGCAATCGAGGCCAGCGACAGAATGTTGACGATGGCTCCCCGCGACCGGGCGAGCAACGGCAGCAGAGCCTGGGTAACGTCGTACGAGCCGAAGAGGTTTACGGCGAGCTGTTGTTCGAGCACACGACGGTCGCTGAGGTCATCGATGGGCGATACGCCGGCGTTGTTGATGAGGATATCGAGAGCATCGATCTTCTCGACGGCCTCCCGGATCTGCGCAGCGTTGGTCACATCCATGGTCAGGGACGTCACACGCCGGTCCGGATGAGCCATCGGTTGGCGGGTTGCGGCATAGACGCGCTTTACGCCTCGGCTCAGGGCTTCCTCGACCAGTGCCCGACCGATGCCCCGATTCGCTCCAGTCACCAGGATGGTTGTACCTTCGATCTTCATTGCGTCTCTCCTAATGCTTATCGTTTTGTTCGAGCGTTGGCGCGCCGCAACTCAGGTTGGCTACAGTCGCCGTTGTCGATACGACTGGTTGGTGAGATGGACTTAGCGCCGGGCATCGAAGCCATGGGAGTGACAAGTGTGACGGGATTCCGATGGACTCGCTGATCACGGCCGCGGCGCATGCGCTTGCGACGGGCGATCCGCTCGGCGCCTTGAAGCGGGTTGCGCTGCGCGACGATGCGCCGGCGCTGGCGTTGCGCGGTATCGCGATGGCGCAGCTTGGCGACCTGGTTCGGGCGAAGGTTCTTCTCAAGAGGGCGGCGCGCGCATTCAGCCCGAGGGAGGCCGTGGCCCGCGCGCGGTGTATCGTCGCCGAGGCCGAGATCGCGCTCGTCTCGCGCGACCTTACCTGGCCGGCCAAGGCACTCGACGCCGCACGGACGACGCTCGAAAAGCATGGCGACCGCGTCAACGCCGCGCATGCGCGCAACCTCGACGTTCGGCGCCTGCTGCTGATCGGCCATCTCGACGAAGCCGAGCGCAGGCTGGACGGCTTCGATCCGTCGCCGCTGCCGCCGGCATCGCGGGCCGCCCACGAGCTGGCTGTCGCCGGCATCGCCATCCGCCGCTTGCGGACCGGTCCTGCGCGCGCCGCGCTCGGGCTGGCGGCGCGGGCGGCGCGCGCGGCGGGCATCCCCGCGCTGATCGCGGAGGTGGAGAGCGCATCGCTGGTGCTGGACACGCCGGCCGCGCGCCTTGTCGCGCGTGGCGGGGAACGGCCCCTCCTGCTCGATGAAGTCGAAGCGCTCCTGGCGTCGGGGGCGCTCGTGGTGGATGCATGCCGCAATGTCGTGCGTGTCGCAGACACCGTCGTCTCGCTGGCGACCCGCCCGGTGCTGTTCGCGCTGGCCCGCGCGCTGGCCGAAGCCTGGCCGGGGGACGTGGCAAGAGCGACGCTCATTGCGCGCGCTTTCCGCGGAAAGGACGCGGACGAATCACATCGCGCACGATTGCGCGTCGAAGTCGGGCGGCTTCGCGCGGAGCTTCGGAGCTTGGCGGATGTGAGCGCGACGAAGCGGGGCTTTGCGCTGGCCCCGCGCCGCGCAGGTGAGGTCGTCGTGCTGGCGCCACCCGTCGAAGAAGAGCATGCCGCCGTGCTCGCCTTCCTCGCGGACGGCGAGTCTTGGTCGAGTTCGGCCCTGGCGATTGCGCTTGGAGCCAGTTCGCGTACCGTGCAGCGAGCGCTCGAGCAGCTCGCCCAGGCCGGCAAGGTGCAGTCGTTCGGCCGCGGACGGGCGCGTCGCTGGATGACCCCGCCGCTGACGGGTTTCCCGACAATCTTGTTACTCCCCGGCCCACTGCCGGGCTACTAGGATGGAATTATGGAACGATCCGCAGCCGAAATCCTTCGAGAATATGGACCCTTTCCGGGTGTCGACCACGTGGACGGCGTTACCTTCGACGGTGAGCATGTCTGGTTTGCCTCAGGCGACAGATTGAACGCCTTCGATCCGGCGAGCGGCAAAGTGGTGCGCTCGATCGACGTCGCGGCACACGCCGGAACGGCCTTCGACGGCCAGCACCTCTATCAGATCGCCGAGGATCGCATCCAGAAGATCGATCCGAAGAATGGCCAGGTGCTGGCGACGATCCCGGCGCCCGGCAATGGCGGTGATTCCGGGCTCGCCTGGGCCGAAGGAACACTCTGGGTCGGGCAGCATCGGGGCCGAAAGATTCATCAGGTCGATCCCGAGACAGGGGCAATCCTTCGCACTATCGTTTCCAACCGCGTCGTCACCGGCGTCAGCTGGGTCGACGGCGAGCTGTGGCATGGCACCTGGGAGGGTGAGGAGAGCGATGTCAGACGGATCGATCCTGAAACGGGAAAGGTCCTTGAGAAGCTCGATATGCCGCCGGGAACAGGCGTGTCGGGGCTCGAATCCGATGGCGGCGACCAGTTTTTCTGTGGCGGCGGAAACAGCGGCAAGATCAGAGCTGTTCGCCGGCCCAAACGAGGCTCGGCGACCAGGATCTGAGTTTTTGCCGTCCGTAGCCGTTTGACCATTCGAGCTAACTGGTTTTTGCGGTTTTTAGCCCGGTGGTCCGAACCAGGTGTTCATCGCGTCTTGAAGACCATCCTGCGTCCTGTCGCCTACCCAAGCAACATATCCGTCGGGTCGGATTAAAACTGCGGTTGGAGCGGAGACCAAACCTAGCGCAGGCAACTCCCATGGATCGTCGCATTTGGCGTAAACCAACTTAATGCGGTCTGACCACGGCTTGATGTCGAGGCTGCCCGGCGCGTCGAGATTCAAGAGCACTGGCCGCGCATTTTGGAGGAGCGCAAATACGCGCATGGGACCATCAGGCGTGGCCAGGTCGAGGTCGGGCATGCGGCGGCCGACCAGCGGATGCGCCTGGCCGAGGTCGTAATGGATACCAAGTCCGGACATCTCGGCAGCGATCCGTTTGCGAGGCTCCTCCATCCTAAGGAGCTCTGATACGATTTCACGCAAGGCTTCAGTGCGATCATCAGTACGTTGCAATGCGACCTGTGCCATTGTCGTACGCAACACGCGGGCCGCAACCGGATGCCGCTCGATGTGATAAGTGTCGAGCAAGCGTTCAGGCGATGTTCCTTTCACCACTTGGGCCAACTTCCAACCGAGGTTCACCGCATCCTGCACACCGATATTGAGGCCTTGTCCGCCCACCGGGGAATGCACATGGGCGGCATCGCCCGCTAGGAGAACCCGGCCCTTGCGGTAAGCCGCCGCCTGCCGCGACATGTCCGTGAACCTGGAAATCCAGGTTGGGCTATGGATTCCGTAATCTGTTCCGCATGCGGCGACGAGCGCTTCGCGGAGATCGCGCAGCGTGGGTTCGGTCGTGGCGCCGACATTCTTTTCAGTGACCATGACGCCTATGGGACCTTTACCGGCAAAGACGACCTTGCCGTCACGAATTTCGTACTCTTCCCTGCCGAAGGCATGGATGCCAAGTGCGGTGCGATGAATGCCCAGTGGCGGCTCCTCCGCCATCTCGGCCTCGGCGAGGATGCTGCTGGTCGTCGCATCCCATCCTCGAAACTCAATGCCAGCAGCTTTGCGGACCAGACTGCGGCCTCCATCACACCCGACGAGATAGCTTGCCCGCAGCGACGCACCATCGGACAGTTCGATGGTGACGCCGGCGTCGTCCTGCACGAAACACATCAATTCACGGGCGCGATAGATCGGCACTGCCAGCTCGCTGACCCATCCAGCGAGAATGCGCTCAATGTGTTTCTGTCTCAGCGCCAGCCCGTAGTTGTGGCGGGTCGGAAAATCGCTGATGTCTAAACGCATCGCCGCGAATCCCGTGACTTGGGCTATTTGTCCTTCGGCGAGGAACCGGTCCGCGATGCCGCGCTGATCGAAAACTTCGAGAGTGCGTGAACTCAGACCTCCAGCACGCGAACCGGCAAGCTCCTGGTTCGGGCGGCGTTCGACAATGGCTACGTCGATGCCTGCCAACGCCAACTCGCCTGCCAGGGTCAGGCCCGTCGGACCTCCTCCGGCAATCACGACTGCATGTTCTGTCATCGGCAAACTCCCCTGGCAGTTACGACTCCCAATCAATGATCGCAGAGTCCCAGTGGTTGCCGTTTGGGTTAGTTCAGGCTCGCTATCAATTTTTCGAGCAGGCGTGCGAGCATGATCTGCTCCGGGCGTGCTAACCCAGAAAGTATCTGGTGCTCGTTGGCGACGTGAGCGGTAACCGCCTCGTCAATCAACGCCAGACCCTTTTTAGTCAGTTGCACGACAATGCCGCGGCGATCGTCGGGGTGCGGCCCGCGCTTGATCAGACCGGATTTCTCGAGCCGATCGAGGCGATTGGTCATCGCGCCCGACGTTACCATCGTCGCCTCGTAGAGAGCCGTCGGCGTCAGCGCGTATGGCGGCCCGGAACGACGCAGCGTCGCCAGCACATCGAATTCTCCGGATTGCAGCCCGTAACTTGCAAACAGCGGCGCCAGCCGCTCTCGTGCGATCAGCGAGGCGGCCTCGTTCAACCGTCCGAGCACGGCCATCGGCGAGACATCGAGATCCGGCCGTTCCTTTTTCCATTGCCCGATCGCTTTTGCTGCGCGATCCATGTCTCTCACCGTTATGTATCTTGACGTGAAGAATCTTTACCTTATCTTACCTCAGCTTGCGATATTGGCCAAGTGCCGCGAACGGGCGACGGGACGGTGCGATGAAATTTCTCTGGGACTCGGCGCTTGGCCTTCTGGTCGTCACCGGTGGACTGCTCGGCCTGACGCTGCCGTTCGGCAAGATCGCGACGGCGGCCGGCGTGGCCGCCATGGTCTGGGCCTTCGTCATCTCGCTTGGTGCCGGCGGCGTGCTTTTGTGCGCATTGCTGCTCAACGGGAAGCGCATGCGGCTTACGCCGCACAGGCTGCGCTATTTCTTCGTCACCGCGGCCGTCTCATATGCAATCCCCAATCTGCTGATGTTTTCAGCCATTCCGCATCTGGGCGCCGGCTACAGCGGCATCATGTTCACGCTGTCGCCGGTCGTCACGCTGGTGTTCTCGATGCTGCTCGGCGTCAGGCGCCCGACCATGCTGGGCATCGTCGGCATAGTCGTCGGTTTCGTCGGCGCAGTCATGGTGGCGGTGACGCGCGGCGAAGCGGGCCAGCCGGCCGAATTTTTCTGGGTTGCGATGGGCCTGCTCATCCCGGTCAGCCTCGCCGCCGGCAACATTTACCGCACCGTCGACTGGCCCGAAGGCACCGGCCCGATCGAGCTCGCCGTCGGCAGCCATCTGGCAGCAGCCTTGATGCTGGTTGCCGGCATTCTGGTCCTGCTTGGCGGCAATGCATTCGGCTCGCTCGGCGGCGTGCCGCTGGTCGCTGCGGCACAGGTGGCATCAGCCTCGGCGATGTTTGCCTTCTTCTTCCGCCTGCAAGCGGTCGGCGGCCCGGTCTATCTCAGCCAGATCGGCTATGTCGCGGCGGCGGTCGGGCTGTTTGCCGGGACCCTCTTCCTCGGCGAGCGCTATCAACTGCTGACCTGGGCCGGTGCCGTCATCATCACCGCCGGCGTGTTCATCACCACCAAGGCGCAAAGCCAGAGGCCATAGAGGCCAGAAGGCGTAAGCTTCAGACGGATGCCTTCTCCGCCAGCACCATGTAGTTGACGTCCATGTCCTTCGAGCGCTGCCAGCGGTCGGCGAGCGGGTTGTAGGTGACGCCGGTGCGGTCGATGACGGTCAGGCCGGCGCCGGCAAGCGCCTTTTCCAGTTCCTCGGGGCGCACCAGCTTGCCGAACTGGTGGGTGCCGCGTGGCAGCCAACGCAGCACATATTCGGCGCCGATGATGGCCAGCCCCAGGGCCTTCAGCGTGCGGTTGATGGTGGCGACGAACATGATGCCGCCGGGCTTTACCATCTCGCCGCATTTGGCCAGGAACAGATCGACATCGGCGACATGCTCGACCACTTCCATGTTGAGGATGACGTCGAATTTTTCGCCGGCATCGGCAAGGTCTTCCGCGGTCGTGGCGCGATAATCCACGCTCACGCCGACTTCCGCCGCATGCAGCTTGGCCACTTCGATGTTGGTGGCGGAGGCATCGGCGCCGACCACTTCGGCGCCAAGCCGCGCCATCGGCTCGCACAAGAGCCCGCCGCCGCAGCCGATGTCAAGGAAGCGCAGGCCTTCGAACGGCCGTGCCGCACGCGGATCGCGGCCGAAGCGGGCCGCCACCTGGTCGCGGATATAGGCAAGCCGGATCGGGTTGAACTTGTGCAACGGGCGGAACTTGCCGTTCGGGTTCCACCATTCGGCGGCAAGGGCGGAAAAGCGTTCCACCTCTCCGGCATCGATCGTCGATCGTCGGGGCTCAGGCATGGCGTGGTCTCCTCGGACGCTAGGAAGTCGGGCGCGAGGCTGCGAATGTCAAGGCGCGAAATTCACCGCCGGCGGTGCGATGCGCGCGATGCCTTCCGGCGCCGCCTTTTGCCGGCTGCATTTGTGTCAGCACGTGTCAGTTGATGGTGTGCCGGAAGGAAACGCCTAGGCTTTGGCGGACGAAGCAGAGACATCGGGTTCGGAGGAGTGCGCAATGATGCGAGCGGTTGCTTCCATTCTTTGGCGCCGGCTTGACCAGGAAGGCCACGACGCTTGCCTTCTGTCGGAAGCGAGTTCCGGGTGGAACCTCAGGGGACACGCGCTTTTCGTCCAGGACGGCGAGCCGTGCAGCATCGCCTACGAGGCGGACTGCGACGCCGATTGGCATACACGATCGGCGCGCGCCGACGGCTTTTTCGGCACGCAACAGCTGCATTACAGGATCGACCGGCTGACCGAGCGCCAATGGACGCTGAACGGCGAGCATCAAGCGGAAGTCGACGGTCTCATCGATGTCGATCTCGGCTTCACGCCCGCCACAAACCTTTTGGCGCTTCGCCGCTTTGCCCTCGATGTCGGTATGGCGACGCCCGCGCCGGCAGCCTATCTGACATTTCCCGAACTCAGGCTCGTTCGCCTCGAGCAAACCTATCAGCGCGTCGATGCTGCACATTACGCCTATGCCGCCCCGATGTTCGGCTACCACGAGACACTGGAGGTCTCGCCGCTCGGTTTCGTCCTCGACTATCCGCGCCTGTGGCAGGCCATCGTGCGGACGGGCTGAACCGCCCGCGTTGGGAGTGCAGCTGGCCGGTGTGGCTTAACGGCAAATTTACGATATTGGCGGTTTCTTAACGTTGGGTCAGTGTTTGGCATTTAGATTGCTGTCCGAGTAGGGGCAGCCCGGTGCGCATAAGAACCCAGATAGTCGCGACATTGTTCAGCGCCGTGGCCTTGATCGGCCTGGTCGGCGGCGTTGCGATCGTCTCGCAGATATCGCTGACCAAATCCGTGGCGCTGGCCGAGGCGACAAGCGTCGCACGGCAGCTGGCCGAAACTATTGCCTTCAGGGCGTCGGACGCGCCGCGTTCATTATTCGAGAGACCCGATGGGCTCCGCGAATTCGTGACTTTGCAGCACGGCCGCTCGAAACGCGATCTCGTCATCGTAGACAAAAACAAGGTTATTTTCGCCGACGTTCCGGGAGAAGAGCAAAATATCGGCACGACGTTCGACTACGATCCCGGCAATGAAATCGCCCGGACGATTGACGACGGCGTGCCGCGCAACTTCGTCGAGGCCAGTGCCGACGTGGCCGATCCGATTGACCTGGTTGCGGTGCCGATCGAGTATGCACCCGGCAAGATCGTCGGCGCCGTCCTGTTCGAGTATACGCCGCTGCTGCGTGCCGCGCAGCAGCGCACGAACGATATGCTGTGGCTTGTGGGCCTGTGTACCGCGGCAGCCGTGCTGATCGCGGCGGCCTCCGCCTTCCTGTTGTTGCGAGGCTTCAGTAAAGGCCTTGCTGGTCTCAACCGCGGCATCGAATCGCTGGCGCGCGGCGACGCCGGGGCCCGTATCGGCCGCACCTCCGATGACGAGTTCGGACAGTTGGCGCAAGGGTTCGACACTATGGCCTCCGAAATCGAAGCCTCGCGCGCTCAACTTGTCGATCAGAAGGCCTACATCGAAGACATCGTCCAGACCGTTGCCGAAGGCATCGCCGTCATCGACGGCAAGGGTCAGGTCGTGTCCGTCAATCCGGCGGCAGCCGAGATCATCGGGCGGCGCAGCGACAAGGTCGTGGGGCAGGACTGGCAGTCGGCCCTGGATATCAGGGGGCCGTCGGGAGACAAGCCCGCGTCGGGAACATCTCCGGTCGAACTGGCCATGACCACCGGCCGCCGCCACCAGAATGAGGTGAGGCTGGCAAAGCCGGATGGGACCTCCTTGCCCGTGGTCGTCAGCTGCAATCCGCTCAACCGCGCCGATGGCGGCATCGTGCTGACGCTCAGCGACATCAGCGACCTGCGCAGTGCCGAGCGGGCGGTGCACGATCGTGCCGAAGAACTGGCGAGGCTCAATCGTGAACTGAAAGAGACATCGGAGGCCACGACCCGCCTGGTCAAGCTCGGCGAACTGCTTCAGGCCTGCGTCACTTTTCACGAGGCATTTTCCGTCGTCGGCTCCGCCATGCCTGATTTCTTCGGCGGATTGAGCGGAACCGTTCATCTGACCAGTGCGTCGCGCAACCTGGTGGAGGAGATGGCGCATTGGGGCACCATCCGGTCGAGCGTCGGCCAGTTCGGACCGGAAGATTGTTGGGCGCTGCGGCGCGGCCAGGAGCACGTCGCCGGTCCAGGCATGCTGACGCCGCGCTGCAACCACATCACCGAAAATGGCGGCCGCGGTTATGTCTGTATGCCTCTAGCAGCGCAGGGAGAGACACTTGGCATCCTGCATCTGTGCGAGCCGAATGCCGTTGACAAGCCGGAGTGGCTTGCCGAACGGCAGCAGATACTGCGTGGCGTCGTCGATACGCTGGCGTTGGCGCTTGCCAATCTGCGCCTGCGCGAGACGTTGCGGCAGCAGTCGATCCGGGATCCCAACACCGGGCTCTACAATCGCCGCTACCTTGAGGAGACCAGCAGCCGCGAGCTCAGGCGCCTGGAACGTGCCGAGCAGCCGCTGACGTTGATCATGCTCGACGTCGATCATTTCAAGCAGTTCAACGATACGTTCGGCCATGAAGCTGGGGATCTCGTCCTCAAGCAGGTGGCCGCCACGCTGGTCGACCATGTCAGGGAAAGCGACGTGGTTTCGCGCTACGGCGGCGAGGAATTTGCCTTGATGATGCCCGGAACGTCACTGGCCGATGGCGCCGATCGCGCCGAAGCTCTGCGAAAGGCGATCAAGCAGCTGCATGTCACGCATCGCGGCCGCACGCTCGGCACCATCACCGCGTCGTTCGGGGTCGCCGCCTTCCCGGAGCTCGGCGCCTCATGGGCGGAGATCGTCAATGCCGCGGATCGCGCTTTGTATCAGGCAAAGGCTGAGGGCCGTGACCGCGTCATCGCCGGAGCGGGTCTCGCCCGTGTCGAGCAGCAAAAGCCAAAACTCACCAAGAGCGTGGCTTGAAATCTGGTTGATGGACGGGGCAAGGCGACGGAATCCTCACCGCCTTGCGAAACCGCTATCATTTGGCTAAGGAGGCCGCGCATTGAGCGCCCGGCCACAGCTTGGCGCATTTTTCCGCTTTTCGGCCTCCGGTCCGGCATCCAGTCAAAGGCATTTCGCTTCTATGGCGCGCATCGTGATGAAATTCGGCGGAACCTCCGTCGCCGACATCGCCCGCATCCGCAATGTGGCGCGTCATGTCAAACGCGAGGTCGACGCCGGCCATGAGGTCGCCGTCGTGGTCTCGGCGATGTCCGGCAAGACCAACGAGCTCGTGCAATGGACGCGCGAGGCCTCGCCGATGCACGATGCGCGTGAATATGACGCCGTGGTCGCGTCCGGCGAGCAGGTCACTGCCGGCTTGCTGGCGATCGCGCTGCAGAATATCGGCGTGCATGCCCGCTCCTGGCAAGGCTGGCAGATCCCGATCAAGACCGACAACGCGCATGGCGCGGCGCGCATTCTCGATATCGACGGCGGATTCCTGATCAAGCGCTTCGGCGAAGGCCAGGTGGCGGTGGTCGCCGGTTTCCAAGGCATCGGGCCGGACAACCGGATCGCAACGCTCGGCCGCGGCGGTTCCGATACCAGCGCTGTCGCCATCGCGGCAGCGGTCAAGGCCGACCGCTGCGATATCTACACCGATGTCGACGGGGTCTACACGACCGATCCGCGCATCGAGCCGAAGGCGCGGCGGCTGGCCAAGATTTCGTTCGAGGAAATGCTCGAAATGGCCTCGCTCGGCGCCAAGGTCCTGCAGGTGCGCTCGGTCGAGCTTGCCATGGTGCACAGGGTGCGTACTTTCGTGCGGTCGTCCTTCGACGATCCCGACGCACCAGGAATGGGGGATTTGCTTAATCCGCCGGGAACGCTTATTTGCGACGAGGAAGAGATCGTGGAACAGCAGGTCGTCACCGGAATTGCCTACGCCAAGGACGAGGCGCAGATTTCGTTGCGCCGCGTCGGCGATCGGCCGGGCGTCGCCGCCGGCATTTTCGGGCCGCTGGCCGAGGCCAACATCAATGTCGACATGATCGTCCAGAATATCTCTGAGGACGGCAAGTTCACTGACATGACCTTCACCGTGCCATCCGGCGACGTCGACAAGGCGCTCGCCGTGCTCGAGCGGCTGAAGGCGACGATCGGCTACGACGTGGTGCAGTCGGAAGCCGGCATGTCGAAGGTCTCGGTCATCGGCATCGGCATGCGCAGCCATGCCGGCGTCGCCGCTACCGCCTTCAAGGCGCTTGCCGACCGCGCGATTAACATCCGCGCCATCACGACGTCCGAAATCAAGATTTCGATCCTGATCGACGGTCCCTATACGGAACTAGCAGTTCGCACTTTGCATTCCGTGTACGGTCTGGATAAGCAGTAGCGGACTGCAACGGCCCGAAAATCGGAATCGATTTTCGGAAGGCAGGATGCAGCGGATCGAAAATCTTGGAGCGGTCTTTATGCGTCCAATTGGACGATGGCGCTCTAATTGAGTTGTTGCGTTTGTGCCGCTGTGCAGGGCAACCTGCACCGGTTGAAATGCTATTGGAGGAAGAAGCCGCGATGCGTGATTCGGCCAGTGGCCCGCGCGTTTTGCTGAAACGGCTCCGCGAGCTCATGCAAGAGCCGCTGGAGCCGCAGGAGCGGCTTGACCGAATCGTGCGCGACATCGCCTCCAACATGGTTGCCGAGGTCTGCTCGCTCTATGTGCTGCGCGCCGATTCGGTGCTCGAACTCTACGCCACCGAAGGCCTGAACCCGAACGCCGTCCACCTGGCGCAGCTCAGGCTGGGCCAAGGTCTGGTCGGCACGATCGCGGCCTCGGCGCGGCCGCTCAACCTCTCCAATGCGCAGGAGCATCCTGCCTTCGCCTACCTGCCGGAGACAGGGGAAGAGATATACAATTCCTTCCTCGGCGTGCCGGTGCTGCGGGCAGGGCGGACACTCGGCGTCCTGGTCGTGCAGAACAAGACCATGCGCCATTATCGCGACGACGAGGTCGAGGCGCTGGAAACAACGGCGATGGTGATCGCCGAGATGATCGCCACCGGCGATCTGGAGCGGCTGACAAGGCCCGGCCTCGAGCTCGATCTGCGCCGCCCGGTAAGCTTTACCGGCCTGTCCTTCAACGAAGGCGTCGGTCTCGGCCATGTGGTGCTGCACGAGCCGCGCATCGTCGTCACCAATCTTTTCAACGAGGACAGCGAGGAAGAGGTCAGGCGGCTCGACGCGTCGCTCGGCTCGCTCAGGCTCTCCATCGACGACATGCTGGAGCGCCGCGACGTCGCCTTCGAGGGCGAGCATCGCCAGGTGCTCGAAGCCTATCGCATGTTCGCCAACGATCGCGGCTGGGTGCGCCGGCTCGAGGAGGCGATCCGCAACGGCCTGACGGCCGAAGCGGCGGTCGAAAAGGTGCAGAGCGACATGCGTGCCCGCATGCTGCACATGACCGATCCGTATCTGCGCGAACGGATGAGCGATTTCGACGATCTCGCCAATCGGCTGCTGCGGCAGCTGATGGGGCGCGGACCGGAGGACGTCGCGGCCTCGCTGCCCAAGGACGCCATCATCGTCGCCCGCTCGATGGGTGCTGCGGAGCTGCTCGATTATCCCAGGGACAAGCTGCGCGGGCTGGTGCTGGAGGACGGCGCCGCGACCAGCCATGTCGTCATTGTGGCGCGGGCCATGGGCATACCGGTCGCCGGCCAGATGAAGGGCGCCGTTTCCATGGCGGAAAACGGCGATGCCATCATCGTTGACGGCGAGGAAGGCGCTATCCATCTGCGCCCGCAGCCCGACCTCGAGGCGGCCTATGCCGAGAAAGTGCGCTTCAGGGCGCGGCGGCAGGAGGTCTACCGCGAACTGCGCAAGAAGCCGTCGGTGACCAAGGACGGGGTCCAGGTCGATCTTCTGATGAATGCCGGGCTGGCGGTCGATCTGCCGCAACTGGCCGAAGCGGGTGCGGCCGGCATCGGCCTGTTCCGCACCGAGCTGCAATTCATGGTCGCATCGACCTTTCCGCGCGCCGAAGCCCAGGAGCGGCTCTATCGTGACGTGCTCGAGGCGGCGCGCGACAAGCCGGTGACGTTCCGCACCATCGATATCGGCGGCGACAAGGTGCTGCCCTATTTCAAGGGCTCGATCCAGGAGGAAAATCCGGCGCTCGGCTGGCGCGCTATCCGCCTGACGCTCGACCGGCCTGGATTGCTGCGCACCCAGATCCGCGCGCTGCTCAAGGCGTGCGGCGGGCGCGAACTGAAGCTGATGCTGCCAATGGTGACGGAACTCGGCGAGATCGCGCAGGCGCGCGAGATCATCGATCGCGAGGTGCGGCATTTGTCGCGCTTTGCCCATCATTTGCCGACCAGCCTGAAGCTTGGGGCGATGCTGGAGGTGCCGTCGCTGCTGTTCCAGCTCGACGAACTGATGAAGGCGGTCGATTTCGTCTCGGTCGGCTCGAACGACCTGTTCCAGTTCGTCATGGCGGTGGACCGTGGCAATACCCAATTGTCCGACCGCTTCGACCCGCTGTCGACGCCGTTCCTGCGTGTTTTGAAGCAAATTGCCGACGCCGGGGCGCGCAACCAGACGCCGGTGACCTTGTGCGGCGAACTGGCCGGCAAGCCGATCTCGGCGATGGCGCTGATCGGCCTTGGCTATCGCTCGATCTCGATGTCGCCGGCATCGATCGGCCCGGTCAAGGCGATGCTGACGGAACTGCCGCTCAGCGAACTGGAAGCGTTCTTCGACGATAATCTGATGGCGCCGGCGCATGGCCTGCCGATGCGGGCGCTGCTGCAAGCCTTTGCCGACGACCGCTCTATACCGCTATAGACTTTGCCATGATCAACCTGCCCCGCGACCGTATGGATCAAGTCGTCAAGCGTTTCGACATGCTCGAAGCGCAGATGTCGGCCGGGCCAGCGCCGGACGCCTATGTCAGGATGGCCTCCGAATATGCCGACATCCAGGAGATGGTGGCAAAGATCAGGGCGCTGCGCGCCGCCGAGCACGAACAGGGCGATCTGGAGGCGATGCTCGCCGACAAGGGCACCGACGCCGAGATGCGGGCCTTGGCCGAGGCCGACCTGCCAGGGGTCAAGCATCACATCGAGGCGCTGCAGAAGGACATCCAAATCCTGCTGTTGCCCAAGGATGCCGCCGACGACAAGAACGCCATCCTCGAGATCCGCGCCGGCACCGGCGGCGACGAGGCGGCGCTTTTCGCCGGCGACCTGTTTCGCATGTACGAGCGCTATGCCGCGGCGCATGGCTGGCGTTTCGAGACGGTGTCGGCCAGCGAGGGTGAGGTCGGCGGCTACAAGGAAATCATCGCCACCGTTTCGGGCAAGGGCGTCTTTGCCCATCTGAAGTTCGAATCCGGCGTGCACAGGGTGCAGCGCGTGCCGACGACCGAGGCGGGCGGACGCATTCATACCTCGGCGGCGACGGTCGCGGTGCTGCCGGAAGCCGAAGAGGTCGACATCGACATCAGGGCCGAAGACATCCGTATCGACACGATGCGCGCCTCGGGTTCCGGCGGCCAGCACGTCAACACCACCGATTCGGCCGTGCGCATCACCCATCTGCCGACCGGCATCATGGTGGTGCAGGCGGAAAAGTCGCAGCACCAGAACCGGGCGAAGGCCATGCAGATCCTACGCGCCAGGCTCTACGACCTCGAGCGCAGCAAGGCGGACGAGGAACGTTCCGAATCGCGCAAGTCGCAGGTCGGCTCGGGCGACCGCTCGGAACGCATCCGCACCTATAATTTTCCGCAGGGTCGCGTCACCGATCATCGTATCAACCTGACGCTCTATAAGCTCGACCGGGTGATGATGGGCGAACTCGACGAGATCATCGACGCGCTGATCGCCGATCACCAGTCGAAGCTGCTCGCCGATATCGGCATCGATGGCTGACAGCCTGCCCGCCACGCTGGCGCCGCTGCTGCGGGAAGCGCGAAACCGGCTCACCGCAGCCGGGATCGCGGATCCGGCGCTCGATGCCAGGCTGATCGTCGAGCATTTTTCCGGCACCAGTCGCACGCAGGCCATCGCCGATCCCGGGCGCGCTGTCGATACGGACGTGACGGCGGTAATCGAAGCCGCCTTGCGGCGGCGCATCGCCGGCGAGCCGGTACACCGAATCCTTGGCTACCGCGAATTCTACGGCTTGCGCCTTTCGCTTTCGCCGCAAACGCTGGAGCCGCGGCCGGATACCGAAACGCTGGTCGAGGCTATACTGCCCTTCGTCAAGGCAGTGGCGGCACGCGAGGGCTGCTGCCGCATCCTCGATCTAGGGACCGGTACCGGTGCCATCGCGCTGGCGCTGCTCAGCGCCGTTCCGGCCGCGACCGCCACCGGCGTTGACATTTCGCAGGAGGCGCTGGCCACAGCCATGCGTAATGCCGGGGAATTGGGGCTCGCCGGCCGGTTCACGCCGCTCAAATCCGACTGGTTTGAAAAAGTTTCTGGCCGGTACCATGTAATTGTCGCAAACCCTCCCTATATACCCTCAGACGACATTGGAAATCTGCAGGACGAGGTCCGCGGTTTCGATCCACGCCAGGCCCTCGATGGCGGTGTGGACGGTCTGAGCCCCTACAGGAAGATCGCCGCGGGAGCGGCAGCGTATTTGGAAGTCCAAGGCAGGATTGCGGTCGAGATCGGCCATACGCAGCACCAACAGGTTACGGAGATATTCTCCGCGGCCGGGTACCGTTCGGTCGGGGTGTTTCGTGATCTCGGCGGAAACGACAGAGTTCTTGTGTTCGAACGGTGAAGGCCGTGATGCAGTGCGAAAAAAGCGCTTGGCAATACCGGGGAATGCGGCTAGGGTCGCCTTAACCGGATGAGACGAAGCAGGCAGTGCTCTTAGCGATTCGGTTTTCCTTGGAAATAGCTGCCTTCTTGCGCAAACGACGCCCAAGCTTCGTGCGGGAATCGTCCGGCAAGTGAAGTAACCGGAACAGGATGGCACGTGGCGCCAACGCAATTGATGCGGGCGAACGCCGGTGAAGGAACGAAACGGCTGGCCGCATGAGCGCCTCCGTTCGTGAAGAGTTTTTCGAAAATTTCAAAGTGAAGAGAGTCTAATGAGGCCACAACAGCAAAACAGGCGCATGCGCGGTCGCAACAACAATGGCGGCGGCGGCAACAACAATAACAACAACAACCGTAAGGGGCCTAATCCCCTGACGCGCAACTACGAGAGCAACGGCCCGGACGTGAAGATCCGCGGATCGGCTCAGCAGATTGCCGAGAAGTACGCAACCCTTGCCCGTGACGCGCAAAGCTCCGGCGACCGGGTGATGGCGGAAAACTATCTCCAGCATGCAGAGCACTATAACCGCATCATCGCAGCCGCTCAGGCGCAGATGCCGATCCAGAACGCGCAGCAGAATCGCGATGATTTCGACGATGACGGCGACGAGGATCGCGACGAGTTCGACAATGCCGGCAACAACAATGCCAACGAGACGTCGGGTTCGGCGGCCAATCACGGTGCCGGCCCGCAGCCGGTCATCGATGGCACGCCGGCCGAGCTGGCTCTGAACCAGGAAAACAGCCGCGACAATCGGGGCGGCCGCGACAACCGTGACGGCCGCGACAACAATGGCGGACGCCACCGCGACCGTCGCCCCAATGGCGGTTACGGCCAGAACGGCCAGCGCAGCGAGTATGGCGCGCGCGGCGAGCAGGGTGGCCAGCGCGCCGAACAGCCACGGCGCGACGAGACGCCGGCGCAGGCGGAGCCCGTGCCGGCCGCTGAGCCGGTCTTTGTGAGCGAGCCCGCACCGCAATTCGACAACCTTTCGCCGGCGGGTCTCGCCGCCCAGGCCGAGCTCAACGAAGCCGCGGCCGAAAACAGCCCGGCCCGCCGCCCCAGGCGTCCGCGCCGTCCGCGCCTCGATGTCGAACAGGCAAATGGCGGCAACGACAACGCCGGCCCTGACAGTGCCGAGACTGGCAGTGCCGAGACAAGCAGTGCCGAGACAAGCAATGCCGAGACAAGCAATGCCGAGACTGGCAATACCGACGCTGGCAATGTCGATGCAGCGCCGGCTGAAGGCCCCGGCGGTCAAGCTGTGATCGCAGACGTCGAGAATTGATCGAAGAAACGTTCAGGCGATCTTAGCGCATCCTTTACCCCAGGCGGCGGAGAGAAATCTCCGCCGTTTTTGCTTTGCGCGCTCGGAATATTATGCGTTCGCCAGTGTCGAGGCGTCTTGAGGGTCCGTGGTTTGCGTCCCATATCTTGCGTGAACAGGATCCGGCTCGAACGGGCGGGTCCGTCACCGCAATCTGATCCGGTGCCGCGAAGCGGGCCGGTGAGGGAAGGAGACAGGCATGAATCTTGAAAAATATTCCGAGCGCGTGCGCGGCTTTATCCAGTCCGCGCAAACCATGGCGCTTTCCCGCAATCACCAGCAATTCACCCCCGAGCATATCCTCAAGGTCCTTGTCGATGACGACGAGGGCCTGGCTGCGTCGCTGATCGAGCGCGCCGGCGGCAATGTCCGTGACGTCAAGCTCGGCGTCGAAACGGCACTGGAGGCAATGCCCAAGGTCGAGGGCGGCAATGGCCAGCTCTATCTTGCGCAGCCGCTGGCAAAGGTGTTTTCGACCGCCGAGGAACTGGCCAAGAAGGCCAGTGACAGCTTCGTTACCGTCGAACGGCTATTGCAGGCGCTGGCCATGGAAAAATCGGCCAAGACCGCCGACATCCTGTCCAAGGCGGGTGTCACGCCGCAGGCGCTGAACCAGGTCATCAACGACGTACGCAAAGGTCGCACTGCCGATTCGGCGAGCGCCGAGCAGGGCTACGACGCGCTGAAGAAATACGCGCGCGACCTGACGGCGGACGCCCGCGCGGGCAAGCTCGATCCGGTCATTGGCCGCGACGACGAAATCCGCCGCACCATCCAGGTGCTGTCGCGCCGCACCAAGAACAACCCAGTGCTGATCGGCGAACCCGGCGTCGGCAAGACGGCGATCGCCGAAGGGCTGGCGCTGCGCATCGTCAATGGCGATGTGCCGGAATCGCTCAAGGACAAGCAGCTGATGGCCCTCGACATGGGGTCGCTGATCGCCGGCGCCAAATACCGCGGCGAGTTCGAGGAGCGGCTGAAGGCGGTGCTTTCCGAAGTCACGTCTGCCGCCGGCGGCATCATTCTGTTCATCGACGAGATGCACACGCTTGTCGGTGCCGGCAAGGCGGATGGCGCCATGGACGCGTCGAATCTGCTGAAGCCGGCGCTCGCCCGCGGCGAACTGCATTGTGTCGGCGCAACCACGCTCGACGAATACCGCAAGCATGTCGAGAAGGATGCGGCCCTTGCCCGCCGCTTCCAGCCGGTCTTCGTCAATGAGCCGACGGTCGAAGACACTGTCTCGATCCTGCGCGGCCTGAAAGAGAAATACGAGCAGCACCACAAGGTGCGCATCTCGGATTCGGCACTGGTCGCGGCCGCAACCCTGTCCAACCGCTACATCGCTGACCGCTTCCTGCCGGACAAGGCGATCGACCTGGTCGACGAGGCCGCGTCGCGGCTCCGCATGCAGGTCGATTCGAAGCCCGAGGCGCTGGACGAGATCGACCGCCGCATCATGCAGCTCAAGATCGAGCGCGAGGCGCTGAAGGTCGAGAAGGACGATGCCTCGAAGGACCGGCTCGCGCGGCTCGAGAAGGAACTCTCGAACCTCGAGGAGGAATCGACCGAGCTGACCTCGAAATGGCAGGCCGAGAAGCAGAAGCTCGGGCTTGCCGCCGACCTCAAGAAACAGCTCGACGAGGCGCGCAACGAACTTGCCATCGCCCAGCGCCAAGGTGAATTCCAGCGCGCCGGCGAACTTGCTTACGGCAAGATCCCGGAACTCGAAAAGCAGCTGAAGCAGGCCGAAGCCAGGGATGGCAAGGCCGGCATGGTCGAAGAAGTGGTCGGCCCCGATCACGTCGCCCATATCGTCTCGCGCTGGACGGGGATCCCGGTCGACAAGATGCTGGAAGGCGAGCGCGACAAGCTGTTGCGCATGGAAGACGAGGTCGGCAAGCGCGTCGTCGGCCAGGGCGAGGCGGTGCAGGCAGTGTCGAAAGCCGTGCGCCGTGCGCGCGCCGGCCTGCAGGACCCGAACCGGCCGCTCGGCTCGTTCATGTTCCTCGGACCGACGGGCGTCGGCAAGACCGAATTGACCAAGGCGCTGGCCAGCTTCCTGTTCGACGACGAGAGCGCGATGGTGCGCATCGACATGTCGGAGTTCATGGAGAAGCACTCGGTCGCCCGGCTGATCGGCGCGCCTCCCGGCTATGTCGGCTACGAGGAAGGCGGCGCGCTGACCGAAGCGATACGGCGCCGGCCCTATCAGGTCGTGCTGTTCGACGAGATCGAGAAGGCACATCCTGATGTCTTCAACGTGCTGCTGCAGGTGCTGGACGACGGCCGGCTGACCGACGGGCAGGGCCGCACGGTCGACTTCCGCAACACGCTGATTATCATGACGTCCAATCTCGGCGGCGAATATCTGGTCAATCTCGGCGAGGACCAGGATGTCGACGTCGTGCGCGACGAGGTGATGAATGTCGTCAGGGCTTCGTTCCGGCCGGAATTCCTCAACCGCATCGACGAGGTGATCCTGTTCCACCGGCTGCGCCGCCAGGATATGGGCCAGATCGTCAAAATCCAGCTCAAGCGGCTGGAAAACCTGCTTGTCGACCGCAAGATATCGCTTTCGCTCGATCAGGAGGCGATCGACTGGCTGGCGGCCAAGGGTTACGACCCGGCCTATGGCGCGCGGCCGCTGAAGCGGGTGATGCAGAAGGAATTGCAGGACCCCCTGGCGGAAAAGATCCTGCTTGGCGAGATCCTCGACGGCTCAACCGTCAAGGTCACCGCCGGCTCCGACCGCTTGAACTTCCGCTCGAAGCCCGCGGTCGTGGCAACCGAGGCAGCCGCCTGAGCTCAAGCCAAGAGCCTGTTCCATCCCGATCGAATCGGGATGGAATTCCTATCTTCAATCTCGACCATGATCCTTTCCGAAAAACCGGCATCCGCTTTTTGCTACGCCGGCCTTCGGTTCATTGTCTAACACTTGGCGGGGCTCAGATGACGTTGGACGACTACAACAGTTTCTGCGCCTCGCTGCCTTCGACGACCCATGTCGTGCAGTGGGGCGGCGCCCATGTTTGGAAGGTCGGCGGCAAGGTCTTCGCGATCGGCGGCTGGAGTGAGGGCAAGGAGCCGTTCGTTACCTTCAAATGCTCCGACATCGCCTATGACGTGCTGAGGGAGCAGCCGGGCCTTCGGCCGGCGCCCTATCTTGCCTCACGCGGCATGAAATGGATCCAGCGCCAGACCGGCGAAAGCATGGATGATGGCGCGCTGAAGGATTACCTGCGCGAAAGCCACCGTCTTGTCGTGCTGAAGCTGACGAAGCAGGCGCGCAAGGAATTGGGACTCGCTGCCGGTTAATCGGTCAGAAATCCGCCATCTTCATGCCCGGTTCATATTGGAACCTTATCGTTGGCAACTGATTTGCTGGCGAAGGGGTTCGCCTACCACATCGGCCCGAAATCGAGTTTTGATTTTCGCAAAGCACGATGCGGAGATTTAAAGCGTTAGAGCGTCCTTTGCGCGTCGAAAAAGACGCGCGGCGCTTTGAAGAGACAATGCCGGCGGCGGCAATTACGGACCGGAGAATTTGGCCATCATGTTGCGCACCATCTTCACCCTTTCAGCGCTTGCTGCCGGGCTGCTGGCGTCGAATGCGATGGCCTCGCCAATAGTGGATACCGCGCCACGGGTGGTTCGTGCCGCCAATGGCGGCGGCATTCTTGTCGCCCAGAACGGCAATCTCGATATCTACTACGATGCCAGGGGAAACCGCGTCATCGTCGATGCGGAGACCGGCAAGGTCATCGCCATCCAGCCGCCGCAGACCAGGCTCGACCGCCGCGCCTTGCGCCGCGAGCGCTTGCGCAATCTCGGACCGGTCGAGGACGACCGCTATTATCTCGACGACCCGCAGGACATGGCGCGCTATCGCCGCAGGCAATTGGAAGACGAGGGCAGGATCATCGTGCCGCCGGCCGACGACTACGACCTTAATGGCGACAATTCGGTGGAAGCCTTCCCCGAAGCGCCACGGGATGACGGCTACGGCAACGATTATCCGGAGGCAGCGCAGCCGGTGAGGCCGCGCACCATCGAGCGCCAGCCGCTCAACGAGGCCTCGATCGAGCCGGTCGAGCCGACGGTGCCGAACGAGCAGGCGGCCTTACCGCCAGATACAGCCCCGCCGCCAAGCACTGGCGGCAAGACGGCGGTCGACCCGTCGCTTGCGCTCGGCGCCCGCGAGGACGTGGCGGCACTGCAGGTGCTGCTCGACCGTGCCGGTGCATCGCCCGGCGTCATCGACGGACGCTTCGGCTCGAATGTCGACAAGGCGCTCGCCGCCTATAATGAGATCACCGGCAGCAATCTGAAATCGACCGACGCAATCGGCATCCAGGCGGCCCTGGCGCAATCCGGCGGCGATGCCTTCGCCTCATATACGATCACGCCCGAGGATGCGGCCGGTCCCTATGTCGCCTCGATACCGGAGGACTACAGCCAAAAGGCCCAGCTCGATCGGATGGGCTACACGTCGGTACCCGAAGCGCTGGCCGAGCGCTTCCATATGGATGAAACCTATCTGAACAAGCTCAATCCGGACGCCAATTTCAATCGTCCGGGCACCATCATCAAGGTCGCCAATTTCGGCAGGCTGGCGGCGACGCCGGTGGCGCGCATCATCGCCGACAAGTCCAATAAGCAGGTCCGCGCCTATGACGCGGCGGGCAAGCTGGTCGCAGCCTATCCGGCGACTATCGGCTCGTCCGACACGCCGTCGCCGTCCGGCACGCATGCGGTGTCGCGTGTCGCATTGGACCCGAACTACACCTACAACCCGAACATCAATTTCAAGCAGGGCGAAAACGACAGGATCCTGACCATCCCGCCGGGGCCGAACGGCCCGGTCGGCTCGGTCTGGATTGCGCTGGACAAGCCGACCTACGGCATCCACGGCACGCCGGATCCGTCCAAGATCGGCAAGACCGAAAGCCATGGCTGCGTGCGGCTGACCAATTGGGACGCGCGCGAGCTTGCCAAGATCGTGACGCCCGGCGTTATCGTGGAGTTCGTCGACTAAAGCGCAACGCCTGCGCCCGAATCACCCAATGACCTTGCGCAGCAGTGGCGCGCGCAGCGCTGCGGCATAGATCAGCTGCACCACCAGGATGAAGCCGACGCTGAGCAACGGGCTGATGAGGCAGAGTGCAGCGCCGACGGCCCACAGGATCTGTGCCTTGACGATGCGCAGATAGACCGTTCGGGTAGTCTCCGCGTCGACACCTTCGGCCAGAAATCCGTTTTTGTCCGCGTAGCGCCAACTGGCGAGCAGCGTCAGTCCGAGCATCAAAAGATTGAACCAGTAGACGACCGCAGTCCTGAATTCGAGGAAGTCGGCGAGAAGGTCGGTCGAGAACGGCAAGGCGATGAAGCCGAGGAAGCAGAGGTTCAGCGTGGCAAGCCGCCGGTCGGATTTTGCAATCAGCCCGTGTTGCGCCTGCTGGCCGAACCAGAAGATGGTCAGCGTCAGGAAGCTGAGCGCATAGGTCAGGAAGCGCGGCGCCAGTGCTGTGATCGCTGTGATCAACTCGCGTTCGGAATGCACCGTTTCATGCGCCGGCACCCTGATCTCGAGGACGATCAGGGTGAGCGCGATGGCGAACACGCCGTCGGTGATGCCGACGACGCGCCCGCGTCCTTCCGCCGAGGGTTCGAGCGGCCGTTTCATACGGTATTTCCCCCTTGTCTGTAGCGCTGCGAGAAGCTTAGCACGGCACTTGCCGTTTGCACCCTGAGCGGCGTGATCCTGCCTGTGTGGCCAGGTTGGACCTGGTTTCAACGAGAACAGTCTGCTGGCCGGTTGTCGCCGGCGCGCCGGCGATCTAGGTAAGGCGGCATGCACACGCCAACCAAAGTCGGTACCGGCGCCGTTCCCCTGACCGGCTCACTTCCCGCCGATACGTTCTGTCCGCAGGCGCAGCGGCGGTTCGTGCTGATCGCCGCGATCCTGGCTTCTGCGCTCGGCTTCATCGACGGGTCGGTCCTGGCCATTGCGACGCCGGCGATCCGCGTCGACCTCGGCGCCAGCCTCGCCGAGGCACAATGGATTTCCAATGCCTACGCATTGACACTCTCAGCCCTCATTCTCGTCGGCGGCGCCGCCGGCGATCGCTTCGGCCTGCGCCACTCCTTCGTCGCCGGCATCGTCCTGTTCATTGCCGCCTCGCTTGCCTGCGCGCTGGCGCCTAACCCGGCGGTGCTTATTGCGTTTCGGGCTATCCAGGGTGTCGGAGCGGCCATCATGGTGCCGGGCAGCCTGGCCATTATCGCCAAAGCCTATCCGAAAAAGGAACGCGGCCGGGCGATCGGCATCTGGGCCGCAGCATCAGCACTGACGACGGCGCTCGGCCCGGTGCTGGGCGGCTTCGTGCTGTCGGCGTTCGGCGACGGCATCTGGCGGGCGATCTTCGCCATCAATCTGCCGCTCGGCCTTATCTCGGTCTATCTTTTGCTGGCCAAGGTCCCTGCCGACGCGCCGGTGGAAAAGCGCAGCCTCGATCTCGGCGGCGCTGCACTCGCCATATTGGCGTTCGGAGCTCTCGCTTACGGTCTGACCTCGATCAGTGGCGACGGGGAGGGGCTGATGTCCGGCCCGAGTATTGCCGCCGGTGCGGTTTTGCTCGTCGTGTTCATCGTCTTCGAGCGCCGGCGGCGCGAGCCGATGATCGATCTATCGTTGTTTCGGATCGGCGCGTTCGCGGGCGCCAATGTGGCGACCTTCTTCCTTTATTTTGCGCTGTCGGCCAATCTGTTCTATCTGCCGATGCTCATGATCGCCGGATGGGGGCTGAGCGCGGCCGAGGTCGGTTTCATCTTCTTGCCGCTTTCGGCATTGATCGCAGTGTTGTCCGGACCGGTCGGCCAGTGGTCCGACCGCATCGGGCCTCGCTTTCCGATCGCCAGCGGCAGTCTGGTTGTGGCTCTTGCCTTTGCCGGACTTGCCTTGCTGGCCTATTGGGGCATCCACAATTTCTGGATCGGGGTATTCCCGCTGATGGCATTGATGGGGCTCGGCATGGCGCTGGTGGTATCGCCGCTGTCGAGGGCCCGGCGGATCGCCGGGGGGGGGAGGCCGTTGGGGGGGGGGGCGCGGGGGCCGCGCCCCCGCGCCACCCACCGGCGGCCGGCGGGCGCGGGGGGGGGGGGGGGGGG
>NZ_JAMYME010000012.1:0-171417 GCF_040318345.1 Mesorhizobium sp. M1169 | reverse complement strand
CAGGTCCTGGCCAAGCCCGGCACCGTCAAGCCGCACAAGAAGTTCGTTGCCGAAGCCTACATCCTGACCAAGGACGAGGGCGGCCGCCACACGCCGTTCTTCACCAACTACCGTCCGCAGTTCTATTTCCGCACGACGGACGTGACCGGCATCGTGTCGCTGCCGGAAGGCACCGAGATGGTGATGCCGGGCGACAACATCACCGTCGATGTCGAGCTGATCGTGCCGATCGCCATGGAAGAGAAGCTGCGCTTCGCCATCCGTGAAGGCGGCCGCACCGTCGGTGCCGGCATCGTCGTCACCATCACAGAGTAATTTGGACTTAAACCGATCTGTCGCGGGCGCTGCCCGCGCCGCGCCAGAACAAGGAAGTGACGCATGAACGGACAGAATATCCGCATCCGCCTGAAGGCGTTTGATCACCGGGTGCTCGACGCCTCGACACGGGAAATCGTGTCGACCGCCAAGCGCACCGGCGCCAACGTCCGCGGCCCCATTCCGCTGCCGACGCGGATCGAAAAGTTCACGGTCAACCGGTCGCCTCACGTCGACAAGAAGAGCCGCGAGCAGTTCGAGATGCGCACGCACAAGCGTCTGCTCGACATTGTAGACCCGACCCCGCAGACGGTCGATGCTTTGATGAAGCTCGACCTGGCCGCCGGTGTCGACGTCGAGATCAAGCTCTAAGGAACCAGAGGTCAGCGGGGCGACCCGGAACTCTGAAGGAACAAGAGGCGTGGAGGGGCGACAGCCCCGACAGGGAACTCTAAAGGAATTGAACCGATGCGTTCAGGTGTGATTGCAAAGAAGGTGGGAATGACCCGCATCTACAACGATGCCGGGGAACATGTTCCCGTCACTGTTCTCCAGATGGAGAACTGCCAGGTCGTGGCGCAGCGCACGCAGGAGAAGAACGGCTATACCGCCGTCCAGCTCGGCGTTGGCCTTGCCAAAGTGAAGAACACGTCGAAGGCGATGCGCGGCCATTTCGCGACCGCTTCCGTCGAGCCCAAGGCCAAGGTTGCCGAGTTTCGCGTCTCTGCCGACAACATGATCGATGTTGGCGCCGAGATCACCGTCGAGCACTTCGTCGTCGGCCAGAAGGTCGATGTGACGGGCACCACGATCGGCAAGGGCTTCCAAGGCGTCATCAAGCGGCACCACATGGGTGGCGGCCGCGCAACACACGGCAACTCGGTGTCGCACCGTACACACGGCTCGACCGGCCAGCGCCAGGATCCGGGCAAGGTGTTCAAGGGCAAGCATATGGCCGGCCACATGGGCGACACCCGCGTCACCACGCAGAATGTCGAGGTCGTCTCGACCGACGCCGATCGCGGCCTGATCCTGATCCGCGGTGCGGTCCCGGGTTCGAAGGGTGCATGGATCCTGGTCCGCGACGCGGCCAAGGTGGCGCTTCCGGCCAATGCGCCGAAGCCCGCCGCGATCCGCGCCCTTGCGACTGACGGTGCCGCCACGAACGAGGCCCCGGCCACAGAGGGAGCGGAATAATGGACCTCAAGATTACAACGCTTGGCGGCAAGGACGCCGGCAAGCTGAAGCTCTCCGAAGAGATTTTCGGCCTCGATCCGCGCGAGGACATCCTGCAGCGCGTCGTGCGCTGGCAGCTTGCCAAGAAGCAGCAGGGCACGCACAAGGCCAAGGGTCGCGCGGAAATCGCCCGCACCGGCGCCAAGATGTACAAGCAGAAGGGTACGGGCCGCGCCCGTCACCATTCGGCTCGCGCTCCGCAGTTCCGCGGCGGCGGCAAGGCCCATGGCCCGGTCGTGCGCAGCCACGAGCACGATCTGCCTAAGAAGGTGCGTGCACTCGGCCTGAAGCATGCGCTTTCGGCCAAGGCCAAGAGCGCGTCGATCATCATCATCGACGAGCTGAAGCTGACCGAGGCCAAGACCAAGGCGCTGATCGCGAATTTCGCGACGCTGGGCCTGAGCAACGCCCTGGTGATTGGCGGCGCCGAGCTTGACAAGAACTTCAAGCTGGCAGCGACCAACATCCCGAACATCGACGTGCTGCCCATCCAGGGCATCAATGTCTACGACATTCTGCGCCGCGGCACGCTGGTCCTTTCCAAGGCCGCCGTCGAGGCTCTCGAGGAGCGCTTCAAATGACCGACCTTCGTCATTACGACGTGATCGTCTCGCCGGCGATCACCGAAAAGTCGACCATGGCTTCCGAGCAGAACCAGGTCGTCTTCAATGTCGCCAAGAAGGCGTCGAAGCCGGAAATCAAGGCCGCCGTCGAAGCGCTGTTCGGCGTCAAGGTGATGGCCGTGAACACGCTTGTCCGCAAGGGCAAGATCAAGCGCTTCCGCGGCACGATCGGCCGCCAGAGCGACGTCAAGAAGGCGGTTGTGACGCTGGCCGAAGGCCAGTCGATCGACGTCGCGACGGGTCTCTGAGCAAGGTCGCGAGGACAGAACAATGGCACTGAAAAAATTCAACCCGGTAACGCCGAGCACCCGTCAGCTGGTCATCGTCGATCGCTCGGGCCTCTACAAGGGCAAGCCCGTCAAGGGTCTGACCGAAGGCCTGACCAAGTCGGGCGGCCGCAACAATTACGGCCGCATCACAGCCCGCTTCATCGGCGGTGGTCACAAGCGCACCTACCGCATCATCGACTTCAAGCGCCGCAAGTTCGACGTCGTCGGCACGGTCGAGCGTATCGAGTACGATCCGAACCGCACCGCCTTCATCGCGCTGATCAAGTATGACGATGGCGAGCTGTCCTACATCATCGCCCCGCAGCGTCTGGCTCCCGGCGACAAGATCGTGGCCGGTGAATCGGTCGACGTGAAGCCGGGCAACGCGATGCCGCTGGCCTCGATGCCGGTCGGCACGATCGTCCACAATATCGAGCTGAAGCCCGGCAAGGGCGCTCAGGTCGCCCGTTCGGCCGGCGGTTATGGCCAGCTCGTCGGCCGCGACCAGGGCATGGCGATCCTGCGCCTCAATTCGGGCGAGCAGCGTGTCGTCCACGGCTCCTGCATGGCCACTGTCGGCGCCGTGTCCAACCCGGACCACGGCAACATCAATGACGGCAAGGCAGGCCGCACCGTGTGGCGCGGCAAACGTCCGCACAATCGCGGCGTGACCATGAACCCGGTCGACCATCCACATGGCGGCGGCGAAGGCCGCACCTCGGGTGGCCGCCATCCGGTTTCGCCCTGGGGCAAGCCGACCAAGGGCAAGAAGACGCGGTCCAACAAGGCGACCGACAAGTTCATCCTGCGCTCGCGCCATCAGCGCAAGAGCTAAGAAGAGGTAACGCCAAGTGACTCGTTCGATTTGGAAAGGCCCCTTCATCGACGGCTACCTTCTGAAGAAGGTGGACAAGGTTCGTGAAGGTGGTCGCAATGAGGTGATCAAGATGTGGAGCCGCCGCTCCACCATCCTGCCGCAGTTCGTCGGCTTCACCTTCGGTGTCTACAACGGCCAGAAACACGTTCCCGTCTCGGTGAACGAGGACATGGTCGGTCACAAGTTCGGTGAATTCGCTCCGACCCGGACCTATTACGGTCACGGCGCGGATAAGAAGGCGAAGAGGAAATAATCATGGGCAAGGCCAAAGCTCCGCGCAGGCTTGCTGACAACGAAGCGCGCGCCGTGTTGCGCACGATCCGTATCAGCCCGCAGAAGCTGAACCTGGTTGCCGCGCTGATCCGCGGCAAGAAGGTCGCGACAGCGCTTTCCGACCTCGAATTCTCGGCCAAGCGGATTTCCGGCACGGTCAAGAAGACGCTGGAATCGGCGATCGCCAACGCGGAAAACAACCACGACCTCGACGTCGATGCGCTGATCGTGGCGGAAGCCTATGTCGGCAAGTCGATCGTCATGAAGCGGTTCCATGCCCGTGGCCGTGGGCGCGCCAGCCGTATCGAGAAGCCGTTCTCGCACCTCACGATCGTCGTTCGTGAAGTCGAAGAAAAAGGGGAGGCCGCATAATGGGCCAGAAAGTCAATCCGATCGGTCTGCGTCTCGGCATCAACCGCACCTGGGATTCGCGCTGGTTCGCGAACACCGGCGAGTACGGCAAGCTGCTGCACGAGGACATCAAGATCCGCAAATATCTTGAGAAGGAACTCAAGCAGGCTGCGATCTCGAAAGTCGTGATCGAGCGTCCGCACAAGAAGTGCCGCGTCACCATCCATGCGGCGCGTCCGGGCCTGATCATCGGCAAGAAGGGCGCCGACATCGAGAAGCTTCGCAAGAAGCTCATGGAGATGACCAAGTCCGAGACGCATCTGAACATCGTCGAAGTGCGCAAGCCGGAGATCGACGCGACCTTGGTCGCCCAGTCGATCGCCCAGCAGCTCGAGCGCCGCATCGCGTTCCGCCGCGCCATGAAGCGTGCCGTGCAGTCGGCGATGCGCCTCGGTGCCGAAGGCATCCGCATCAACTGCGCCGGCCGTCTCGGCGGCGCCGAGATCGCGCGCATGGAATGGTATCGCGAAGGCCGCGTGCCGCTGCATACGCTGCGTGCCGACGTCGACTACGGCACGGCCGAGGCGAATACGGCCTACGGCATCTGCGGCGTCAAGGTCTGGGTGTTCAAGGGCGAAATCCTCGAGCACGACCCGATGGCTTCGGAGCGCCGCGCCACCGAGGGCGATCATGCGCATGGCGGTGGTGGTGAGCGCGAACGCGGTCGCCGTCGCGAAAACGCGTAAGACATTTAGGAATTTGGAGTTAGAACGATGCTGCAGCCAAAGCGCACAAAGTTCCGCAAGCAGTTCAAGGGCCGCATCCACGGTACCGCCAAGGGCGGCACCAACCTGGATTTCGGTGGTTTCGGGCTGAAGGCGCTTGAGCCGAACCGCGTCACCGCGCGTGAGATCGAGGCGGCCCGCCGCGCGATCACCCGCGAGATGAAGCGTGCCGGCCGCGTGTGGATCCGTATCTTCCCGGACGTGCCGGTGACGTCGAAGCCGACCGAAGTCCGTATGGGTAAGGGCAAGGGCGCGGTCGACTACTGGGCGGCACGCGTCAAGCCGGGCCGCATCATGTTCGAGATCGACGGCGTCAACGAGGAAACCGCCCGTGAGGCGCTGCGTCTCGGCGCGGCCAAGCTCTCGGTCAGGACGCGCTTCGTACAGCGCATCGCAGAATAAGGACGGGCTGATCATGAAAGCCGAAGACATCCGGACCAAGACCCAGGACCAGCTGACCGACGACCTGGCCAGCCTGAAGAAGGAGCAGTTCAACCTGCGCTTTCAGAAGGCCACCGGCCAGCTTGAGAAGACCGCGCGCGTGAGGCAGGTCCGCAAGGACATTGCGCGTATCAAGACCATCGCTGCGGAAAAGTCCGCGGCCAAGAAGGCTTAAGGACGAAAACCATGCCAAAGCGCATTCTGCAGGGCACCGTCGTCAGCGACAAGAACGAGAAGACGGTTGTCGTCAAGGTCGAACGGCGCTTCACGCATCCCGTGATGAAGAAGACCGTGCGCATGACCAAGAAGTACAAGGCGCACGACGAGAACAACGCCCACAAGGTCGGCGATCAGGTGTTCATCCAGGAATCGAAGCCGATTTCCAAGGACAAGCGCTGGGTCGTGGTGTCTTCGGACCAGGCCTGATCAGGGCTAACGAACGAATTTTGGACAGACCGGGGAGGGGTGAGAAACCCGTCCCGTTAGAAAAGAAGAAGGCGGCCAGTCATGATTCAGATGCAAACAAACCTCGACGTCGCGGATAATTCCGGCGCCCGTCGTGTCATGTGCATCAAGGTGCTGGGCGGCTCGAAGCGGAAATACGCTTCCGTGGGCGACATCATCGTGGTGTCGATCAAGGAAGCCATCCCGCGCGGCCGCGTCAAGAAGGGCGATGTGATGAAGGCGGTCGTGGTTCGCACGGCCAAGGACATCCGCCGCCCGGACGGCAGCGTGATCCGTTTCGACAAGAACGCAGCCGTTCTCGTCGACAACAAGAAAGAGCCGATCGGCACGCGTATCTTCGGACCGGTTCCGCGCGAACTCCGCGCCAAGAACCACATGAAGATCATCTCGCTCGCGCCTGAAGTGCTGTAAGGAGCCGGACCAATGCAGAAGATTAGAAAAGGCGACAAGGTCGTCGTGCTGGCCGGCAAGGACAAGGGCCGTTCGGGCGAAGTCCTCTCGGTACAGCCGAAGGACGACACCGCGCTGGTGCGCGGCGTCAACCTGATCCGTCGTCACCAGAAGCAGTCCCAGTCCCAAGAGGGCGGGATCATCACCAAGGAAGCGCCGATCCAGCTGTCGAACATCGCGCTGGCCGACCCCAAGGATGGCAAGCCGACCCGCGTCGGCTTCATCTTCCAGAAGGACGGCAAGAAGGTGCGCGTCGCCAAGCGCTCGGGAGAAGTCATCAATGGCTAAGGCTCAAACCAAGCAGGCAACTGCCCAGAACACGCCGCGCCTCAAGCAGGTCTACAACGAGACCATCCGCAAGGCGCTGCAGGAGCAGTTCGGCTACGAGAACGAGATGCAGGTTCCGCGCATCGACAAGATCGTGCTGAACATGGGCGTCGGCGAGGCGACCGGCGATTCGAAGAAGCCTTCGATCGCGGCGGAAGACCTTGCGATGATCGCCGGCCAGAAGGCCGTCGTCACCCGCGCCCGCAACTCGATCGCCGGCTTCAAGGTCCGCGAGAAGATGCCGATCGGCGCCAAGGTCACGCTGCGCAAGGAACGCATGTACGAGTTCCTCGACCGCCTCGTGAACATCGCACTGCCGCGCGTCCGCGACTTCCGCGGACTTAATCCGAAGAGCTTCGATGGCCGTGGCAACTATGCCATGGGCATCAAGGAACACATCGTGTTTCCGGAGATCAACTACGACAAGGTTGATCAGATCTGGGGCATGGACGTCATCGTTTGTACGACTGCGAAGACGGACGACGAAGCCAGGGCATTGCTCAAGGCCTTCAACTTCCCCTTCCGCCAGTAACGGCAGCGAGAAAAGGAAAAATCTGAAATGGCAAAGACCAGCTCAGTCGAGAAGAACAACAGGCGCCGCAAGCTTGCGGACCAGTTCGCTGCCAAGCGCGAGGTGCTCAAGGCGATCATCATGGATCAGTCCAAGCCGATGGAAGAGCGCTTCCGCGCCCAGCTGAAGCTTTCGGCGCTGCCGCGCAACTCGGCCAAGACCCGCATCCGCAACCGCTGCGAAGTCACCGGACGTCCGCGTGCCTATTATCGCAAGCTCAAAGTATCGCGTATCGCGCTTCGTGATCTCGGCAATAACGGCCAGATCCCGGGCCTGGTCAAGTCGAGCTGGTAAGGAGGACATAACATGTCATTGAGCGATCCTCTCGGCGATATGCTGACCCGCATCCGCAACGCGTATGGCCGCAAGAAGTCGAGCGTTTCGACGCCGGCCTCGCGCCTGCGTACCCGCGTCCTCGACGTGCTGAAGGCGGAAGGCTATATCCGCGACTACAGCCAGACCGACTTCGACAACGGCAAGTCCGAAATCGAGATCGAGCTGAAGTATTTCGATGGTGCGCCGGTGGTGCGCGAAATCGCTCGGGTCTCGAAGCCCGGCCGCCGCGTCTACGTTTCGGCCAAGTCGATACCGCACGTCGCCAACGGCCTCGGCATCGCCATCCTTTCGACGCCGAAGGGCGTGATGGCCGACCACGAAGCGCGTGAACAGAATGTCGGCGGGGAAATCCTCTGCCAGATCTTCTGATCTGGTATGTGACCCGGTTGGAAACAGGTTTTCGGGATCTAGTCCCGAAAGCCGAGACCTGAAACAAGAGAAGTGACGAGGACAACAAAATGTCTCGTATTGGAAAGAAACCCGTTTCGCTGCCGCAGGGCGTGACCGCGACCGTCAACGGCCAGACCGTGACGGCGAAGGGTCCGAAGGGCGAGCTGAAGTTCGTGGTGAACGACGAAGTGCTGGTCAAGATGGAAGGCAGCGAGATCGCTGTCCAGCCGCGCGACCAGACCAAGACTGCCCGTTCCAAGTGGGGCATGTCGCGCACGCAGATCGTCAACATCCTGCAGGGCGTCAAGGACGGCTTCGAAAAGAAGCTCGAGATCACCGGCGTCGGCTATCGTGCCGCCATGCAGGGCAAGAACCTGCAGCTGGCGCTCGGCTTCAGCCATGACGTCGTCTACGAGACGCCGCAGGGCGTGACGATTTCGGTGCCGAAGCCGACGGAAATCACGGTGACCGGCATCGACAAGCAGCAGGTCGGCCAGGTTGCCGCCGAGATCCGCGAGTATCGCAGCCCCGAGCCCTACAAGGGCAAGGGTGTCCGCTATGCCGGCGAGAAGATCGTCCGCAAGGAAGGCAAGAAGAAGTAATTTTAACGCCGCGGGGAGCGGTCGCGGGAGGCTCGTCCTACCGCATATGGCTGCCCCCGTTTTTTGAAGGCAAGGAACTGATATCATGGGCTCGAAAGAATCCACCCAACGCCGCGCCCAGCGCGTCCGCCGCCAGATCAAGAAGGTTGCCGGCGATCGTCCGCGCTTGTCGGTCCATCGCACGTCGAAGAACATCTATGTCCAGGTGATCGACGACGCCAAGGGCCACACCATCGCGGCTGCTTCGACGCTCGAGAAGGAGCTCAAGGGCTCGCTCAAGACCGGCGCCGACACGGCGGCCGCCGCTGCCATCGGCAAGCTGATCGCCGAGCGTGCCTCGAAGGCTGGCGTCAAGGAAGTCGTCTTCGACCGCGGCGCCTATATCTACCACGGCCGTGTCAAGGCGCTTGCCGAGGCTGCCCGTGAAGGTGGTCTGAGCTTCTAAAAACGAAATTCGCCCCCGGCGACCCACAGAGGCGCCGGATATCATCATCAACCGTGCTTCCGGAAAAAAACAAGGAACAGGATATGGCACAGGAACGTAGGGATGGCGGCCGCGGCCGTGATCGCGAAGAGCGCGACGACGGCATGGTCGACAAGCTCGTCCACATCAACCGTGTCGCCAAAGTCGTCAAGGGCGGCCGGCGCTTCGGCTTTGCGGCACTTGTCGTCGTCGGCGACCAGAAGGGCCGCGTCGGCTTCGGCCACGGCAAGGCGCGCGAAGTGCCGGAGGCGATCCGTAAGGCGACCGAATCGGCCAAGCGCGACATGATCTTCGTGCCGCTGCGCTCAGGCCGCACGCTGCACCACGACGTCGAGGGACGCTGGGGCGCGGGACGCGTTCTGCTGCGCGCCGCCAAGCAAGGTACCGGCATCATCGCCGGCGGCCCGATGCGCGCCGTTTTCGAAACGCTCGGCATGCATGACGTGGTCGCCAAGTCGATGGGTTCTTCGAACCCCTACAACATGGTTCGTGCCACTTTCGACGCGCTGAAGAGCCAGATGCATCCGAAGGATGTGGCTGCTGCGCGCGGCATCAAGTATTCGACCCTTCAGGCCCGCCGCGGCACCGCCGTTGCGGCTGAAGAATAGTCGACGCTGACCAGGGATTTGACCATGGCCAAGAAAGCAACCAAGACCATCACCGTCGAGCAGATCGGTTCGCCGATCCGCCGGCCGAAGGAGCAGCGCGCAACGCTGGTCGGCCTCGGCCTCAACAAGATGCACAAGCAGCGCACGCTGGAGGATACGCCCTCGGTGCGCGGCATGATCGCTGCCGTCCAGCATCTCGTCCGCGTCGTGGACGAGGGCTGAACCAGAGCGCAGGAGAACCCAGATGAAACTCAATGATCTGCGTGACAAGGACGGCGCGACGCACTCCAAGAAGCGTCTCGGCCGTGGCATCGGTTCCGGTTCGGGCAAGACCGCCGGTCGCGGCGTCAAGGGCCAGAAGGCGCGCTCCGGCGTCGCCGTCAACGGCTTCGAGGGTGGCCAGATGCCGCTCTACCGCCGCCTGCCGAAGCGCGGCTTCAACAATATCTTCGCCAAGAGCTTCACCGTCGTGTCGCTGGCCCGCATCCAGGCGGCGCTCGATGCCAAGAAGCTCGACGCCAAGACAGTTGTAACGGCCGAGGCGCTGGTTGCGGCTGGCGTCATCCGTCGCGTCAAGGACGGCGTGCGCATCCTTTCAGATGGCGACATCAAGGCCAAGCTTGCCTTCGACGTAGCCGGAGCCTCCAAGGCCGCGATCGAGAAGATCGAAAAGGCCGGCGGCTCGGTGAAGCTGCCTGAGAAGGCAGCCGCCGAGTAACGGCAATTTGAAGTACGGCCGGCAAAGGTGGAATTCGGTTTTGCCTGCGGTCGTGCTTTGATCCGACAGATGTGACGGCCGCATCAACGCGGCCGCTTGCATGTTTGCAGTCCGGAGCTTATCTCGTGAGTTTCGGTGACACGCGCCGCCTGAGCTGCGGGCATCGAGCGTGACCAAGCGGAGAATCAGGCATGGCTTCGGCTGCTGAACAACTAGCCTCGAATCTGAATTTTTCGGCCTTCGCCAAGGCCGAGGATCTGAAGAAGCGCATCTGGTTCACCATCGGCGCGCTGCTCGTCTACCGTCTTGGCACCTATATCCCGCTGCCCGGCATCAATCCGGACGCCTTTGCCCACGCCTTCTCGTCGCAGAGCAAGGGCGTGCTTGGCATGTTCAATATGTTTGCAGGCGGTGCCGTGCAGCGCATGGCGATCTTTGCCCTCGGCATCATGCCCTATATCTCCGCCTCCATCATCATGCAGCTGATGACCTCGGTCATCCCGTCGCTGGAAGCGCTGAAGAAGGAAGGCGAGCAGGGCCGCAAGATTATCAACCAGTATACGCGCTACGGGACCGTGCTTCTGGCGCTGGTCCAGGCCTACGGCATTTCGGTCGGGCTCGAGGGCGGAAACGGCATCGTCAACGATCCCGGCATCTTTTTCCGCATCTCGACCGTCGTCACGCTGGTCGGCGGCACCATGTTCCTGATGTGGCTCGGCGAGCAGATCACCGCCCGCGGCATCGGCAACGGCATTTCGCTGATCATCTTCTCCGGCATTGTCGCCGGCCTGCCGCGCGCCATCTCCGGTACCTTGGAGCTAGGCCGCACCGGAGCGCTGTCGACCGGCCTGATCCTGGCGATCATCGTGCTCGCCATTATCGTTATCGGCCTGATCGTCTTTTTCGAGCGCGCCCAGCGCCGCCTGCTGATTCAGTACCCCAAGCGCCAGGTCGGCAATCGCATGTTCCAGGGCGATACCTCGCATCTGCCGCTGAAGCTCAACACATCCGGCGTCATTCCGCCGATCTTCGCTTCGTCGCTATTGCTGCTGCCGGCGACCGTCGCCGGTTTCTCGCAGACAACGAACATGCCCGCTTGGGCCAGCACCATCCTGGCGTCGCTCGGTCATGGCCAGCCGCTCTACATGGCCTTCTACGCGGCGATGATCGTGTTCTTCGCCTTCTTCTACACGGCGATCGTCTTCAACCCGAAGGACACCGCGGACCAATTGAAGAAGCATTCGGGCTTCATCCCGGGCTATCGCCCGGGCGAGCGCACCGCGGACTATATTGACTATGTGCTCACCCGCATCACCGTCGTCGGCGCCATCTATCTGGTGCTGGTGTGTCTGCTGCCCGAGTTCCTGATTTCAGCGACTGGCGTACCGTTCTACCTTGGTGGCACTTCGCTCCTGATCGTGGTCAGTGTAACGCTCGATACGGTGGCGCAGATTCAGGGTCACCTGATCGCGCACCAGTATGAGGGCCTGATCAAGAAGTCGAAGCTGCGCGGGGGGAAAAAGGCCAGATGAGGTTGATATTGCTTGGACCGCCGGGGGCGGGCAAGGGGACACAAGCACTGAGACTGGTAGAACGACACGGCATCCCACAGCTTTCCACGGGGGACATGCTGCGTGCTGCTGTCCAGGCCGGCACCGAAGTCGGCAAGCGCGCCAAAGCGGTGATGGACGCTGGCGAACTGGTGTCCGACGCTATCGTCAACGCCATCGTAGCAGAGCGCATCGATCAAGCTGATTGCGCAAACGGCTTCATCCTTGACGGGTATCCCCGAACTCTGGTGCAAGCGGACGCCGTTGAGGAAATGCTGTCGGATCGCGGACTGGAGCTAGACGCGGTCATCGAATTTGTCGTCGACGACAAGGCGCTGGTTGGCCGAATCGTCAAGCGAGCCGAAGAAGCCAAGGCCGCAGGCCTGCCGGTGCGCAAGGACGACAGTCCAGCGGTGTTCGAAGAACGCTTGAGGGAATATTACAAGAAAACCTCGCCGCTGATCGGCTACTACTACGCCAAGGGTAAACTCAGGGGCGTCGATGGCATGGCCGACATCGATGCGGTGACGCAGCAGATCGAGGCGGTGCTCAGGGCGACGACCCGGCGGGTTGGCCAGGCGGCCGGCTAGAGAATCGAACGATTGCGCTTGACTGGAGCGGTCCGCTGGGGTATGGCGGCCCGTCTTCCTATCAGGCATGAGGCTTGCTTGTCCGCAAGGGCAAGGCAGGCCGCTTTGAACTGGAAACTCCCGCAAGGGCCGGCCTCCACCGGACGCGGGGCAACTTGAAGCGCCGGCTCGCCCGGCCTATATGGAGAAGAGAAGAACATGGCTCGTATAGCCGGCGTCAACATTCCGACCAACAAGCGCGTTGTCATTGCGCTTCAATACATTCACGGCATTGGCAAGAAGTTCGCCCAGGAGATCGTCGACAAGGTCGGCATCCCGGCCGAGCGCCGCGTCAACCAACTGACCGACGCGGAAGTGCTGCAGATCCGCGAGACCATCGACCGCGACTACCAGGTCGAGGGCGACCTGCGCCGCGAAGTGTCGATGAACATCAAGCGGCTCATGGACCTCGGCTGCTACCGCGGCCTGCGTCACCGTCGCTCGCTGCCGGTTCGTGGCCAGCGCACGCACACCAATGCGCGCACCCGTAAGGGCCCGGCCAAGTCGATTGCCGGAAAGAAGAAGTAATTTAGGGCAGTAAGGGGGTAGGGCAGTAAGGCAATAGGGACGGCAGACATACTGCCCTACTGCCATATTCCCCCACTGCCTTCTCCCTGGTGGAGCCGCTGGCATTACGGCGGTGTAGAGATCAACTGAAAGGACTATCATGGCCAAGGAAGCCGCTCGTGTTCGCCGTCGCGAACGCAAGAATATCTCGTCGGGCGTTGCCCACGTCAATTCGACCTTCAACAACACGATGATCACCATCACCGACGCACAGGGCAATTCGATTGCCTGGTCGTCGGCCGGAGCCCAGGGCTTCAAGGGATCGCGCAAGTCGACCCCTTTCGCTGCCCAGATGGCTGCCGAAGATGTTGCCAAGAAGGCTCAGGAACACGGCATGCGCATGCTCGAGGTCGAGGTCTGTGGACCCGGCTCCGGTCGTGAATCGGCGTTGCGCGCACTGCAGGCAGCAGGGTTCACCATCACCTCGATCCGTGATGTGACGCCGATCCCGCACAACGGCTGCCGTCCGCGCAAGAAGCGCCGCGTCTAAAGAATTTACCGAACGCCGCGCGAGCGCCTCAAGGGCGCTCCTCCACGGCATTCCAGGTCGCCCGCCACGATTGGATGGTGGCGGGACAACGGAAGGAAAGCACTATGATCCAGAAAAATTGGCAAGAACTGATCAAGCCGAACAAGATCGAGTTCTCGTCGAAGAAGAAGACGCTGACCACGCTGGTCGCCGAGCCGCTCGAGCGCGGCTTCGGCCTCACCCTAGGCAACGCGCTGCGCCGCGTGCTTCTGTCTTCGCTGCGTGGCGCGGCTGTAACCGCCGTGCAGATCGACGGCGTTCTGCATGAATTCTCGTCCATCGCCGGCGTCCGCGAGGACGTGACCGACATCGTTTTGAACATCAAGGAAATCGCCATCCGCATGGAAGGCGACGGCCCCAAGCGCATGGTCGTCCGCAAGCAGGGACCGGGCGCGGTTCTCGCCGGCGACATCCAGACGGTCGGCGACGTCGAGATCCTCAATCCCGACCACGTCATCTGCACGTTGGACGAAGGCGCTGAAATCCGCATGGAATTCACCGTCGATACCGGCAAGGGCTATGTGCCGGCCGACCGTAACCGCGCCGAGGACGCGCCGATCGGGCTGATCCCCGTCGACAGCCTGTATTCGCCGGTCAAGAAGGTCTCGTACAAGGTCGAGAACACCCGCGAGGGCCAGGTTCTCGACTATGACAAGCTGACCATGACCATCGAGACCGACGGTTCGATTTCGGGCGAGGACGCGGTGGCCTTCGCCGCTCGCATCCTGCAGGACCAGCTCGGCCTGTTCGTCAATTTCGACGAGCCGCAGAAGGAAGTCGCTGCCGAACAGGTTACCGAGCTTGCCTTCAACCCGGCGCTGCTCAAGAAGGTCGACGAACTCGAGCTTTCGGTGCGTTCGGCCAACTGCCTGAAGAACGATAACATCGTCTATATCGGCGATCTGATCCAGAAGACCGAAGCCGAGATGCTGCGCACCCCGAACTTCGGCCGCAAATCGCTGAACGAGATCAAGGAAGTCCTGGCGGCGATGGGCCTTCATCTCGGCATGGAAGTGCCGGACTGGCCGCCGGAAAACATCGAAGACCTCGCCAAGCGTTACGAAGATCAATATTAAGCATGATCCCGAACCGAAGGTCAGCGCAGCAAAAAGTTGCAGACTTTTCGGACAAGATCATGCGGCTAACCAACTGAGGCTCAGGCCTCTTGAAACCGCAATGAAGGAGAAGAGCCATGCGCCACGGTTTTAAAGGCCGCCGGTTCGCCCGCAGCATAAGCCATCGCAAGTCGATGTTTGCCAACCTTGCCGTGTCGCTTATCGAGCACGAGCAGATTCTCACCACGCTGCCGAAGGCGAAGGATTTGCGTCCGATCGTCGAGAAGCTGGTGACGCTCGGCAAGCGCGGCGACCTGCATGCTCGCCGCCAGGTGATTGCCCAGATCGGCAATGAAGGCGTCGTCAAGCGCCTGTTCGATACCATCGCGCCGCGCTACGCCACCCGCAATGGCGGCTATCTGCGCATCATGAAGGCGGGCTTCCGCCACGGTGACAATGCCGCAATGGCCGTCATCGAATTCGTCGACCGCGACACCTCTGCCAAGGGCGCCGGCGATCGCGCCCGCATCGAGGCCGAAGGCACCGAAGAGGAAGCCGCAGCCGCATAAGGCTTGGCTTTTCTGAGTGAGTTTAAGGGGCCCGAGGGCCCCTTTTTCGTTGCAGAAGCTGCCGGGCAGGTCTGTAGGGTTTTGTCACCGGTTTTTGGGGCGACTACTCAAAATATCGGATTTCAGCGGCTTAGCCTTTCATTTTGCACAATCGTCAGGACAATGGCGCCCGACTTGGAGGATTCGGAATGCGCGTTAAACGGCTGTCCCTTGTTCTGATCTGCGCCTTGATGGCGCTGGCCATCGTGCCGGCGGCCAGGCACGCGCTGGCGGAGGAGAACAAGCCAGACCCCGGTTTGTCCGACGTGCTGACGGATCTATTGCATGGCGTCGAAGGCGAAAACGCCACTTCCGGCCCCGACAAGCGCGTGCCGTTCGGCCGCGAGGAGGTGCAACTGTCCTTCGCGCCGCTGGTCAAGCAGACAGCGCCGGCCGTGGTCAATGTCTACGCCTCGCAAACCGCCAAGGTGACGTCGCCCTTCGACGGCGATCCGTTCTTCGAGGAGTTCTTCGGCCGCTCGCAGCCGCGCGCGCAGTCTTCGCTCGGTTCGGGGGTGCTGGTCGATCCGACCGGCGTCGTGGTCACCAATTTCCACGTCGTCAAGAACGCTGACCAGGTCAAGGTAGCGACCGCCGACGGGCGCGAATTCGACAGCAAGGTGCTGCTCAAGGATGAGACGCTCGACCTCGCCGTGCTCAAGATTTCTTCTGACAAGCCGTTCCCGGTGATCGCTATCGGCGATTCCGACGCGCTCGAGGTCGGTGATCTGGTGCTGGCGATCGGCAATCCGTTCGGTGTCGGCCAGACCACCACCAGCGGCATCATTTCGGCCGTGGCGCGCAGCCATATCGGCGTCTCCGATTCCAGCTTCTTCATCCAGACCGACGCCGCCATCAACCCCGGCAATTCCGGTGGCGCGCTGGTCAACATGGGAGGGCAGCTGATCGGCATCAACACGGCGATCTATAGCCGTAGCGGCGGCTCGATCGGCATCGGCTTTGCCATCCCTTCGAACATGGTTCGCGCCTTCGCCGACGCGGCCAAGGCCGGGCTCGACTTCTTCGAGCGGCCGTATGCCGGTGCCGAGTTCGAGGCGGTGACGCCGCAGATTGCCGAATCGCTCGGCATGGACAAACCGACCGGTGCGCTGGTTTCTTCGGTCGAAGAGGCGGGACCCGCCGCCAAGGCAGGGCTCAAGCCGGGCGACGTAGTGCTGTCGCTCAACGGCAAGCCGGTCGAGAGCGTCGGGGCGCTGGACTACCGGATGGCGACGCTGTCGATTGGTACGAATGCCAGCTTCGGCGTTCTGAGCAAGGGTCAGCAGGCGACGATGGACATCGCGCTGGAACGGCCGCCTGAGGGCGCCAAAGCTGCGGAACTCACATTGCGCGGCCGCAGCCCGTTCTCCGGTGCCAAGGTTGCTGAACTGTCGCCACGGCTTGCCCAACGGCTCGGTCTGCGCACCGATGTCAAAGGCGTCACCGTGGTCGACATCAACCGCGATTCGCCTGCTGCCGATTTTGGCTTCCAGCCAGGCGACATCGTGCGTGAGGTCAATGGCCTGACGATCGACAAGGCGGCGACCCTGGAACAGGTAGCCCAGCAGGATACGCGCTGGTGGCGCTTTACCGTCGAGCGCGGCGGGCAGATACTGCGCCAGGTGTTGCGTTACTGAGCCCGACCGTCAGCATGATCGGACTCCAGGCAGAAGAAGTTGCATGGCCGATCTGTTCAGTGTCGACGAACCGGAAAAGACGCCGCCCGGCAGGCCGCTGGCGGACCGTCTGCGCCCGAAGAACCTCGGCGAGGTCGTCGGCCAGGAGCATCTGACCGGACCCGACGGCGCGCTGACGCGGCTGATCGGCTCCGGCTCGCTCGGCTCGATGATCTTCTGGGGCCCGCCCGGCACCGGCAAGACAACGGTCGCACGGCTGCTTGCCGGCGAGACAAGCCTCGCCTTCGAACAGATCTCGGCCGTGTTTTCCGGCGTTGCCGACCTGAAGAAAGTGTTCGAGGCAGCGAAGCTGCGCCGCTCGAACGGCCGCCAGACGCTGCTGTTCGTCGACGAGATCCATCGCTTCAACCGCGCCCAGCAGGACAGTTTTCTGCCCGTGATGGAAGACGGCACCGTCGTGCTGGTCGGCGCCACCACGGAGAATCCATCCTTCGAGCTTAACGCCGCGCTTTTGTCGCGCGCGCGTGTGCTGGTCTTTCACTCACTCGGCGAGGACAGTATCGCCAAGCTGCTGGCGCGGGCCGAAGAGGCAGAGGGCAGGGCGCTGCCGCTCGATGAAGACGCGCGGGCGATGCTCATCCGCATGAGCGACGGCGACGGCCGCGCGGCGCTGACGCTCGCCGAAGAGGTCTGGCGCGCAGCGAAATCAAAGGAGGTGTTCGGCGCCGAAGCTCTGCAGCGCATCGTCCAGCGCCGCGCGCCGATCTACGACAAGGGACAGGACGGCCACTACAATTTGATCTCCGCCTTGCACAAATCGGTGCGCGGCTCCGACCCCGACGCGGCACTCTACTATCTCGCCCGCATGTTCGACGCCGGCGAAGATCCGCTTTATCTCGGGCGCCGGTTGGTGCGCATGGCGATGGAGGATATCGGGCTGGCCGACCCGCAGGCGCTCGTCGTCGCTAACGCCGCCAAGGACGCCTATGACTATCTGGGCTCGCCCGAGGGCGAACTGGCCTTCGCCGAGGCGACCGTCTATCTCGCCACCGCGCCGAAATCCAATGCAGTCTATACCGCGTTCAAGGCCGCCACACAGGCGGCGAAGGAATTCGGTTCGCTGCTGCCGCCCAAGCACATTCTCAATGCTCCGACCAAGCTGATGAAACAGGAAGATTACGGCGCCGGCTATCGCTACGACCACGACGAGCCCGACGCTTTTTCCGGCCAGGACTATTTTCCGGAGAAGATGGGAAGGCAGACATTCTACGACCCGCCCGAGCGCGGCTTCGAGCGCGATATCAGGAAGCGGCTGGATTATTGGGCCAAGCGGCGCAGCGAGCGGGAAAAGTAGCTGCCAGTCGCACACTGGTGTGATCGCCGTTGTCTGGCGGGATAAAAAACCCTATCAAGATGCGCCTTCGGCCGGCGGACAGGCCAGAAACGTACCGACGATATTCAGAACGGAATCGCGCCTGGCGCGTGGAAAAATGACAAAAAGAACTCGCAAGACCCTCCGGAAGTTCGCCATAGCGATCCCGCTGCTGGCGCTCGGCTTCTATTTCATTCCCATCCTGACGACAATTTTCATTGTCCTCGGCCTGATCGACGTGTTGCGCAACGACAACAAGAACTGGGCCCTGTTCAGTGGTTATTTCCTCGGCAACGGCATCTTCACCTGGCTGCTTTCGCCCTTCAATCTGCTGGTCGATCTGCTGTGCTACAGAAACCGCGGTGTCTGGAAACTGGACCAGTTTCCTCCGGACTATCAGCGTGAGGTCAACGAGGTTCTGGACGTCTTCAAAGCGCGCAAGGACGAGATCATCGCCGATATCGACGCCAATTTCGGCAGCGGCCGGCGCGGCATGTATGTCTACCAGTGGTATGGCAAGCACAAAATCGACAACGTTGCCGAATTCAACAAGGATTTCAAATACATCAAGACCATCGCCGTGTCGGTGTTTAGGGGCAGGGAATCGACCTCCTGGCATTTCGGACCGCTGCGGCTCAGCCTGCGCATTCTCTACAATCTTCTCCCGGTGAAGGCCGAGGTTTTCGTCGAGTGCAACAACGCCAGGAACTACTGGCACGACAATCCGCTCTATATTTTCGACGACACGCTGCTGCACCGATCGGTCAACGAATATGATGGGCGCCGCTACTGCGTGTTCATGGACATCATCCGGCCATCGCCATTTCCCGGCATGATTGCCGCTCTTCTCGCCATCGTTTCGGTCAGCGTCGAGCGCATCAATGCCATGTTCTACAAGAACTGGAAGATGATCGGCTCCAGCAAGCCGAAGAAGGCCGGAGCCGCCTGACACCATGGTGTGACCGGCGCGAGGGAGCACGATGTATCATCTGTTGCTTGTCTGCCTTGGTGGCGCGATCGGTGCAATGGCCCGCTTCTTCCTGTCCGGCTTCGTCGCCCGCCGGGTCGGCGAGACCTTTCCCTGGGGCACTATGGCCGTCAATGTCTCGGGAGCGTTTGCAATCGGTGTCGTTGCGCATGCGGTGGCGCGCGACGGCATGCCCGCCATCTGGGCCTTTACCGTTACCGGCGGCCTCGGCTGCTATACCACGGTTTCTTCCTTCAGCCTGCAGACGCTGGCGCTGGCGCGCGAGGGCGAATGGCGGCGCGCCGGCGGAAATGTGCTGCTTTCGGTTTTTCTGAGCCTCGGCGGCGTGACGCTGGGTTTTGCCGCCGGAAGTCTTCTGATTGGCAGCGGGGCGCGGTGAGCGGCCCGCGGAAGCTCCGCCACGACGGGACGGACACTGCCGCGGCAGGGCATGCGGCGCGCCTCATTGGCCGTCGCAGAACCAACGAAACGGTTCGGCTCTATGCGACCGTGGCCGCAGGCAGCATGATCGGCGGTGTGTTGCGGGCGCTTGCCTCATCGACGAGCACTGCCCTGTGGGGCGCTGGATTTCCCTTCGGCACGCTCCTCGTCAATTTTGTTGGCTCGTTCCTCATCGGCTTCTACGCGACATTGACGGGACCGGATGGTCGCGTCTTCGCCGGTCCGCTGCAACGTCAATTCTTCATGGCCGGCTTCTGCGGCGGCCTGACGACCTTCTCCGCTTTCAGCCTTGAAACACTCATCCTCGCGCAAGGCGGGAGGTTTGTGGCCGCGGGACTCAATATCGCGATCTCCGTGGTGGCCTGGCTTGCCGCCGTCTGGCTTGGCCACATCTTTGCAGTTCGGCTCAACCGGCTGAGAGGGTCCAGGCAATGAAGATACCAACACAGGCACAATTGCTGCGCATCTTTATCGGCGAAAACGACAGGGCAGATGGCCGTCCGCTGTATGAGGTTATTGTGCTGAGGGCCCGCGAAATGCAGATAGCCGGCGCGACCGTCCTGCGCGGCGCGATGGGGTTCGGCCATTCCAGCCGGCTTCACACCACGAAGATCCTCCGCCTATCGGAGGATCTGCCACTCGTCATCGAGATCGTCGATGACGAGGAAAAATTGGCCGCTTTCCTGCCCGTGCTTGAAACAATCATGACAAGTGGTTTGATTACGCTGGAGAAAGTTCAGGTTCTGCAATATGGAACCGACAACGAATAAGCGAGTGAGATTGCGGGTACCGGCGAATGCCGTTGCATGCCTGCAAAACGGCGATTGGAATCATGGCAGGCGTTGAACAGATCACAGTGGACGCCGGCGAGGCGGGCATGCGGCTCGATCGCTGGTTCAAGAGCCATTTCCCCGGTCTCGGTTTCGGTCATCTGCAGAAGCTGCTGCGTTCCGGCCAGATCCGCCTCGACGGCGGCAGGGTGAAGGCCGATACCCGCGTCGAAGCCGGCCAGACGGTGCGTGTGCCGCCGCTCGAAGTCGACAAGAAAAGTGAAAGCCCGCTCACCGGTCATTCGATCCGCAACCAGGGCGACGCCGACGTTTTGGCAAAGATGCTGATCCATGAGGACCCGAAGGTCTTCGTCTTCAACAAGCCGGCCGGCCTGGCAGTGCAGGGCGGCTCGGGCGTCACCCGCAATGTCGACGACATGCTGGAAGCCTGGCGCAACCAGAAGGGCGAGAAGCCGCGCCTGGTGCACCGGCTCGACCGCGACACGTCGGGTGTGCTGGTTGTCGCCCGTACAAGGCTCGCCGCCATGAAGCTCGCCGAAGCGTTCCGGGCGCGTGAGACGAAGAAAACCTACTGGGCGCTGGTCAAGGGCGTGCCGCCGAAGCGCGAGGACAAGATCTCGACCTGGCTGATCAAGGAACCGACGCCCGACGGCGATCGTGTGCGTATCGCCAAGCATGGCGAAAAGGGCGCCGATCACGCCGTCTCCTATTATCGCATAGTCGAGCAGGCGGCGCAGACGCTGTCCTGGCTGGAAATGGAACCCTATACCGGGCGCACCCACCAGCTTCGCGTCCATGCCGCCCATATCGGTTGCCCGATCATCGGCGACCCCAAATATTTCGAGGCCGACACCAATTGGGATTTTCCAGGCGGCATGCAGAACCGGCTGCATCTGCACGCGCGCCGCATCGTTATCCCGCATCCCGACAAGGGCTTTGTCGACGTCACCGCACCGATGCCGCCGCATATGCGCCAGAGCTGGAACCTGCTCGGTTTCGACGAGCAGAGTGCCGAGGACTAGCGACGGTGGGCGTCGCCACAGAAACCCTCGACCGCCGTGACGCGGTCGATCTGGCGGCAGCCGCCATCATGGTTGGGCTGACTTTTTCCTGGGGGCTGAACTACGTCGCCGCCAAGATCTCCTATGCCGGCTACGATCCCGTTTTCCTGTCGATCGCCCGCTCGGTGATCGGCGGCCTGTGTGTTTTCGGCTGGTGCCGCTGGCGCGGCATTGCGCTGTTCACGCCCGACAAGACCCTCGTCGCCGGCATTCTGGCAGGCGCGCTTTTCGGTCTCGAGTTCCTGTTTCTCTATGTCGGGCTCGAGCATACCACTGTCGTGCGCAACACTTTGCTGGTCAACACCATGCCGTTCTGGATGTTGGTCGGCGGTCATTTCCTGCTGGGCGAAAGCATCACGGCACGCAAGCTCGTTGGTCTTCTGCTCGCTTTCGCCGGATTGATCGCGGTGTTTTCCGATAAACTGAGCGCCAATGGCGGCGCAACATTGGGTGGCGATTTGCTCAGTCTCGGTGCCGGCATTCTGTGGGCCGTGACCAATATCGTCATCAAGCGGTCGAAGCTGGTGACGGCCAGCGCCGAAAAGCTGCTGCTCTATCAGCTGGCCGGGGCCGCCGTCATCGGCATTTTGGTGATGCCTTTTGCCGGGCCGCCGGTCCGCAGCTTTGCCGTTCTGCCGACCTTGGCGCTGTTGTTCCAGGCCGTCTATGTCGTCGCCTTCACCTATGTGCTGTGGTTCTGGCTGCTGCGGCGCTACCCTGCATCTGGACTGTCGAGCTTCACTTTCCTGTCGCCGGTGTTTGGTGTGCTGTGCGGCGCCGTGTTCTTGAACGAGCCGCTGACCGTTAGTATCTTCCTGGCACTCGCCCTGATCGCCGCCGGACTCATCATCGTCAACCGGCCGGTCCGAAAACAAAGTCCCGGATGAGCATGCGCGATATATTGAACGACCTCGAAGCTGGAAAGCAGCTCTCCGATCCGGACCCGGTGCGTCGCGCCCAGATCCAGATGAAGACGCCGCTGCCGAAGCGCTTCTACAAGACCGTCGCGGTAGCACCGGTCGAAGACGGTTTTGCCGTCCATCTCGACGGCAAGCCCGTCCGCACGCCGGCCAAGGCGCTGCTGGCGCTGCCGACCGAAAAGGCGGCTGCTCTCGTCGCCGAGGAATTCGCCGCACAGGAGGAGACCATCAACCCGGTGACGATGCCGGTGATGCGTCTGGTCAATACGGCGATCGATGGCGTCGCCAGTGATCCCCAGGCCGTGCTGGAGGACATCCTGCGCTTTGCCTCGTCCGATCTGCTCTGCTACCGCGCCGATGCGCCCCAAGGACTCGTCGACCGGCAGAACGAGCATTGGGATCCGGTCATCAGCTGGGTGCGCAGCGCTCTCGGCGCCCGGTTCCATCTTGCCGAAGGCGTGATCCATGTCGAACAGCCGCGCGAGAGTATCGCGCTGCTTGGCCAGCATCTTGCCCAACGTGCCGATCCGCTGCGCCTTGCCGCCATCCACGTCATGACGTCGCTGACCGGATCGGCGCTGCTGGCGCTGGCCGTCGACTTCGGCGAGCTCGACGGCGAGGCGGCCTGGGCTGCCGGTCATGTCGACGAGGACTGGCAGGCCGAGCAATGGGGCCATGATGCCGAGGCCGTCGCGCACCGCGCGGCCCGCAAGCGCGACATGATGGCGGCAGTCACGCTGCTCGAAGCTCTCAAAGGCTGACCGCACCGTCGTTTCTATTTCGCACTGCACATTAGACCAAAGTCATAATCCCAAAGACGGTCTGCCTCTGGACGGCGCTTTCTGTCATTTTTTGTACTGGTGGCTGCACTGAGTCTGCGTTCCGAGGAAACGCGGACGATGACGCGCAGCATCGAGGACTGACGGAATCACACGGGAGGATACGCTCATGGCAATGGCATCGACCGCCGGCAAAACAAGCCGCGGCATGACGCGCGAGGAGAAGAAGGTCATCTTCGCTTCCTCGCTCGGCACCGTTTTCGAATGGTACGATTTTTATCTCTACGGCTCGCTGGCAGTGTTCATTGGTTCGACTTTTTTCAGTCCAACCATTCCGGAAGCGACGCGCAATATTTTCGCGCTGCTGGCGTTTGCCGCTGGCTTCCTCGTGCGCCCGTTCGGCGCATTGCTGTTCGGCCGCATCGGCGACCTTGTCGGCCGTAAATACACTTTCCTTGTCACCATGACGATCATGGGCCTGTCGACCTTCCTGGTCGGCTTGCTGCCTGGCTATGCGACTTTGGGCATCGCCGCTCCCGTGATCCTGATCATCTTGCGCATGTTGCAAGGCCTGGCGCTCGGTGGCGAGTATGGCGGTGCCGCCACCTATGTCGCCGAGCATGCACCCGACGATCGCCGCGGCTACTACACGTCGTGGATACAGACGACGGCAACGCTCGGCCTGTTCCTGTCGCTGATCGTCATCCTGATCGTCCAGGGGTCGATGACCAAGGAAACCTACGCCGCCTGGGGCTGGCGCATTCCGTTCATCGTTTCCTTCCTCCTCCTCGGCATTTCGATCTGGATCCGGCTGTCGCTTTCTGAATCGCCGACCTTCCAGCGCATGAAGGACGAAGGCAAAGGCTCCAAGGCGCCGCTGTCAGAAGCCTTCGGTCAGTGGAAGAACGCCAAGATCGCGCTGCTGGCGCTGCTCGGCCTCACGGCCGGTCAGGCCGTAGTTTGGTACAATGGCCAGTTCTACGCGCTGTTCTTCTTGCAGAACGTGCTCAAGGTCGATCCGCAATCGGTCAACATCATGATCGCGATTGCTCTGGCTGTTGGCTCGATCTTCTTCGTCGTGTTCGGCTGGCTCTCCGACAAGATCGGCCGCAAGCCGATTATCATGGCCGGCCTTGCACTGGCGATCGTCTGCACCTTCCCGTTGTTCAAGGCGCTGACCTGGGCAGCCAACCCGGCGCTCGCCACAGCGCAGCAGAACACCCGTGCGACGGTGACCGCGGCACCAGGAGACTGCAAGTTCCAGTTCAACCCGGTGGGCACGGCGAAGTTCACCACGTCCTGCGATATCGCCACCTCGTTTCTGACCAAGAACTCGGTGCCTTATGACGTAGTGGCCACGGCAGCGCCCGGCACTGCTGCGTCGGTCAAAATCGGCAACGAGACGGTTGAGTCGTATGACGCCACCGCAGCCGGCGATCAAGCCAAGGCCAAGGACGCTGTTTTCGCCAAGGCGGTAAACACGGCGCTTCAGGACGGCGGCTATCCGCTGAAACGGGCAGCGGCGAAGGTGCCGGATCAGAAGCTCGAAGCCTTCATCGCGGCCAATCCCGAACTGAAGCTCGATGCGGCCGCGATCCGCGCCGGCGAGAAGGCCATGGTTCCGACCGACCAGGCGATCAAGGACAAGCTGCTGACTGCCGATGAGGCTGCGGGAGCTCCCGAGGTCACCGTCTACACCGTACCGGGCGGTGGTCCCTTCGCCATGTTCGCCGACCCGGCGGCGGTCAACTGGCCGATGACGATCGGTATCCTGCTCATCCTCGTGATCTTCGTCACGATGGTCTACGGGCCGATCGCCGCGATCCTGGTCGAGATGTTCCCGACCCGCATCCGCTACACCGGCATGTCGCTGCCCTACCATATCGGCAATGGCTGGTTCGGCGGGCTGCTGCCGGCGACGGTGTTCGCGCTCAGCGCCTACAAGGGCGATATCTACTATGGACTGTGGTACCCGGTGGTGATCGCGGCGATGTCGCTGATCATCGGCATGATCTTTGTCAGGGATACGCTCGGAACGGACCTGCACACCAAACAGTAAGCCGGCCTGTCCGGTTCAAAGCAAAGCCCGGCGCGAGCGATCGCGCCGGGCTTTTTCAATTTATCGAGCGCAGGGCTTAGCTCTTCCGATCCTGGTTCGCTTCCTCGATCGCTGCCTCATGATACCAGGCACTTCCGAAATCCGTGCGGTTGCGCAACGAAGCAAGTTCTGCCGCGAACTTAGCCTTTCCGCTTAAATTTGAGGCAGAAGCGCGCGCTGCCACCGGGAACATCAGGATTTTGGCCGACTGACGAGTGGAAGTGATTTCCATTGTCGGTTTCCTTTCTTCGACAGAACCTTGCCGATTCAACCTTTCCCCAACATAGGTTCAGCAATCGAAATAGGCAATATGATTACGAAAAGATCAGTACTTGCATATTATTTGTGCAAAATGTGCTTGTGGATGATCCGAACGCAGCATGACCGCGGACCAGCGATTTTGGGCGGATACAACCTCACTTTTGCCGCATCCATCGCCGGCGAGAATGGCACACGAATTGCATTTTAGTAATCCGGCAGGTCGGCTGCTGGATAGGCCGGCTCGCCCCGGCGCCATCCAGGGTTCGGTGATCAAACAACGAGAGGCTAGAATGACGAAATACAAGCTCGAGTACATTTGGCTCGATGGATACACCCCGGTTCCCAATCTTCGCGGAAAGACGCAGGTCAAGGACTACGCCGAGTTTCCGACGCTTGACCAGCTTCCGCTGTGGGGCTTCGACGGTTCTTCGACCATGCAGGCCGAGGGCCACAGCTCCGACTGCGTTTTGAAGCCGGTCGCCGTTTATCCGGATCCCGCCCGCACTAATGGCGCGCTCGTCATGTGCGAGGTCATGATGCCGGACGGCGTCACGCCGCATGCGTCCAACAAACGCGCCACCATCCTCGACGACGAGGGCGCCTGGTTCGGCTTCGAGCAGGAGTATTTCTTCTACAAGGACGGCCGCCCGCTCGGCTTCCCCGAGAGCGGCTATCCGGCGCCGCAAGGCCCGTACTATACCGGCGTCGGCTATAGCAATGTCGGCTCCGTCGCCAGGCAGATCGTCGAGGAGCATCTCGACCTTTGCCTTGCCGCCGGCATCAACCATGAAGGCATCAACGCCGAAGTGGCCAAAGGCCAGTGGGAATTCCAGATCTTCGGCAAGGGCTCCAAGAAGGCCGCCGACCAGATGTGGATGGCACGCTATTTGATGCAGCGCCTGACCGAGAAATACGGCATCGACATCGAATATCACTGCAAGCCGCTCGGCGACACCGACTGGAACGGCTCGGGAATGCATGCCAACTTCTCGACAGCCTATATGCGCGAAGTCGGCGGCAAGGCGTATTTCGAAGCGCTGATGGCGGCTTTCGACAAGAACCTGATGGATCACATCGCCGTCTACGGGCCGGACAACGACAAGCGTTTGACCGGCAAGCACGAGACCGCGCCGTGGAACAGGTTCAGCTATGGCATCGCCGATCGCGGTGCCTCGATCCGCGTGCCGCACTCCTTCATCAACAACGGCTACAAGGGCTATCTCGAAGATCGCCGGCCGAATTCGCAGGGCGACCCCTACCAGATCGCCTCGCAGATATTGAAGACGATCGCCTCCGTCCCGACCAGCGCCGAGGTTTCGGCCGCGGCTTGAGCATTCGTCATGGCGTGGACCTCAGGTCTGCGCTGTGACTTTCTCTCCAATCGCATCACAATAAAAACCCCGGCGTCTCTGCCGGGGTTTTTTCTATTGGCTGCAACGATCCGGATCACACCGAATAATACATATCGTATTCGACCGGATGCGGGGTCATTTCGAAGCGCATTACCTCGGCCATCTTGAGCTCGATATAGCTGTCGATCTGGTCGTCGTCGAATACGCCGCCGGCCTTCAGGAAGCCGCGGTCCTTGTCGAGGCTCTGCAAAGCCTCGCGCAGCGAGCCGCAGACGGTCGGGATTTTCTTCAATTCCTTCGGCGGCAGGTCGTAGAGATCCTTGTCCATCGGCTGTCCCGGGTGGATCTTGTTCTTGATGCCGTCAAGGCCGGCCATCAGCATGGCGGCGAACGCAAGATAGGGGTTCGCGCCCGGATCGGGGAAGCGGACCTCGACGCGCTTGGCCTTCGGCGACGAGCCGAACGGAATGCGGCACGAGGCCGAGCGGTTGCGTGCCGAATAGGCGAGCAGCACCGGCGCTTCATAACCCGGCACCAGGCGCTTGTAGGAGTTGGTCAGCGGGTTGGTAAAGGCGTTGATCGCCTTGGCATGCTTGATGATGCCGCCGATATAGAACAGGCAGCTCTCGGACAGGCCGGCATATTCGTTGCCGGCGAAGGTCGGCTTGCCTTCCTTCCAGATCGACTGGTGGACATGCATGCCCGAGCCATTGTCGCCGAACACCGGCTTCGGCATGAAAGTGGCCGTCTTGCCGTAGGCGTTGGCGACCTGGTGCACGACATATTTATAGATCAGCATCTTGTCGGCGTTGCGGACCAGCGTGTCGAACTTGATGCCGAGCTCGTGCTGGGCGGCGGCCACTTCGTGATGGTGCTTTTCAACGCGCACGCCCATCTCGGCGAGCACGGTGAGCATTTCCGAGCGCATGTCCTGCGCCGAATCGACCGGCGGCACCGGGAAATAGCCGCCCTTGATGCGCGGCCGATGACCGAGGTTGCCGGTCTCGTAGTCGGTGTCGTCATTGGACGGCAGTTCGGTCGAATCCAGCCTGAAGCCGGTGTTGTAAGGATCGGCCTTGTACTTGACGTCGTCGAACACGAAGAACTCGGCTTCAGGACCGACGAAGATTTGGTCGCCGATGCCTTCGGCCTTCATGTAGGCCTCGGCTTTTTTAGCGGTGCCGCGCGGGTCGCGATTGTAGGACTCCCCGGAGATCGGATCGAGGATGTCGCACAGGATGACCATGGTCGACTGCGCGAAGAACGGGTCCATATGCACCGTATCGGAATCCGGCATCAGCACCATGTCGGACTCGTTGATCGCCTTCCAGCCAGCGATCGAGGAACCATCGAACATGACGCCATCGGCAAACATGTCTTCCTCGACCTCGACGACATCCATCGTAACGTGCTGCAGTTTGCCCTTCGGATCGGTGAAGCGCAGATCGACGAACTTAACGTCGTTGTCCTTGATCTGCTTCATGATGTCTTTGGCTGTCGTCATGTCCCTGCTTCCCTATGTGATGACGTTTTGAACATGGCCTTTTAACGGGAAAATTCAGACGGCGTCCATGCCGGTTTCGCCGGTGCGAATGCGCACCACTTCCTCGATATTGGAGACGAAGATCTTACCGTCGCCGATGCGGCCGGTCTGGGCCGCCTTGCGGATGGCTTCGATCGCGGCTTCGACCGCATCGTCGCCGAGCACGACTTCGATTTTCACCTTCGGCAGGAAGTCGACGACATATTCGGCGCCGCGATAAAGCTCGGTATGGCCCTTCTGGCGGCCAAACCCTTTGGCCTCGGTAACGGTGATACCTTGCAGGCCGGCCTCCTGAAGCGCTTCCTTCACTTCGTCTAGCTTGAACGGCTTGATGATCGCTTCGATCTTTTTCATGTAAAAAGTGGCCTCCACTGCCAAAAAAGACGGGTTGTGAGCCCCGCTTGCGCCTCAATCAAGCACGAACTGTGCCAATTGATGGGGCGCCGAACGGCCTCACATGATTTGGATACCATGCCACGCGGGAATGTACATTCGCGTCATTCGCAGCGTTGGATGCGCCATGAATGCCGCGAGCCTACACACCGCCGGTCCTGCCGTCCGCACAAAAATTGGGCAGATCGGGTATTTCATGGGCAGCTGCGCGCCGTCGTCCCGAACGATGTACGCCGCCAAATTGCTTGGGGACCTTCGTGGTTTGCGTCGGATCAAAAACTGGACAATGCTTGGGGAAATGATGTGCATGTCGCCCGCATGAGCAATGAACTTCTGTCTCCGTCCGAAATGGCTGAGGCCGACCGGCTGGCGATTGCCGCTGGTCCATTCGACGGCATCGGCCTGATGCGCAATGCCGGTGCTGCGGTTGCTGCCGTAGTACTCAAGCGCTACCCGAACGCAACGCGCGTCCATGTGCTTTGCGGCCCCGGCAACAATGGCGGCGACGGCTATGTCGTGGCGCGCATCCTTCGGGAGAGCGCCGTCGACGTCTCGGTATGGGCGTCCGGATCGCCTAAAGGCGGCAGCGATGCGGCAGTCGCTGCCTCGGAGTGCCCGGTTGAAGCTCGGCCGCTGTCGGATTTCGTTGCCGAGACGGGCTCGATCGTGGTCGATGCGCTTTACGGGGCGGGGCTGTCCAAGCCGCTATCCGGCGACCCCGCCAAGGCGATCGATAATGTGGCGGAGTTGAATTCGCCGGTCGTCGCGGTCGACCTGCCGTCGGGCGTCTCCGGTGAGAGCGGCAATGTCCTCGGTCAGGCTTTCCACGCCCGAATCACCGTGACCTTTGCGCGAAAAAAGCCAGGCCATCTTTTGTTACCGGGGCGCGAGCTGTGCGGCGAAATCGTGCTCGCTGATATCGGCATAAGCGACAGTGTTGTTGCGCAGCTTGAACCACGAACATTCGAGAACATTCCGGCGCTCTGGCTTGGCCGCTTTCCGGTTCCGGCCGTCGACGCCCATAAGTATAAACGCGGCCATGTCGGCGTCTTTTCCGGCGGGCCGTCGGCGACGGGTGCTGCGCGGCTGTCGGCGCTTGCCGCGGCCAGGAGCGGGGCAGGGGCCGTCACCTTGCTGTCGCCGGCGAACGCCATCCATGTGAACGCGGCGCATCTGACCTCGATCATGCTGCGCAAGCTAGACACTGTCGCGGATGTGGACGAATTCGTCGGCAGCCGCCGGCCATCGGCCTTCGTGCTCGGCCCGGGATTTGGCATTGGTGAGAAGACGCGCGAATTCGCCCTGGCCGTGCTGAATGGCGCCCATGGGCAGGGCGGCGGGATTGAGGCCTTGGTGCTCGACGCCGACGGCGTCACCTCGTTTCGCGACGCGCCGGATGCCCTGTTCGAAGCCGCCAGCCGGCCGAGCGCGCCGGCTCTGGTGATGACGCCGCATGACGGCGAATTCGCCAGGCTTTTTTCAGATATCGCCGAGGACAAGGACCTGTCCAAACTCGCCAAGGCACGCGCCGCAGCCGAACGAGCCAACGCCACTCTCGTCTACAAGGGTGCCGACACTGTGATTGCGGCCCCCGATGGCCGGGCAGCGATCAACGACAATGGCGCGCCTTGGCTGGCCACCGCCGGTTCGGGCGACGTGCTGTCGGGTATCATCGCCGCGCTGCTGGCGCAGGGCATGCCGGCCTTTGAAGCGGCCTGTGCGGCAGTCTGGATCCATGCCGAGGCCGGCAGCCGTTTCGGACCGGGGCTGATCGCCGAGGACCTACCGCTGGCGCTGGTGCCGGTCCTGCGCGAGCTCGTTGAAAGCCGCGGGAAGGCTGCCGAATGAACCGCCTGATTGCGCTGCTCGTTGCGATCATTAGTGCCATATCCATGGCGCAGGCCGCGAACGCCGGAACTCCGCTGACCATCGTCGACGACCCGGCCGTTCTCGCCCAGCTTGACGCCAAGGGCTTTGGCCTCGCCGGCATTTTCGGCGTCGATGGCAAGGGCGATTTGAAGACGCTTTACGACAAGGCGCCGGCCTATCACGCGATCGTCGAAACGATTGCAAGCGACGTCGCGGCATTGCGGGCCGAGATGAAGGCCGGCGGGCGCACGCTCTACGAGGTGACCGACGGCAATGTCGGCCGCATCATGGACATGCGCTGGCTGAAGACCGAGGCGGCGCGCTTCCGGCTGGTCGGTATCGTCAACAGGCTCGACCGGCGCGATTTCACCGCGCTGAAAGGTGACGGAAGTTGCGGCGAGGTGCGCCTCATCTATCGCCTAGCTTACAGTTTCCGCAAAGACGGCAAGGTTCTGGCCTCGCGTCTGCCATTCAACTTCAACGCCGTCTACAGCGTGGCGCCCGATGTCGACGGCGGTTGTGTCGGCGTCGCGGGACGCTGGGCACCACAACTCGACGAGAGCGTCGATGCCGGCTGGCTGACCGGTGGGCCGCTGGAAAGGACGGCGCTCACCTTCAAGCAGCTCGAGCTCAATGCGCAAGTGGTGCGCTTCCCCTCCGGCCAGGAGACCGAATTCGGCGGGCAGGCTGCCTATCTCATGCGAATTTTCGGCATCGATGGAGCGGCTGTCAGCGAAAAGCCGCTGGAAAACACGCCCGACACGGCACGTCTCGCCGAAGATGCTGCGCTGAAAGCAAGACTTGCCGACTATGTCCGCACCAATGTCGCGGCGGTCGATCTCGGCGTCTACGAGATTCCCGAGGAATTCCTGGCAAGGAAGGTCATCTCTTGGTCGACCTTCGGCAGTGCGAGGCAGGCTAACCACCTGTTCACGCCACTGTTCCAGTCCGCGGATTTCGCTGGTGTCGATTTCTCTGCTATGAAGCTGGTGCGCACGCCGGAGGCACTGGCCGAGCGGCTGGACAACGGCGCCTGCCAGGGCTGCCATCAGGCGGGCTCGACCGCCGGCTTCCATTTTATCGGACTTGACGACAAGACGACCTCGCCGCTCAACCGCATCGAGGTCGGCATCTCGCCGCATCTCCACGCCGACATCCCGCGCCGCGTCGCCTGGCTGCACGCGACTACCGACGGCAAGGAACCGAACCGCTTCCGCCCGCTGTCCTTCGCGCCGCCGGCGACATGGAACGATGCCGGCGAAATTGCCTATTCGCCGGCCGAAATGGCGATGCCGTGCTTCATGCCGGAAGATGCGGCCCGCTTCGGCGCGACATGGCAATGCGGTGGCGGCACCGTCTGCACGCCGTTGACCACCGCGTCCGGCGTGCGCACCAAGCTGGCGCAATGCCTGTTGCCCAAGGACAGCGAAGACATGTTTTCCGGCCACCCTTGTTTAACGGGATCCATCGCCAGCAACCCGGCACGGCCTTTCAATGACCGGTATACCATCACCGGTCAGTTCGCCGCGTTCGCGCCGGGCATTTCGCGCGCCGCCTACACCTGCCGACCGCCGAAGATCGGTGTGCCGGCGGGTATCGCCTATCGCGGCTGCGATGACCGGGATCGCAGCTTTGCCGCCTTCAAGACGGGCAAGCCGATGCCGAACGAGATTTGCGGGCTGGTTGGCGGCAAGAAATTCGACACCTGCGTGGCGACCAATAATTTCGACCAGTGCCTGGGCGGCGCCGTCAATCGCGGCAATCGTCCTGCCTGCTCGGCCGACCATTTCTGCCGAGAGGATTACATGTGTCAGTCGCTGCCGCCGGATACACCCGGTATCGGCAAGGTGAAGGGCATCGGCTTCTGCTCGCCGACCTACTTCATCTTCCAGATGCGCATCGACAATCACGCCACGCCGTGGTCGGGCGCCGTCCGCGCGACGATGGGAGCCGGGTTCGGAGCAGCGGAAGCGGAATAGGCCGACGACTCTGACATTGGCCGCAGTAGCTCCAGGCGGACAGCTATCGATCGAGGTCGTCGGCGATGTTCGATGTCCATTCACCGTCGAAATGCCGGACGCGTTCGGCGACGACCTCATCGCTCAGCAGGCTCGACAAGGCGGAAACCAGAACTGGTTCTATCTTTGGAGCCGAGCTAAATCCAAGAGCAGTCAAGCGTTCGGACCAGGGCGGATGATCCGCGCTTTCGTTATCTGGCGCGTCCCAGGCCTTTTGCGCATATTCTTGAAGGATGGGAAGCCTCGACAGGTGACTGGCGGCCGCCAGAATTCTTTCGAGTGGTGGACGAGGCGGTACCATGGTGCCAAGCAGTTCACGTTTAAGCGGAATATACACTTGGTCATCGAAGAACGCACTGGCGGCACCGACCAGCAGCAGGGCGCGGGCCGCTTCATATGCATCGCCGGACATCGCTGCATGACGATCCGCGTCAATTTCCGCCCGCCGCGACAACCGTATTTCTTCGCGCTCCAGCGTGCGCGACAGCGGGCCAAGCATCCAGTAGAACAGGCTGCCCGAAACTGTTTTTCCCGGTGGGGCGAAGTCGAAGATTAGATCGAAGCTCTTTTCGAGTTCGGCCAGGTTGAGCCCGCCATTTGTATCTTTATTTTTCAGATGGGCGTCCTCATGGGCCAAGATCGCCGCAACCCCCTTTTGGTCGGTCACTGCGAGCAGCGGCAGGCCCACGGTGAGAATTGCCCTGCGACCAAGCAGGCCCAGAAACGGCCGCTCTTCACCGATACTGGCGTTGAGATCGGGGCTCAGCACGATGGTAGTCCGGCTGGCGCGGTGTTTGCCGGCAATACTCTCCCAGATGGCCCATAATTTCGGGGCTGATTCCCGAGTAATCCCGTCCACCTTGCTGGGTCGAAAACCGGCGAACAATGTCCCGATCAACAGAACCATGCCCAGCATCGCAGCTGGGATCGCAACAACGCCAGCCGCGATGACGGCGAGCGGATGCCGGTCGAGAAACCAGAACCATAAGACTGTTGGGCAGAACAGCGGCAGATCGAAAAGCAGGACGGCAAACCTGCCGAAGCGCGCTCCCATGTAGAAGACCAGGCGCGACATCAACCCCTCACAGCGGAATGTTGTCGTGCTTCTTCCAGGGGTTTTGCATATCCTTGTTGCGCAGCATCCTGAGCGCGCGGGCGATGCGGCGGCGGGTTGAATGCGGCATGATCACCTCGTCGACATAGCCACGCTCGGCGGCAACGAAGGGGGACAGGAAGCGATCCTCGTAAGCTTTTGTGTGCGCTGCAATTTTCTCCGCGTCGCCGATATCCTTGCGATAGATGATCTCGACTGCGCCCCTGGCGCCCATCACCGCAATCTGCGCCGTTGGCCACGCATAGTTCATGTCACCGCGCAAATGCTTTGACGCCATGACGTCATAGGCACCGCCATAGGCCTTTCTGGTGATGACGGTGATCTTTGGCACGGTCGCTTCGGCATAGGCGAACAGAAGCTTGGCGCCGTGCTTGATCAACCCGCCATATTCCTGCGCGGTGCGGGGCAGGAAGCCCGGCACGTCGACGAAGGTGACGATCGGGATCGAGAAGCAGTCGCAGAAGCGCACGAAACGAGCCGCCTTGCGGCTGGCATCCGAATCGAGCACGCCGGCCAGCACCATCGGCTGGTTGGCGACGAAGCCGACGGTGCGGCCCTCGATACGGCCGAAGCCGGTGACGATGTTTTTCGCAAAATTCTGCTGGATCTCGAAGAAGTCACCCTCGTCGGCAACTTTAAGGATCAACTCTTTGATGTCGTAGGGTTTGTTGGCATTGTCGGGGATCAGCCTGTCGAGCGACAGATCGTGATCGGTGACCGACTGGTAGCATTCGATCTCGGGAATTTCCGCCGTGTTGGAAGCGGGCAGCAGATCGACCAGCCGGCGCATCTGCAGCAGCGCCTCGACGTCATTGTCGTAGGCTCCGTCGGCGATCGAGGACTTCGTCGTGTGGATAGAAGCGCCGCCGAGGCTTTCGGCGGTGACCGTCTCGTTGGTTACGGTCTTCACCACATCCGGCCCGGTGACGAACATGTAGGAGGTTTCGCGAACCATGAAGATGAAGTCAGTCATCGCCGGCGAATAGACATCGCCGCCGGCGCAGGGGCCCATGATCAGTGAAATCTGCGGGATGACGCCGGAGGCCAGTACATTGCGCTGGAAGATCTCGGCATAGCCGCCGAGCGCCGCCACGCCTTCCTGGATGCGGGCGCCGCCGGCGTCGTAAAGGCCGATGATCGGCGCGCGATTGCGCAGCGCCATCTCCTGGACCTTGACCACCTTTTCGGCATGGGCCTCGGACAGCGAGCCGCCGAACACGGTGAAATCCTTGGCGAAAAGATAGACCGGGCGACCGTTGACGGTGCCCCAGCCGGTAACGACGCCGTCGCCGGCGATCTTGGTTTTCTCCATGCCGAAATCGGTCGAGCGGTGCTCGACATACATGTCGAACTCCTCGAACGAGCCCTCGTCGAGAAAGACGTCTATGCGTTCGCGGGCGGTCAGCTTGCCCTTCTTGTGCTGGGCGTCGATGCGGGCCTGGCCGCCGCCCATGCGGGCGATCTCGCGGCGGCGCTCGAGTTCCTTCAGCACGTCCTTCATGACCGGTCCCCGAAACGGAAAGCTGCATTGTGGTAATCATGCCCGCGAGAGAGCGCAAGCGCCGCTTCCTCATGGCTTTTGCTGCGCTGCAACATCAGGCCCCTTGCATTTCGATGCGAACTGGGCCATATGCGGCGGCATAGGCGCTTGGGCCGGGACACTCCGGCCTTCTCGATGAATGAGACTGGTTGCGTCTGTTTTCCCTCTTCCCGACATATCGGCAAGGTGGCGAAAAAGCCCCGTGGCATGAAGCCTGCGGGCACGACAGCGCAGCCGTGCGGACGATGACGTCCGCCCGCCTTGTCGTTTCATGACAATTTTCGACGGCAGGTTGCGCCCTGCCGCCATCGATGTTTGCGGCCAGGAGCCGCATGAAAGAAGAATATTTTGACCAATGAAAACACTTTGACCGGTAAGGACACTGCGGAACCGAACGGTTTCGCCGCACTTGGAATCACCGGCGCACTGCTCAAGGCCACCAATGCCGCCGGTTTTACCGATCCGAAGCCGATCCAGGCCCAGGCGATCCCGCCGCAGCTCGAAGGCCGCGACATTTTCGGCATCGCCCAGACCGGCTCGGGCAAGACGGCGGCGTTCGCGCTGCCGATCCTGTCGAAGATCATCGCACTTGGTACCAAGCGCCGGCCGAAGACGGCCCGAGCGCTGATCCTGGCGCCGACACGTGAACTCGCGGTGCAGATCGAGGAGATGATCAAGCTGCTCGCCAAGGGCGCGCATGTCTCGACCGCGCTCGTGCTGGGCGGCGTCTCGCGCTTCAGCCAGGTGAAGAAGGTTGCGCCCGGCGTCGACATCCTGATCGCAACGCCCGGTCGGCTGACCGACCTTGTGCGTGAAGGCGACCTGATGCTTGCCGACACCAAATGGCTGGTGCTCGACGAAGGCGACCGCATGCTCGACATGGGCTTCATCAACGACGTGAAGCGCATCGCCAAGGCGACGGCGCCGGACCGTCAGACGGTGCTGTTCTCGGCGACCATGCCGGCCGAGATCGCCGAACTGGCGAAAGGCCTGCTGAAGAACCCGATCCGCGTCGAAGTCGCTCCTCACAGCACCGCGGCAGCCGAGATCGTGCAGGGCGTCGTCTTTGCCCGCACCAAGCAGAAGCGCCAGGTGCTGGCCAACATGCTTGCCGATGAGGCGATGAAGTCCGTCATCATCTTCTCGCGCACCAAGCATGGCGCCGACAGGGTGACCAAGGATCTCGAGCGCGACGGCTTCAAGGCCGCCGTCATCCACGGCAACAAGTCGCAGAATGCCCGTCAGAAGGCACTCAACGATTTCCGTGAGGGTTCGGTGCGCATTCTCGTGGCGACCGACATTGCGGCACGCGGCATCGACGTGCCCGGCATCAGCCATGTGGTGAATTTCGACCTGCCGGACGAGGCGGAGAGCTATGTCCACCGCATCGGCCGCACCGGCCGCAACGGCATGGACGGCATCGCCATCACACTCTGCGACCCGTCTGAAAACAGCAAGCTGCGTCAGGTCGAGCGCATCATCCGCACCAAGCTGCCGATCGTTGCCGACCATCTCGGCAGCCCCGATCCGCAGCGCAATCCCGCCGAGAAGAACGAGCGCAGCTTCGAACCGGCCAACGATCGCAACGACCACAATGGCCGTCGCGACGGCAGGCGGCCCGGCGGCGCAAACAACGGCTTCGGCAAGAAGCGGTTCGGGGACAAGCCGGCCTTTGCGGGCGAGCGCAAGCCGGAAGGCGCCAAGCCCTTCAAGGGCAATAACAAGCGCCGCTTCGGCGGCAAGCGGCCAGCAGCGCGGGCCGCATAATCTGACCGTGTTGCGGTCGGCCAAGCCTGGCTTGGTCACACACGATTGAAGAGAGCGACCGGAGCGATGCTTCGGTCGCTCTCTTGCTTTGGGGGCCTTTGGTTCACTTTACCACCGCCTCGATCCACACGACGATCCGCTGCGCGAGGAAAACCGTGGTCGATGGCGACAGCGCGTCGCCGGCAATGGCGTGGTTGTCCGGGTCGCCGGTATCGTCGACCGGTACCAATTCATGTGCGGCGCCCCAGCGACCCGCAAACACGATCGCTCGCCCATCACCGATCCTACTCGACTGGCGGCTTGCGGTCGAAATTCAGCGGCCGCGCATTCCAGCGGGTGACCGTGCTGATCACCCATCGGCAGAACGGCCTCGGCAGCATCCTGAGCAGTTTCAGCGTCCAACTCAGGCGGCGTGGGAAAGTGACTTCGAAGCCGCCGTATTCGATGCCTTGCGCGATGCGGCGCGAGGCCAGATTGACCGGCATCAAGCCCGGCATCGGCAGGAAGTTCTTTTCGGTCAGCCGCGTGTCGACAAAGCCCGGATTAATCACCTGGATGCGGACGTTCATCTTGTCGAAATCGTATTTCAGCGACTCGGCCAGGATATTGACCGCCGCCTTGGTGCCGCCATAGGCGGCGGTGGTGGGCCAGCCGAAATAGGCGGTGACCGAACCGATCAGCACGACATGGCCGCGCGAGCGCACGCGCATGCGTTCGATGACCGGCAGCAGGCCATTGATGATGCCAAAATAATTGACTTCGAAAGACCGACGGAAATTGCGCGCCACAAGATCCTCGCCCGGCGTTGCGATATAGCTTCCAGCGTTGAACACTGCCAACACGATCGGACCGAGATCTTTCTCGATCGCTGCAACCGTCTTCGCCATGCGTTTTTCGTCGGTCACGTCGCAAGGATAGGCTGCGACACGGCCCGCCATCTGCGCCGTTTCGACGATGAGCGTATCGATCGGATGGTCATCTGGCGCAGTCACCGCGACGACATAGCCCCGAGCGGCAAGATCCTTGGCCAGCGAACGGCCGATACCGCTGCTGCCGCCCGTAATCCAGGCGACGCCATGCTTCGGATTGGCCCGATAGAGTGTCATGTTGCGCCCCGCCGGCTCTTCTTAGCCTGTGCTCTACCGGTGAAGAAATCGAATGAAAAGAGTGCTTTTCGGTACATGGTTGAAATGAATACCGGTCGGGCGCTCCTGGCTGCAGCAATTGCAGTGTGCGAAATGCGACTGGACCAGGCAAATTCTTGCCTTGAAACCGAAGCTTCGGGTTTCTAGGGTTTCGCCGCACCCACAAAGGAATCTCCATGCCCCGTTCTGTGATCGACGTGATCGGCAACACGCCCCTGATCCGCCTCAACAAGGCCTCGGAAGCAACCGGCTGCGAGATCCTGGGCAAGGCCGAATTCATGAATCCCGGGCAGTCGGTAAAGGACCGCGCCGGCCTGTTCATCATCCGCGATGCCGAACAGCGCGGGCTGCTGCGGCCCGGCGGCGTCATCGTCGAGGGGACGGCCGGCAACACCGGCATCGGATTGACACTGGTTGCCAAGGCGCTTGGCTACCGCACCGTGATCGTCATTCCTGACACCCAGAGCCAGGAGAAGAAGGATACCATCAAACTGCTCGGCGCAGAGCTGATCGAAGTGCCCGCCGTGCCCTACAAGAACCCGAACAACTACGTGAAGCTGTCGGGCCGGCTGGCCGAGCAGATGGCCAAGAGCGAGCCGAACGGCGCGATCTGGGCTAACCAGTTCGACAATGTCGCCAACCGTGACGGCCATATCCGCACCACGGCCGAAGAAATCTGGAACCAGACCGACGGCAAGGTGGATGGTTTCGTGTCGGCGGTCGGTTCCGGCGGCACTCTGGCAGGCGTCGGTTTCGGGCTGAAGGCCAAAAACAATCAGGTCAAGATCGCGCTGGCCGATCCGCTGGGGGCAGCGCTCTATTCCTTCTACACCAGCGGCGAGCTGAAATCCGAGGGCAGTTCGATCACCGAAGGCATCGGGCAGGGGCGGATCACCGCCAACCTCCAAGGCTTTACACCCGATTTTGCCTTCCAGATCCCCGACGAGGACGCGCTGCCGATCGTATTCGACCTGATCCAGGAGGAGGGGCTTTGCGTTGGCGGTTCGACGGGCATCAACATTGCCGGCGCCATTCGCCTGGCGCGCGAGCTAGGCCCCGGCCACACTATCGTGACCATGCTTTGCGACTACGGCACGCGCTACCAGTCGAAGCTGTTCAATCCTGAATTCCTGCGCGAAAAGAAGCTGCCGGTGCCGGGGTGGATGGAGCAACAGAGCACGATTTCAGTACCGTTCGAAAGGGTTGCGTGATGGCGCACAAGACCGAAGCGCTGTTTCGTGACGACGCCTATCTGGGGACGGCCGACGCCACCGTCGTCGCAGTCAATGATCGCGGCGGCATCATTCTGGACCGGACGGTGTTTTACGCCACATCGGGCGGGCAGCCGGGCGACACCGGCAGCCTCGAACGCGCCGACGGCACCGGCATAGCGATTGCCGCTACGATCACCGGCGAAACCAAGGACGAGATCATCCATGTGCCGGCGCCGGAGCAGGCAGTTCCAAAGGTGGGCGAGCGCATGAGGCTCGCCATCGACTGGCCGCGGCGGCAGTTGCTGATGCGCATGCATTCTGCCTGCCACCTGCTTACCGTCGTCTGTCCGTTCCCGATCACCGGCGCCGCGGTTTCCGAGGACGACAGCCGTATCGATTTCGACATCCCGGATGCCGGCTTTACCAAGGAAGACGTGACGGCCAGACTGATGGAACTGGTGCGAGCCGACCATCCGATCTTCACCCGGCTCATTTCCGACGAGGAACTGGCATCCAATCCGGGCTTGGTGAAATCCAAGAATGTGCGGCCCCCGGCCGGCACGGGAAGGATCCGATTGGTCTGCATCGGCGAGAACGCCTCGATCGACAGCCAGCCTTGCGGCGGCACCCATGTAAAGAGCACCAGCGAAATCGGCGAGATCCATATCGGCAAGATCGAGAAGAAGGGCCGCGAGAACCGGCGCTTCCGCATTCGCTTTGGTCCTATGCCGCCAGCCTGATATAGGACTGCAACGGGCGGGACAGGAGAGAAAAGATGGCCGACGACAGTCCTTTCACCATCGATGCCGATTGGTTACAGAAGCGGCTCGGCGAACCCGGCCTGACGATTGTCGACGCGTCCTGGTATCTGCCGGCGCAAAAGCGTGACGCGCGCGCCGAGTACGACGTAGCGCATATTCCAGGCGCCCGCTTCCTCGACCAGGATGCGGTTTCGGACCCCGACGCGGCTCTGCCGCACACGCTGCCGTCGCCGCAGCATTTCGCGCAATATGTCGGCGCGATGGGTATTTCGGCCGATGACACGATTGTTGTCTATGACGGGCCAGGGTTCTTTTCTGCACCGCGCGCCTGGTGGTTGTTTCGCGTCATGGGCGTGTTCCAGGTCCATATACTCGACGGCGGGTTCGATCGTTGGAAAGCCGCCGGACGGCCGGTGACGGCGGAGCCGACGAAGATCGCGCCTTGCGTGTTTTATGCCAACTTCGATGCCGCCCGCGTCGCCAGCCTTGCCGACATGCGCCGGATCGTCGAGACGGGGGAGAGCCAGATCGCCGACGCGCGCTCGCCTGGCCGTTTTGCCGGCACCGAGCCGGAGCCGCGCCCCGGCATCCGCTCCGGCCATATGCCGGGCGCGCACAACGTGCCATTTTCGGCGCTTTCGGAAAACGGCGAATTGTTGCCGAAGGACAGGCTGCGCAAAGTGATCGAAGGAGCCGGCATCGACCTGTCGAAGCCGGTCGTCACCTCCTGCGGGTCGGGCGTCACCGCGGCAGCTGTCACGCTGGCTTTGGAGACGCTTGGCCATGCCGACAACAGGCTTTATGACGGTTCATGGACCGAATGGGGCGGGCTTTCCGACACGCCCGTCGTGACGGGCAAGGACTGACGGGGATGGAAGACGGATCGCTGGAAGACATCGACGTCACCGTGACGTTTCTCGAAATGCATGTGCCGCCTGCGTATTCGCCGCCGCTGCCGTACAACCGCCAGATCGCGCTGCTCAAGACCAAAGACATTCCGCTGCATTTCTACCGCTATTTGATGGATCGGGTGGGCCGCAAATGGCACTGGGTCAATGTGCTGAGGCTGAGCGACGAGGAGCTTGCGGCGGGCATCCACCGCGAGGACCGCGACATCAGGGTGCTTTATCTGGATGGTGCGCCGGCCGGCTTCTTCGACCTCAAGCCGCATTTGCCGGAGGAAGTGGAACTCGCTTATTTCGGAATGATGGAGCACGCGACCGGGCAAGGCATCGGCCGCTGGTTCCTTGGTGCGGCAATCGCCGCGGCATGGTCGCACGGGCCAAAGCGGGTGACGGTGCAGACCTGCACCCTCGATCACCCAGCAGCACTGCCGCTCTATCAAAAACTCGGCTTTACGCCAGTGGCGCAAAAAAAGGAGGTCGTACATCCGATGTCTTTTGCCGAGCGCGCGGCCAGCGTCATGCGGCCCTGATTTTCAGGCCCGTTCATCCGAGCTTCAGCTTGTCTTGCAATGTCCCAGAGTCTCTGGATCAACACTCAAAGGCGAGCCCGACTTGAATGAGCTTGGCTCTTTCCATATCGCTATCGTCTAAAAACCCGATGGGTGATGGAGGATCGCACGATGGCAATACGCGTGGTAATGGCCGGCGCGACCGGCTGGGTCGGCAAAGCGCTGGTTCCGGCGATCGGGGCGCAAGGCGACATGGCGCTGGCCGGGGCTGTATCCCGCAGCGGCGCGGGGCAGGATTCCGGTCTGCTGGTTGGTATGCCGGCTAATGGTATTGCCGTTTCGGCCTCGCTGGCCGAGGCGCTGGAGGCGCCGTCGGACGTGCTGGTCGACTTCACCAAGCCGCATGTCGTGAAAGACCATGTGCTGCTCGCCATCGACAACGGACGGCACACGGTGATCGGCACGTCGGGACTGGGAGCTGCCGACTATGCCGAGATCGACGCCGCGGCGCGCGCCAATGGCGTCGGCGTTGTTGCCGCTGGCAACTTTTCCATCACCGCCACGCTGATGAAGCGGTTTGCACTTATGGCGGCAAAATACGTGCCGGATGTCGAGGTCATCGATTATGCTAGTGCAAAGAAGCCCGACGCGCCCTCCGGAACCGCACGAGAGCTTGCTGAAGCGCTGGCCGACATCCGCAAGGCCTCAACGGCAAAGCCGGTCTCCGAGGTCTCCGGCGTGCCGGCCACACGCGGTGGTGCGGTCGGCGCAGGCGAGGGGGTGCAAGTGCACGCGCTTCGCCTGCCGTCCTACATCCTGTCCTGCGAGGCGCTGTTCGGTTTGCCAGACGAGCGGCTGACCATACGCCACGACGCCGGCTCGTCCGCGGCGCCTTACGTGGCGGGCACGCTGCTCGCCATCAGACGGGTACAGCAGATCAAAGGTCTGGTTCGTGGTCTCGACGCGCTGATGGATTGATCCATTTCGGCAGGAATCGGGTGGGAAACGCTGTCTTGCGAGCATAATTTCCGGTCGACGACACCGGAGATTTTGCCATGACGCTAAAATTCAAAGCCTTGCCAACCAATGCTGTCCGGGCACTTCAGCGCGGCGGGCCGGATGCTTATGGCTTGAAGCCAGAGCGGCAAATTTCGGATGGCGACGGCGTGCCTTGCCGTCATTGCTTGAAAAATATTGCTTTGGGAGAAGCCTATCTTGTTTTGGCCTATCGACCTTTTCCGGAGCTGCAGCCTTATGCCGAAACGGGGCCGATCTTTCTGCATGCGAAAGAATGCGAACGCGCCGCCGAGGGGAAAATGCTTCCCGAAATGCTCGAAAGCAGCGATTACATTGTGCGCGGTTATGGCAAGGACGACCGCATCGTTTACGGCAGCGGCGGCGTCATTCCGACCGACGCCATTGCCGCACGGGCAGAGACGTTGTTCGAACGCGACGACATCGCTTACGTCCACATCCGCTCGGCGCGCAACAATTGCTATCAGTGCCGGATCGACCGCGCGTAACCGGACAGGCTGCACCGGCTTGGCTGTCGTACTCCCGTCGCATACCAGCGGTAGAAAGAGACTGTCGATCGATTTGCCGACCGCGGATGAACCGGCGGGAATTTTCGACAACCGAGGAAGCGGGGCTTTGGCTCCGCTTTTTTGTTGTCCGGTTATTCTGCGCGCCCGACACTTTTCAGTTTTTCGACATAAGAAAAACCCGTCGGACGAATCCGACGGGCACTGGAGAGGCAGATTCGGAAGCTCAGGCGGCGAGAACGGCCTTCGGCTCGACCAGCTCGTAACCGAGCGCTTCGGCCACCGCGCGATTCGTGATCTTGCCCTTGTGGACGTTCAGCCCGTTGCGCAGATGGTGGTCGTCTACCAGCGCCTTGAGGCCCTTGTCGGCGAGCTGCAGGCCATAATGCAGCGTCGCATTATTGAGCGCGTGGGCCGAGGTGACCGGCACCGCACCCGGCATGTTGGCGACGCAATAGTGGATGACGCCGTCGACCTCATAGGTCGGCTCGGCATGGGTGGTGGCGTGCGAGGTCTCGAAGCAGCCGCCCTGGTCGATGGCGACGTCGACCAGCACGGCGCCTTTCTTCATGCCCGACAGCATCTCGCGCGTCACCAGCTTGGGCGCTGCTGCCCCCGGGATCAGCACGGCGCCGACGACGATGTCAGCCGAAAAACATTCTTCTTCCAGCGCCTCGACGGTCGAGTAGCGGGTGTGGACGCGGCCGCCAAAGATGTCGTCGAGCTGACGCAGGCGCGGGATCGAGCGGTCAATGATGATGACGTCGGCGCCAAGGCCGGCGGCCATCCGTGCAGCATGCAGGCCGACGACGCCGCCGCCGAGCACGGTTACCTTGCCGGGGAGCACGCCGGGCACGCCGCCAAGCAGCACGCCGCGGCCGCCATTGGCCTTTTGCAGCGCCGTTGCACCCGCCTGGATCGACAGGCGGCCGGCAACTTCCGACATCGGCGCCAAGAGCGGCAGACCGCCGCGCTCGTCGGTGACGGTCTCGTAGGCTATCGCGGTCACGCCGGAGGCCAGCAGGCCCTTGGTCTGCTCCGGATCCGGGGCAAGATGCAGATAGGTATAGAGGATCTGGCCGTCGCGGAGCTGAACCCATTCGTTGGGCTGCGGCTCCTTGACCTTCACGATCATGTCGGACTTGGCAAAAACGTCGGCTGCCGTCTTGGCGATCGTGGCGCCGGCGGCACGATACGCGTTGTCGTCCGCGCCGATTCCGGCCCCGGCGCCCGGGAGCGTCAACAAATGCTGGCCATGCGGGAGATATTCGCGGTCCGCACACCGCGGCAGGCCCAGCCGGTATTCGGGATTCTTTATTTCCCGGGGGCAGCCGATGCGCATCGTTCTTCTCCTGATCCGGCCCTTTGGGGCTCGTTCCCTGTCTAGAGATAGTGAACCACGAATCGTTCGGTAAGTGTTTGCGAATGCGCTTGCCTGAGAAGCCACTGTTCGATAATCGTTGCGCGAAACATTAGAATTGTCGCAGGAACCCGCAAAAATGCCGCTCGACAGGATTGATATCGCCATTCTCGAGACGTTGCAGAAGGATGGGCGGATACCCAACGCAGCGCTCGCCGAGAAGGTCGGCCTGTCCCAGTCGGCCTGCTCGCGGCGGCTGGACAATCTGGAGAAATCCGGAACCATCCGCGGCTATCACGCCCGGCTGTCCAACGCTGCACTTGGGCACCAGATGACGGCGATCGTGCATATATCGCTGTCCGGGCAATTCGAGAAGACGTTGTCGGATTTCGAGGCAGCGATAAAGCGCTGCCCGAACGTCTTGTCCTGCCATTTGATGTCGGGCGAATATGACTACATCCTGCGCATAGCGGCAAAGGATCTCGTCGACTACGAACGTATCCACAAGGAGTGGCTGTCGGCAATGCCGCATGTGACGAAGATCAATTCGTCCTTTGCCTTGCGCGAAATCGTCGATCGCACAGCCGTGGGAATGAAGCCTGAACTCGCCTAGGCCCCGAACTCGCCTAGGCCTTGGATGCCTCAGTCACCACACGGTCCATCGGAATGTCGTGCGGCTGCGGGTAGATGGTGACGATGCGCTGCAGTTCGTAGCCGACGCCGACGACCAGCGGTTTGAAGGGCATCGCGGCAAGCGTGCGATCGAAGAAGCCGCCGCCATAACCCAGGCGAAACTGCCCGGGATCGATGCCGACGATCGGCGAAATGACGATGTCGGGCAACACCGGATCACCCTCGGCCGGTATCGGGATATTCCAGACGCCCTTCTCCAGCCGGTCTCCGTGGGTATAGGCGCGAAAGACAAGCGGCCGGTCTTTCTCGACGACGACGGGCAACGCCGTGCGCCCGCCCCGCGCGTTAACGGTTTCCATCCACGGGCGCAGGTCCGGCTCGCCGCGAAACGGCCAGTAGAGGCTGACCAAACGGCCGGCGATGTCGCCGATCACCGCGTCGAGCCCTTCGGCAATACGCTGCGACATAGCTGCGCGCGTGTCGGCTGAAACGGCAAGGCGGGATGCGATCAACCGCTCGCGCTCGGCCTTGCGCCAGCGCCTTACGTCGGTCCAGTCGGATAGCGGCGCTTGAAACTCCGGATCGAGCTCGTGCATAAAACAAGGCGGCGAGGCGTACTGCGCTGAGCCTTCGTCTTCATCGCTAGCCATGCTTCACCTGCAATACAGTTCCAACCAAGTAGTATCCTGGACGCAGGCTATATCCGGGAACGAGTCCGCAGCATGCGTATTCACGACATCAAGCGACGACTCCCAGGTAGTTGCAGCGCAGGCATTGCTGCACTGCACAATGATACTTACATCAGCCTTGGCGAGAGGGATGAGCGAGATGAACACAGCCAACCATCACGTCGTCGTCGTAGGTGCCGGTTTCGGCGGCCTCGAGTTCACCCGCGCACTAGCCGGCTCGCCGGTGCGCATCACGATGATCGACAGGCGCAATCATCACCTTTTTCAGCCGCTGCTCTACCAGGTGGCGACGACGGCGCTGGCCACCTCCGAAGTCGCCTGGCCGATCCGCCATCTTCTGCGCAGGCGCAAGGACGTGACGACGCTGCTCGCCACCGTTACCGGCATCGACCGCACCGGCAAGCGCGTGCTGCTGCAGGACGGCGGCACGGTCGCTTACGACACGCTGGTGCTGGCCACCGGCGCGCGGCACGCCTATTTCGGCCATGACGAATGGGAACCGTTCGCCCCTGGCCTGAAGACGCTGGAGGACGCCACCACCATTCGACGGCGTATTCTTTTGGCTTTCGAGCAGGCCGAGCGGGAAACCGATCCCGCCCAGCGCCAGGCATTGCTGACCCTGGCGATCGTCGGCGGCGGGCCGACCGGCGTGGAACTGGCCGGCACCATTGCCGAGCTGGCGCACGACACGCTGCGCGGCGAGTTCCGCAACATCGACACGCGGCAGACGCGTGTGGTGCTGATTGAGGCCGGTGACCGCATCCTCACCAATTTCGCTCCCGAACTCTCCGATTATGCAACGAAGGCGCTCGAACGGCTCGGCGTGACCGTCGAACTCGGCCGGGCGGTTACGCGCTGCGATGCCGAGGGTGTCGTCTTCGGCGACACACATTTGCCGGCCAGGACAATCCTGTGGGCGGCGGGCGTCGCCGCTTCGCCGGCCGCCGAATGGCTCGGCGCGGCAGCGGACCGCGCGGGCAGGGTGCTTGTCGAGCCCGACTTGAGTGTGCCGGGAAACCCGGAGATTTTCGTCATCGGTGACGCAGCGCACGTCCTGCGGCCGGATGGCCGGCTGGTGCCGGGCGTCGCGCCCGCCGCCAAGCAGCAGGGACGGCATGTCGCCGCGACGATCAAGGCAAGGCTTACCGGTGACACGACACCGCGTCCTTTCAGCTACAGGCATGACGGCGACCTGGCGACGATCGGCAAGCGCGCCGCGGCCATCGATTTCGGCTGGATCAAGCTTACCGGCCGGCTTGCCTGGTGGCTATGGGGCTTGGCGCATATCTACTTCCTGATCGGCTTTCGTAACCGGCTTGCGGTTTCCCTGAGTTGGCTATGGATCTACTTCACCGGTCAGCGCAGCGCGCGGCTGATCACGCAGGGCGACGACGACAAGGGCTGATTGTTCGCTGCCGGACATTCATCGGCGCGTCACCTCCTCTTGATGGAATCGGCTTCTGGACTCGACTGGATTTCGGCGCGAAGCTTTGCTTCGGGCAGGACTTGTCACGTCGTGGAAGAAAGAGAAAACGAATGTCCCAATTGCGCCACCTCGTCTCACGCCGCGATTTCCTCGCCGGCGTCGCCGCCAGCGGAGCGCTGATCATGCTGCACCCGTTCTCCGCCCGGGCTCAAGCCAATCAGGCGCATCTGAGGATTATGGAGACGACCGACATCCACGTGAATGTGCTGCCTTACGACTACTACGCCGACAAAGCTAACGACACGATGGGGCTGTCGCGAACGGCATCGTTGATTGAAGCCGTGCGCAAGGAAGCAACCAACGCGATGCTGATCGATAATGGCGACCTTCTGCAAGGCAACCCGATGGGCGACTACATCGCCTACGAGAGGGGGATGAAGGATGGCGATCTGCATCCGGTCATGAAGGGCATGAACCTGCTCGGCTACGAATGCTCGACCCTCGGCAACCACGAGTTCAACTACGGCCTGTCGTTCATGGACAAGGTGCTGGCCGGTGCCAACTTCCCGTTTGTCTGCGCGAATTTGATCCGCGGCACGGAGCTCGCCGCGAACCCGCGCGACGACAGGCTTTATCTCAAGCCTTACGTCATCCTCGACAGGAAGATCAAAGACGGGTCGGGCGCCGAGCAACCGATCAGGATCGGCATCATCGGCTTCGTGCCGCCGCAGATCATGGTCTGGGACCTGAAAAATCTCGAGGGCAGCGTCAAAACACGCGACATCGTCGAGGCGGCCAAGGCGTGGGTGCCGCAAATGAAGGAAGAAGGCGCCGACATCGTCATTGCGCTCTCCCATTCCGGCATCGACGTGAAGCAAAGTGACATGATGGAGAACGCCTCCTTCTTCGTTGCCGGTGTCGAAGGTATCGATGCGGTGTTCACCGGTCACCAGCATCTGGTCTTCCCCGGCAAGAAGGACTTTCAGTCGCTGGAAGCCGTCGATACGGCGAAAGGCACGTTGCAAGGCAAGCCCGCCGTCATGGCCGGCTTCTGGGGCTCGCACATGGGGCTGATCGATCTGTTGCTGGAGCGCGACGGATCGACGTGGAAAATCGTCTCGGCGACCTCTGAGGCCAGGCCGATCTTTGAGCGGGTCGACAAAACGAACAAGCCGACCGTCGCGGACGACCAGCGCATCATCGACGCGCTCAAACAGGACCACGAGGCGACGCTTGCCTATGTGCGCCGGCCGGTCGGCAAAACCTCGGCGCCGCTCTATTCCTATTTTGCGCTGGTCGCCGATGATCCATCGGTGCAGATCGTCAGCCAGGCGCAGACCTGGTATTTGAAGGACATCCTGAAGAACACAGAGTGGAAGGATATGCCGCTGTTGTCGGCGGCGGCACCGTTCAAGGCGGGCGGGCGCAACGGCGCCGACTATTACACCGACGTGGCGGTGGGCGATATCGCCATCAAGAACGTCGCCGATCTCTACCTCTATCCAAACACGGTGCGCGCCGTTGAAATCACCGGGGCAGAGGTGAAGGAATGGCTGGAAATGTCGGCCGGCATCTTCAACCGGATCGAACCGGGCAAAGCCGACCAGGCGCTCATCAACACTGACTTCCCATCTTATAATTTCGACGTGATCGACGGCGTCACATACAAGATCGATCTGTCGCAGCCACCGAAATATGATTCGAAGGGCGGGCTGGTGAATGCTGGCTCGACCCGCATCATTGACTTGATGTTCGACGGCAAACCGATTGACCCCAAGCGGAAATTCGTCGTCGCCACCAACAACTACCGAGCCGGCGGCGGGGGCAATTTCCCGGAGATCAATGCCTCGAAGATCATCTACGAAGCGCCCGACACCAACCGCGATGTGATCGTGCGCTATATCGTCAGCAAAGGCACCATCAACCCGTCGGCGGACGCCAACTGGTCGTTTGCGCCACTGCCGGGAACCCGCGTCGTATTCGAGACCGGCGCCAAGGCGAAGGAGTTTATTGCGCAAGTGAAGTCGCTGAAGATCGAGCCGGCGGGCGAGGGCGAAGCGGGCTTTGCAAAATACCGCATCACTCTTTGAGGCGAGGATTTGAACGTCGGCTCGAAACTGTCTCAGCGTTAAGATACTGCCCCGATACGGCCAATCCGTTTGAGACAGGGGGCCTCTTCAAGCAGGTGGTGCGAAACGCCGCTTGACGGCGGCATGACCGGATCCAGCGCGTCCGTCGAAATCCCGCCGGAATAATGGTGTGGCAGTCGGTCGATCGAGGCGGGAAGCGGTCGTCGAAGCCGAGCGGGGTTATCTTTCCAAGGCGCCCTGTGGCGGTAGCGCCATTCTGGCCAGCAAGCATCGCAGCAGACAGACCACAAAGGCCATTAAATTCGGGGAAGGGTCCCCAGCAGCGTTGGAATCGCTATGGTTGCAACCGTCCATATGCGCTAGTTTTAGTCATGCGTTATGTCATCGTCATCACGACTGTCACCTTTTTCCTGATCTGGGACGGCATTTACAACCAAGGCCGCTACCTCGACAGGACGGTCAGGGAGGTGACCCGCATCGTGCACTATGTAACGAGCATGGTGTAGTTTCTCTTCGCACCTACGGTTCGCAGACGCGACAAACCTGCCGATTGACGGCACGCTGCCGCTGACACAAAAGAACGCCGGTCCAACGGTCGAGGAGGCTGGGTTGATCCGGCATATCGTTTTCTTCAGCGCACGGCATAAAGCGGATGTCGAGGCAGTGCGCACGGGCCTCCTGGCGCTTGGCAAGATACCTCATTCGCGTCATTTCGAGGTAACGCTCAACACCAAGGTCGACCCGCTCTCGGATGAGATCGATGTGGTCGTCTACGCCGAGTTCGAGGACGAAGCGGCGCTCGCCGCCTACAAGGCGCATCCGCTCTATGCAAAGACGACCAGCCGGGTCAAACCTCTGCGCGAATTACGCTATTCGGCCGACATCGTTGCAAGTTGACCGCCTCCCAAGGCAGATTTGACGTCGCGGAGGGGCTCCGCGCCGTAGCCCGCTTCACTCCGTCTGAGCCGCGGAGGTTTCGGTCGGATCGACGCCCGGCCGCTTTGGCGCGTTCCAGATCAGCACGGCGATAACTGCTATCGCAATAACGGCTAGGGCGATGAAAAGGTCTCTTCCCATAGCAATGAGCTAGGATGATTTTTGCGGGCGGCAAGTCGGCTCCTCGCGGCCGAGGCCTGCGATCGCCGCTGAGGCACCGGCTAAGCCCTTGAACCATTTTCAGGAATGAGGCACATCGCGCGGGACATGACCGAAAACACCCCCGCAAGGCCTCATCCGCTCGATCACCTGGTGCTGCCGACAGCAAGCCTCGATGTTGCGCGGGCGCGCTTGGCCCTGCTCGGCTTTACCGTTGCGCCGACAGGTATCCACCCTTTCGGAACGCAAAACTGCTGTGTCTTTCTCACCGACGGCACCTATCTCGAGCCGCTCGCGGTCGCTGACCGGCAGGCCGTGGCAACGGCGATCGCGAACCGCAATGTCTTTGTCGTGCGTGATCGCACGTATCGCGAAGAAAACGGCGATGAAGGATTTTCTGCCGTGGCGCTGGGCACCGAAAGCGCCGCCGCGGACCACGCGCGCTACATGGAAGCCGGTCTGTCGGCGGGAGACGCGCTAAGCTTTTCGCGCGCCTTCACCGATGCGGCGGGAAAGAGCGATACCGCATCGTTCAAACTGGCCTTCGCGGCTACAGGCAAGACAGCGGACGCTTTTCTCTTCGCCTGCGAGCGGATCAATGCGCCGAACGTCGACCGCACTGCGTTGCAGGCCCACGCTAATGGCGCAACCGGCATTGTCGAAGTCGTGGCAGTCACTGGCGAACCTTTCGAACAAGGCCGTTTGATTTCGATCGCAGCCGGAATCGAGGCGCAGGGCGGCGGCACTGTCTATGAGCTACCGAATGCCGTCGTGACCGTTCTGGATCCTGCAGCCTATTCGGCACGCTTCGGCATTCCTGCCGGCGCACCATCTGAACTCCGCTTTGCTGGGATCGTCTTTTCGATTAGGCACGGCGATGCCGTCGCCAAGCTGCTTGCAGCCAATTCTGTGGAACACCACATGCGCGGCGGTGATACCATCGTGCCGCCGGCGCCAGGGCAGGGCGCAGCCTTCATTTTCCGGGAGATCGCATGAACAAGCTCAATCCACTGATGCCGAACTCTTCCGTTGCGGTCGGCAAAGTCATTTTCGGCAACAGCGCGCCCCTATCGCTGATCGCTGGTCCATGCCAGCTGGAATCGCGGCAGCACGCTTTCGACATGGCCGGTGCGCTAAAGGAATTGACCGACAGGCTCGGCATTGGGCTCGTCTACAAGACCAGCTACGACAAGGCCAATCGCACCTCGCTTGGCGGCACGCGCGGCGCGGGACTTGAAGCGGCAATGCCGATCTTCGACGACTTGCGCAAGAATTTTGCCTTGCCGATCCTGACCGACGTCCACACTGAGGAACAATGCGCGATCGTCGCGCTTCATGCCGATATCCTGCAGATTCCTGCCTTCCTCAGCCGCCAGACCGATTTGCTGATTGCTGCGGCAAAAACCGACAAGGTGGTCAATGTGAAGAAGGGGCAATTCCTCGCGCCGTGGGACATGAAGAACGTCGTCGCCAAAATCATCGGCTCCGGCAACGCCAATGTCTTGGTCACCGAGCGCGGCGCATCCTTTGGTTACAACACCCTGGTGTCCGACATGCGGGCGCTGCCGATCATGGCCGAGATCGGCGCGCCGGTGATTTTCGATGCCACCCATTCCGTGCAGCAGCCGGGTGGGCAGGGCGGTTCGTCTGGAGGCGACCGGCGCTTTGTCGAGACGCTGGCGCGCGCGGCCGTCGCGGTTGGCGTCGCCGGCGTCTTCATCGAGACGCACCAGGACCCCGACAACGCGCCTTCCGACGGTCCCAACATGGTGCCGCTAAAGGATCTTCCCGCATTGCTTGAACGGCTGATGGCGTTCGATCGCGTTGCCAAAAGCGTGGGTTGAACCAGCAGTTGCGCCACAGCAGCGCCGCCAGGAAACTTTGAAGAATTTCGAACCCGCCTGGAACCTTAGCCCGCGGCCCTCATTGTCAAAATCTAATGTCAACGACGACGAGGAGCACACCATGACGACCCAGACGGGACACACCGAAGCCATCGCCGCTTCGCGGGTTATCGGCACATCGGTCTACAATACGGAAGGCACTCATATCGGCGACATCGAGGACGTCATGCTCGACAAACTGTCGAACGGAATCATGTTTGCCGTGATCGGTTTTGGTGGATTTCTCGGCATCGGCGAGAAATACCACGCCATTCCGTGGGCGAGCCTTGACTATGACGAGAACAAGGGCGGCTATGTCGTGCCGTTCACCAAAGACCAGCTGATGGCCGCTCCTTCCTATTCGATCAACGAGTTGACCGGCGCCGACGGCGAGGCCGCGCGTGATGCCTCATACAACTACTACAAGGTCGAGCCTTACTGGCACTGACCTTACTGGCACTGACTAAGTCTCCTGGAATCAAAAAGGCCCCCGGGAAATCGGGGGCCTTTCGATGTGGCGGGATGCTACTGCGCAATCTGCAGGGCCGGCAAAGGCGACGATCCCTGCGGGGGTTGCTGATTGTCGCACGACGTCAGGAACGCAGCCGCGATCAGGAACAAACTCACAATACCGCTCAACTGGGACATGGCGAAACTCCTCCTGTTTCGCCCCGCGCGACAACAGCCATAAACCAGAAACCGGCATGCCGCGTATGACAAATGATGACAGCGCTTCGTGCTTCGTGAATCCGTAGCGCACGGGCAATATTTGCAAGTGCCCCGATTGCGTTTTGCGGCGCTTTGGCTAAGAGGTGCGCGACGCTTCAATCGATCAATCGGGGACATCGCAATGACGGCCATCATCGACATTGTCGGGCGTGAAATCCTGGACAGCCGCGGAAATCCGACCGTCGAGGTCGACGTCGTGCTCGAAGACGGCTCGATGGGTCGCGCCGCGGTGCCGTCCGGCGCCTCGACCGGCGCGCATGAGGCGGTCGAACTGCGCGATGGCGGCCCCCGCTATCTCGGCAAGGGCGTGCTCACTGCGGTCGAGGCGGTGAACGGCGAGCTGTTCGAGGCGATCGGCGGCATGGAGGCAGAGAATCAGATTCATATCGACCAGACCATGATCGAGCTCGATGGTACGCCCAATAAGAGCCGGCTCGGCGCCAATGCCATCCTCGGCGTGTCGCTGGCTGTGGCCAAGGCTGCGGCCGAAGCCGCCGACCTGCCGCTCTATCGTTATGTCGGCGGCACCAAGGCCCATGTGCTGCCGGTGCCTATGATGAACATCATCAATGGCGGCGCGCATGCCGACAACCCGATCGATTTCCAGGAATTCATGATCCTGCCGATCGGCGCGCCGACGCTGCGCGACGGCGTGCGCTGGGGCTCGGAGATCTTTCATACGCTGCGAAAGAAGCTGAAGGACGCCGGCCATAACACCAATGTCGGCGACGAGGGCGGCTTTGCCCCCAACCTGAAGAGCGCGCCGGCCGCGCTCGACTTCATCATGGAATCGATCGAGCAGGCTGGCTTCAAGCCCGGCGAGGAGGTTGCGCTAGGCCTCGACTGCGCGGCGACCGAATTCTTCAAGGATGGCAACTACGTCTATGAAGGCGAGAGGAAAACCCGCGACCCGAAGGTGCAGGCCAGATATCTGGCCAAACTTGCTGCCGACTACCCGATCATCACCATTGAGGACGGCCTGGCGGAGGATGACTGGGACGGTTGGAAAATACTGACCGATCTCATCGGCAAGCAAACGCAGCTGGTTGGCGACGATCTGTTCGTCACCAACACGGCGCGGCTGCGCGACGGCATCCGCATGGGTGTCGCCAATTCGATCCTGGTCAAGGTCAACCAGATCGGCTCGCTTACCGAAACGCTCGACGCCGTCGAGACCGCGCACAAGGCCGGCTATACCGCGGTGATGTCGCACCGCTCGGGCGAGACCGAGGATTCGACCATCGCCGACCTCGCCGTTGCCACCAATTGCGGGCAGATCAAGACGGGCTCGCTGTCACGCTCGGATCGCATGGCCAAGTACAACCAGCTCATCCGCATTGAGGAGGAGCTCGGCAAGCAGGCGCGATATGCCGGCAAGTCGATCGTGAAAAGCTGATTTCGAGAGAAAATCCGTGGCGGCGAGGGCGGGGACATTCCCGCCCTTTTTTGCTTCCTGGCTCTGAATCCAACAGGCTGTAACCGTCCATTAAGCACAATCGGGCGACAAAGGCGGCGTAGAGGATTCGGACCATGTGGACACGCCAGCACAAGCAAAGAAACACCGGCCGGCTGATCATCCCCTCGCTCTGCGTGGTGTTCCTGACTTATTTCGGCTTCCATGCCTATCATGGCGAGTTCGGCATCTATTCCAAGTATCAGCTCGAAGCTGAGACTGCCGAATTGCAGGGCAGGCTCGATGCCGTCAGGGCGCGCCGGATCGATCTCGAGCGCCGCGTTCAGCTGATGCATGAGGGCACCCTGGAGAAGGACATGCTGGACGAGCAGGCGCGCAAGGCGCTTAATCTGTCCCACGCGGACGAGATCACCATCATGCTGCCGGTTGCAAGATAACCGGATTTCAGTTAATCGGTGATATTTGCAATGATTTTAATTGCTTAGATGCATGACAGCCATGCGTTTTCGGCATGGCGAAAGCCTTCCCTGCATGTTAGCCTGCCTCAAATCGGTGGGAGAACTGATCTCCCTCGCTGTCCGCCAAGAGACGCCAACAGGGAGTGATGCATGGCCACCGCCACCAGAAAAGCGCCTGCCAAATCCAAATCGGACGGCAAAACGCCGGGCCTTTCCACCCCAAAGCCTGTTGAATTCACCAAAGACCAGGAGCTTGCCGCCTACCGGCGCATGCTGCTCATCCGCCGCTTCGAGGAAAAGGCCGGCCAGCTTTACGGCATGGGCTTCATCGGCGGTTTCTGCCACCTCTACATCGGGCAGGAAGCGGTCGTTACCGGCATGAAGATGGCGCTGATCGATGGCGACCAGATGATCACCGCCTATCGCGACCATGGTCATATGCTGGCCATGGAGTTGTCGCCGCGCGGCGTCATGGCCGAACTGACCGGGCGCCGTAGCGGCCTGTCCAGAGGCAAGGGCGGCTCGATGCACATGTTCTCCAAGGAGAAGCATTTTTACGGCGGCCACGGCATCGTCGGCGCGCAAGTGTCGCTCGGCACCGGCATTGCCTTTGCCAATCGCTATCGCGGCAACAACAATGTGACGCTGACCTATTTCGGCGATGGCGCGGCGAACCAGGGCCAGGTCTACGAAAGCTTCAACATGGCCTCGCTGTGGAAGCTTCCGGTGATCTACATCATCGAGAACAACCGCTACGCCATGGGCACCTCGGTTTCGCGCTCGTCGGCCGAGACGGATTTCTCGCACCGCGGCGCGTCCTTCAAGATTCCAGGCATCCAGGTCGACGGCATGGATGTGCGTGCCGTAAAGGCAGCCGGCGACCTCGCCGCCGAATGGTGCCGCGCCGGCAACGGGCCGCTCATTCTCGAAATGCAGACCTATCGTTACCGCGGCCATTCGATGTCGGATCCGGCAAAATACCGCTCCAAGGAAGAAGTGCAGAAAATGCGCTCCGAACGTGACCCGATCGAGCAGGTCAAGGCGCGGCTGCTGGACAAGAAATGGGCGAGCGAGGACGAACTCAAGGCCATCGACAAGGAAGTCCGCGACGTTGTCGCCGACGCCGCAGAATTTGCCCAGAACGACGCGGAGCCGGATCCGTCCGAGCTCTGGACCGACATCGTACTTTAACGAGAGGGCAAGGACATGCCGATCGAAATTCTCATGCCCGCCCTCTCGCCGACCATGGAAGAGGGTAATGTTTCCAAGTGGTTGAAGAAAGAAGGCGACAAGGTCGCGGCGGGTGACGCCATTGCCGAAATCGAGACCGACAAGGCAACGATGGAAGTCGAAGCCGTCGACGACGGCACGCTTGCCAAGATCGTGGTTCCTGCCGGCACCGAGGGTGTCAAGGTCAACACACTGATCGCTGTGCTGGCCGTCGATGGCGAAGACATCGACGAGGCAGGCGAAGGCATCGGCGAGGAGGCTGTCGAGTCGCAAGCGGCAGCGCCCGCGGCTGCTCCGCCCCCCGTTGCTGCTCCGGCCAAGAGCGAAGCGGCAGCACCTGTTGCCGCCGCACCCAGGCTGGAAATTGCCGCCGATCCTGACATCCCGGCCGGCACCGAAATGGTCTCGACCACGGTGCGTGAAGCGTTGCGCGACGCAATGGCTGAGGAAATGCGCCGCGACGGCGACGTCTTCGTCATGGGCGAGGAAGTCGCCGAGTACCAGGGCGCCTACAAGATCACACAAGGCTTGTTGCAGGAATTCGGTCCGCGGCGCGTAGTCGACACGCCGATCACCGAGCACGGCTTTGCCGGCGTTGGTGTTGGCGCGGCGATGGCCGGCCTGAAGCCGATCGTCGAATTCATGACCTTCAACTTCGCCATGCAGGCGATCGACCAGATCATCAATTCAGCCGCCAAGACGCTCTATATGTCCGGCGGCCAGATGGGCGCCCCGATCGTCTTTCGCGGCCCGAACGGCGCGGCTGCCCGCGTCGCCGCGCAGCATTCGCAATGCTATGCCGCCTGGTACAGCCATGTTCCCGGGTTGAAGGTGGTGATGCCCTATACCGCCGCCGACGCCAAGGGTCTGCTCAAGGCGGCGATCCGTGACCCGAACCCGGTCATCTTCCTCGAGAACGAAATCCTTTACGGCCACTCCTTCGACGTGCCGAAGATGGACGATTTCGTGCTGCCGATCGGCAAGGCGCGCATTCACAAATCCGGCAAGGACGTGACCATCGTCTCGTTCGGCATCGGGATGACCTACGCGATCAAGGCCGAGGCGGAGTTGCGCGGCATGGGCATCGATGCCGAGATAATCGACTTGCGCACGATCCGCCCGCTCGACTTCGACACGATCATCGCCTCGGTCAAAAAGACCAATCGCCTCGTGGTGGTCGAGGAAGGCTTTCCGCAGAACTCGGTCGGCGACCATATCGCCAATCAGGTCTCGCAGCGCGCCTTCGATTTCCTCGATGCACCGGTCATTACAATTGCCGGCAAGGACGTGCCGATGCCCTATGCGGCGAACCTCGAAAAGCTGGCGCTGCCCAATGTCGGCGAGGTCGTCGAGGCGGTCAAAGCCGTCACGTATCGCTGAGCAGGGCGGGAGGACAAAATGCCGATCAACATCACCATGCCGGCGCTGTCGCCCACAATGGAAGAGGGCAATCTTTCCAAGTGGCTGGTCAAGGAAGGCGATAAGGTTTCGCCCGGCGACGTGATTGCCGAGATCGAGACCGACAAGGCGACGATGGAAGTCGAAGCCGTCGACGAGGGCACGGTCGCCAAGCTGGTGGTTCCGGCCGGCACAGAAGGCGTCAAGGTCAATGCGCTGATCGCAGTGCTGGCTGCCGAGGGCGAGGATGCTGCTTCTGCCGCCAAAAGCGGTGATGGCGCTGCGCCGGCCAAGGCTGAGGCTCCGAAAGCGGAAGCCCCCAAAGCTGAAACATCAAAGCCCGAAGCGTCGAAGCAGGAGCCTGCCGCACCTGGGCCTAAGGCGGAAGGGGTGCCGGTCGCCAACAGCCACGCAAGCGGTGAGCGCATCTTCGCCTCGCCGCTGGCCCGGCGCATCGCCAGCGAAGCTGGTATAGATGTCGCGGCGCTGACAGGCTCCGGCCCCCGCGGCCGCGTGGTAAAGGCCGATGTCGATGCCGCAATTTCCAGTGGCGGCGCCAAGGCGGCACCAGCAGCAAAAGCGGCGCCCGCCGGCGCTCCGGCGCCTGCGGCCGCAGCACCCAAACCAATGTCCGACGAGCAGGTGCTCAAACTGTTTGCCGAAGGCTCCTACGAGCTGGTCCCCCACGACAATATGCGCAAGACCATTGCGCGGCGGCTGGTCGAGGCCAAAACCACCATCCCGCATTTCTATCTGACGCTCGACTGCGAGCTCGACGCGCTTCTGGCCCTGCGCACGCAGATCAATGCGGCCGCCCCGGCGAAGAAGACCGAGAAGGGCGAAACGCCGGCCTACAAGCTTTCGGTCAACGACATGGTTATCAAGGCTCTGGCCATGGCGCTGATGGCGGTGCCGGATGCCAATGCGTCGTGGACAGAAAACGCCATGGTCAAGCACAAGCATGCCGATGTCGGCGTTGCCGTGTCGATCCCCGGCGGCCTGATCACCCCGATCATCCGGCGTGCCGATGAAAAGACGCTGTCCGTCATCTCCAACGAGATGAAGGATCTTGCCGGCCGCGCCCGCAGCCGCAAGCTGAAACCGGAAGAATATCAGGGCGGCACCACGGCGGTGTCCAATCTCGGTATGTTCGGCGTCAAGGATTTTTCTGCCGTCATCAACCCGCCGCATGCGACGATCCTGGCGGTCGGCGCCGGCGAGCAACGCGCAGTGGTGAAGAACGGCGAGATCAAGATCGCCACGATCATGTCGGTGACGTTGTCGACCGATCACCGCGCCGTCGACGGTGCGCTCGGCGCTGAGCTGCTCGTCGCCTTCAAACGCATGGTCGAAAACCCGATGGGCATGCTGGTTTAAGAGAGGGGAACAGGGCGGTGCGGAAATTCTTCACCAGCCTTTTTGCCTTCTTTCTTTCCGGTTTGGCGGGCGGATTGGTGGCGCAGTGGCTCGCCGTCGCTACCAATGCCGACGTAGAGTACATCGTTGTGTTCATGATCTCGGCTCTCGTCACCGTCCTCGTGACGGTCGCGTTCTTCATCGCACAATTCATGTCGGACCCACGACGGGCAACAAAGCTGACGGCGACCATAGGGGTAGCGTTTTTTGTGCTCGTTGGAGTTGCCCTGATCGGCTGGACTTTCTCCCAGCCCCCAGGCAAGAGCCAGTGGTCGGGCGATCTTCCCGTAGTCGCAGGTCTCGTCCTGCCGGGCATCGCTACGGTGCTGGTCCAGTGGCTTTTCGTGCGCTGGCGATTGGCGCGCTCGCAACCGGGTTTCGGCGGGGCAGGCACATGAAGACGGTCCTCTGCTACGGCGATTCGCTTACCTGGGGCTATGACGCGGCAAACCTCGGCCGGCATCCGCTGGAAGATCGCTGGCCGAGCGTGCTGCAGGCGGCATTGGGCAGCGGCGTCGAGGTCATCGCCGAAGGCCTGAATGGCCGAACCACCGCCTTTGACGATCACTTGGCCGGAGCGGACCGCAATGGCGCAAGGCTGTTGCCAACCATCCTGACGACGCACGCACCGATCGACTTGATCGTCATCATGCTCGGCGCCAACGATATGAAGCCGTGGATTCATGGTAATCCGGTCGCGGCCAAGCAAGGCATGCAACGCCTGATCGATATCGTGCGCGGTCACGATTACCCGTTCGATTGGCCGGCGCCGCAGATCCTGATCGTCGCGCCGCCCGTAGTCAGCCGCACGGAAAACGCCGAGTTCAAGGAAATGTTCGCCGGCGGCGATGACGCGTCAAAGCGGCTGGCGCCGCAATATTCCGCCCTTGCCGACGAGGCCGGCTGCGGCTTCTTCGATGCCGGCACGGTAGCCAAAACCACGCCGCTCGACGGCGTCCACCTGGACGCAGAAAACACGCGGAACGTCGGGCAAGCGCTGGCGCCGCTCGTGCGCCTCATGTTGGAATTGTGAAGGAGAAAGCCGTGGCTGAGAACTACGACGTCATCATCATCGGCTCCGGCCCCGGCGGCTATGTCACTGCAGTGCGTTCGGCCCAGCTTGGCTTCAAGACGGCGATCGTCGAGCGCGAGCACTTGGGCGGCATCTGCCTCAACTGGGGCTGCATTCCGACCAAAGCGCTGCTGCGCTCCGCCGAGATCATGCACTATTCGGATCATCTGAAGGACTACGGCCTGAAGATCGATGGCAAGGTCAGCGTCGACACAGCCGCCGTCGTCGATCGCTCGCGAAAGGTCTCGCTGCGGCTCAACGGCGGCGTCGGCTTCCTGATGAAAAAGAACAAGGTTGACGTCATCTGGGGCGAAGCCAAGCTGACCAAACCTGGCGAGATCGTCGTGTCGAAATCGTCGAAGAAGCCGATGGAGCCGCAGCCGCCGGCGCCCAAGGGCGTCAAGGGCGAGGGCACCTACAGCGCCAAGCACATCATTCTGGCGACCGGAGCGAGGCCGCGCGCATTGCCCGGCATCGAGCCGGACGGCAAGTTGATCTGGACCTATTTCGAGGCCATGGTGCCGAAAGAGATGCCGAAATCGCTGCTGGTGATGGGCTCGGGCGCCATCGGCATCGAGTTCGCCTCGTTCTACCGCACCATGGGCGCCGAGGTGACGGTGGTCGAACTGCTGCCGGCTGTGATGCCGGTCGAGGACGCCGAGGTCTCGAAATTCGCGCAGAAGCAGTTCGAGAAGCAGGGCATGAAGATCATTCTAGAAGCCAAGGTGACCAAGGTCGAGCAGGGCACTAACTCGGTCACGGCGCATGTCGAGATGAAGGACGGCAAGGTCGAGAAGATCACCGCCGATCGTATGATCTCGGCCGTCGGCGTACAGGGTAACATCGAAAACCTCGGCCTCGAGACGCTCGGCGTGAAGACGGACCGCGGTTGCGTCGTCGTCGACGGCTACGGCAAGACAAATGTGCCGGGCGTCTACGCCATCGGCGACGTTGCCGGACCGCCGATGCTCGCCCACAAGGCCGAGCATGAGGGCGTGGTCTGTGTGGAAAAGATCGCCAATTTCCCCGGCGTGCATGCCATCGACAAGCTGAAGATCCCGGGCTGCACCTATTGCAATCCGCAAGTCGCCTCGGTCGGACTGACGGAAGCCAAAGCGAAAGCCGATGGCAAGGACATCCGCGTCGGCCGCTTCCAGTTCGCCGCAAACGGCAAGGCGATTGCGCTGGGCGAAGACCAAGGCTTCGTCAAGACCATTTTCGACAAGAAGACCGGCCAGTTGCTGGGTGCCCACATGGTCGGCGCAGAAGTAACCGAACTGATCCAGGGCTTCGTCGTGGCGATGAATCTGGAGACCACCGAGGAAGAGCTGATGCACACGATCTTCCCGCACCCGACGCTGTCGGAGATGATGAAGGAGAGTGTACTCGACGCCTATGGCCGCGCACTGAATGCATGATAAATTAGTTGGGCGAGTCTCACACGGAAGACACAGAGGAACTCGACGGCAGAGCAATTCGTTTCGCAGGCATCATCCATCATACAAGGAGAGGGCATATGGAAATGAACGGCGTGGGCTGGGTTGCAGCCATCATCATCGGCGGCCTGGCGGGATGGCTCGCCGAGATGGTCATGAAGAGCAATACCGGCATCCTCATGAACATCGTTCTCGGCATTGTCGGCGCAATAGTGTTGAATGCCATCTTGCAGGCCCTGAACATCGGCATCTTCGGCGTCGGCTGGATAGCCTATCTGATCACCGGCTTCATCGGTGCCTGCATTCTGATTGCGGTCGGACGACTGGTGCGCCGCTAACCTCTGTCGGCACTTGCTATGCGAAAAAGGCCACCGCGGCATGCGTGATCGCGGCCTTTTTCTTTTCTCCGAAAAGTCCTAGATGACGTGGGTAGAGCGAGCGCTGGACAAGCGCTTGCCAATGAGCCGGGTTTCACATGGTCACCGTCCTCGACACGATTGCCAATGCGCCGCGCCTGCGGCATCCCGAAAAGGCGCACAAGCCGGATCAGGACGTACTGCGCAAGCCTGACTGGATCCGCGTCAAGGCGCCGATGTCGAAAGGCTATGCCGAGACGCGCGAAATCGTGAAGTCTCACAAATTGGTGACGGTTTGCGAAGAGGCGGGCTGCCCCAATATCGGCGAGTGCTGGGAGAAGAAGCACGCCACCTTCATGATCATGGGCGAGATCTGCACGCGGGCCTGCGCCTTTTGCAATGTCGCCACCGGGATCCCGACCGCACTCGATCCCGACGAGCCGGCGCGCGTCGCGCATGCGGTCAAGCAAATGGGCTTGAGCCATGTCGTCATCACCTCCGTCGATCGCGACGATCTGGCCGACGGCGGGGCCCAGCATTTTGCCGATGTCATCCGTGCGATCAGGGCAGCAACCCCGTCGACGACGATCGAAATCCTGACGCCCGATTTCCTGCGCAAGGACGGTGCACTGGAGATCGTCGTGGCGGCCAAGCCGGACGTTTTCAACCATAATCTCGAGACCGTTCCGTCGAACTATCTGACTGTTCGGCCGGGTGCGCGCTATTTCCACTCGATCAGGCTCTTGCAGCGGGTCAAGGAACTCGACCCCTCGATCTTCACCAAGTCCGGCATCATGGTCGGCCTTGGCGAGGAGCGGAACGAAATCCTGCAGCTGATGGACGATTTGCGTTCGGCCAATGTCGACTTCATGACCATCGGCCAATATCTGCAGCCGTCGAAGAAGCACCATCCGGTGATCCGCTTCGTCACGCCGGAGGAATTCAAGTCCTTTGAGACGATCGGCAGGACCAAGGGCTTCCTGCTGGTAGCGTCGAGCCCGCTGACGCGCTCGTCGCACCATGCCGGCGACGATTTCGCCAGACTACGCGCGGCGCGCGAAGCGTTTCTCAGGAAGTCCGCCTAACACACTGGTTTCATGCCACAATTCGAAGCCCATCGCCGCGTTGCGCATACGCCGGAGCAGATGTTCGCTCTGGTTGCCGATGTCGAATCCTATCCGCAATTCCTGCCGCTTTGCGAGGCACTGACGGTTCGTTCGCGCAAGGAACGCAACGGACGCACCTTGCTCATCGCCGACATGAGCATCGGCTACAAGGCGATCCGCGAGACCTTTACCACGCAGGTGCTGCTGAAGCCGGACGAGAACGCCATCGATGTCAAATACATTGACGGCCCTTTCAAATATCTGAGCAATGTCTGGCGCTTCGACCCGGCGGACGGCGGCGGTTGCAACGTCTGCTTCTTTATCGACTACGAGTTCAAGAGCCGCATTTTGGGTGCGTTGATGGGAACCATGTTCGACCGCGCCTTCCGCATGTTCTCCGAGGCGTTCGAGAAACGGGCCGAAATCATCTACGGCGCGCCATCGACCGCCTGATCCGCAGCGAGCGCGCGCAGACCCAGTTCAAGCGCATGACGGACCGTCTCCCTGCGGATGTAATCGCGGCCCTTGTCGGCGAACAGCTGGCATTCGCTGACTACCGGCCGGCCAGCCACGGCAACGCCGAACCAGACCAGGCCGACAGGTTTTTCCGCCGAGCCGCCGTCCGGACCGGCGATGCCGGTCACCGCCAGGGCGAGCCCGGCCGGCGAATGCGCCAAGGCTCCGGCCGCCATCTCCACCGCAGTCTCGCGCGAGACCGCGCCGTGCGCCTCGAGCGTAGCGGCCGAGACGCCGAGCATCTCGGTCTTGGCCTGGTTGGAATAGGTGATGAAGCCGCGATCGACCACCGCGGAAGAGCCGGCGATCTCGGTCAGCGCGGCGATGATCATGCCGCCGGTGCAGCTCTCCGCCGTCGCCAGCATCATGCCGCGCTGCTGGCAGGCCTTAAGCAGGGCATCTGCGAGACCGCTATTGCTCATTCAGGGACATCCCCTGGAAACACAACGCTGGCAGTCGCGATGGCCGCTATGCCTTCCTCACGGCCGAGGAAGCCGAGCTTCTCATTGGTTGTCGCCTTGATCGAGATGCGATCGCGCGAAATTCGCAGCATTGCCGAAAGCGCTTCGGTCATGGCCTCGCGATGCGGGCCGACGCGCGGCGCCTCGCAGATCAGGGTGATATCGGCGTTGGCGATGCGTCCGCCGCGCGCGCGCACCAGCTTCACCGCGTGTTCGACGAAGATGCGTGAAGCGGCCCCTTTCCACTGCGGGTCGGAGGGCGGGAAATGCGTGCCGATGTCACCGGCGCCGCAGGTGGCGAGCAGGGCGTCGGTCAAGGCGTGGAGACCGACATCGGCATCCGAATGGCCGGACAACTTCCTATCGTGTGGAATGGCGACGCCGCACAGGGTGACATGGTCGCCGGGCACGAACGCATGGACGTCATAGCCATTGCCGGTTCGGATGTCGGGAAAACGCGGGGCGCTGGAAAGCCGCTGATCCGCCATTGCAATATCCCGTGCCCAGGTCAGTTTGACGTTGTCCGACGAGCCGGGAACGATCTTCACCGGAATATGCGCCCATTCGGCGAGTGCCGCATCGTCGGTGAAATCCGCTTTGCCCAGATGATGAGCCTTTTCGTGCGCAGCCAGGATCGGCCAGAACGGAAAGCCTTGCGGTGTCTGTGCGGCATGAAGCCCGGCCCTGGACACGGTTTCGCCGATCATGCCTTCGGCCGTTTCGCGCTTGAGCGTATCGGCAACGGGCAAGGCAGGCAGTGCCCCCTGGCGCTCGCCAATGGCGGCGATCGTGCGGTCTATCAGTTCCGCATCGACAAACGGCCGGGCCGCATCATGGATCAAGACCCGGCCCGGCGCATTGCTTCTCAACGCCAGTAGTCCAAGGCGGACGGACTCCTGCCGTGACGTACCGCCGGTCACCGCGACGACACGGTCGGCGTTCGCACCGGCCGCACGGCGAAAAAGCGCGCCGTCGTCGGCATGGATAGCAACGACGACAGCTCCAATTTTTGGATGCGTCAGAAAGGCGTCGAGCGTGCGTGCGATAACGGCGCCGCCGCCAATCTGCTGGTACTGCTTCGGCCCATTGGCCTGTCCGGCGCGCGCGCCGCGGCCGGCGGCAACGATGACCACCGCGACCTTGTCGTCCGCAGCTTGCTTTTCGCTCACATCTCTCATGCCGAGACGCTTAGCGCATGATCCCGAAAAGTGGTATCGCTTTCGGAAGACCCAGGATTGATGCGGTCCGGCGATCCTTTTTTCCCAAATGCGCCTTAATGTCACGACATTGCGCGTTGCACATTGCCGCCGTTCTGGCTAGAGAATGTGCAGCAACCGAAGGTGCTTGGTTTTTGTGCATGCCTGATGTGACCAAATTGGCTTCGCCGCTGGATGTGGGTGGCGTGAGAATCCGCAATCGCGTATTTCTCGCGCCCATGTCGGGCATCACCGACGAACCGTTCCGGCAACGCGCCCATGCGCATGGCGCCGGGCTGGTCGTATCGGAAATGGTGGCGAGCGGTGAGCTTGCAAAGGGCAGGGCTGGCTCGGGCCTGCGCATCCGTCATTCCGGGCTGCCTGTCCACATGGTCCAGCTTGCCGGCCGCGAGGCGATGCACATGGCCGAGGGCGCGCGAATCGCGGTCGGCGAAGGCGCCGACATCGTCGACATCAACATGGGCTGTCCGGCCAAAAAGGTGACGGGCGGCTATGCCGGTTCGGCACTGATGCGAGACCTCGACCACGCGCTGTCGCTGATCGAAGCGGTAGTCGGCGCGGTCGACGTGCCGGTCACGGTCAAAATGCGGCTCGGCTGGGACGAAGGCGCGCTCAACGCGCCGATGCTGGCGCGACGCGCCGAGCAGGCCGGGGTGATGATGGTGACGGTGCATGGCCGCACACGTTGCCAGTTCTATCAGGGCACGGCCGACTGGCGTGCCATCGCACGCGTCAAGCAGGCCGTCTCGATCCCTGTGGTTGCCAATGGCGATGTCGGCTCGCCGGCAGAGGCTGCGTCGATCCTTGACCAATCCGGCGCCGACGCGGTGATGATCGGCCGTGCGCACTATGGCGCGCCGTGGACCGCCGGCAGCATTGTAGCGGCCGCGCTGGCCGAGCCAGTATCCGGCATGCCGGAAAGCCCGCAAGCGCTGACCGATTACGTCATTGCCCATTACGAAGACATGCTGACGCTCTATGGCGTGGAAAGCGGATTGCGCCAGGCGCGCAAGCATCTCGGCTGGTATCTCGACCGCCACGCCGCCACAAGCGACGACCGGCGCAAGGCCATACTCACGTCTTTCGAGCCTGGGCGCGTCATTTCCTTGCTGCGCGACGTATTTTCAAGCGCTCCCGAAGCAGCGAACCTGCGGAGTGCGGCATGAACGCCACCGTCACACAGAGCACGGATATGGCGGACGCCGCGCATATTGTGCTCAACACCATTCGTCGGCCGGTGATCATGGTCGATCCGCAAGGCTTCATCACCTTCGCCAATGCCGATGCCGAGGATTTTTTCCGTTCGAGCGCCACGATGCTCGCCCGCAACACGCTGCACAAGCTCATTCCTTTCGGCAGCCCGCTGCTGACGCTTGTCGACCAGGTGCGCGAGCGCCGGGCGCCAGTCAACGAATACCGGGTGGACGTGTCGTCGCCGCGGCTCGGCATCGAGAAGGTGGTCGATCTCTACGTCGCGCCTGTGACGGAATTTCCAGGCTCCGTCGTGGTAATGTTCCAGGAACGCTCAATGGCCGACAAGATCGACCGGCAGATGACGCATCGCGGTGCGGCGCGCTCGGTCACCGGCCTTGCCGCGATGCTTGCCCATGAGATCAAGAACCCGCTGTCCGGCATTCGTGGTGCCGCGCAGCTGCTTGAACTGTCGGCGTCCGACGAGGATCGCGCACTGACCAGGCTGATCACCGACGAGACCGATCGCATTGTCTCGCTGGTCGACCGCATGGAGGTGTTTTCGGACGAGCGGCCGATCGACCGCTACCCCGTCAACATCCATGTCGTGCTCGACCATGTCAAGGCAATCGCCAAGAACGGTTTTGCCAAGCGGATCAAGATATTGGAGGATTATGATCCATCATTGCCTCCGGTTTTTGCCAATCGCGACCAGCTCATCCAGGTCTTCCTCAATCTGGTAAAAAATGCCGCCGAGGCGATCGGCAGCGATCCACAGGGCGAGATCATGCTGTCGACCGCCTTCCGCCCGGGCATTCGCGTTTCTGTGCCCGGAACGCAGGACCGCGTGTCGCTGCCATTGGAATTCTGCGTGCGTGACAACGGTTCGGGTGTCTCCGAGGATATCCTGCCGATCCTGTTCGATCCCTTCATCACCACCAAGCCGAACGGCTCCGGTCTCGGTCTGGCGCTGGTCGCAAAGATCGTCGGCGAGCATGGCGGCATCATTGAATGCGAATCGACGCCGCGCGGGACCACCTTCCGTATCCTGATGCCGGCATGGAAAGAAACCCAGTTTGGCACCGACGACGACGGTGAAGGAGACCGCAAATGACCGTTCGCGGCAATATTCTCGTCGCTGACGACGATGCGGCCATCCGCACAGTCCTCAACCAGGCGCTTTCGCGCGTCGGTCACGACGTGCGCGTCACCTCCAATGCCTCGACGCTGTGGCGCTGGGTGGCGGCGGGCGAGGGCGATCTGGTCATCACCGACGTTGTCATGCCTGACGAGAACGCCTTCGACATGCTGCCGCGCATCAAGAAGGCGCGACCGGAACTGCCGGTCATCGTCATGAGTGCGCAGAACACGTTCATGACAGCAATTCGTGCCTCCGAAACCGGGGCCTACGAGTATCTGCCGAAACCGTTCGACCTGACCGAGTTGCTCAACATCGTCAACCGCGCTCTTTCCGAGCCGCGGCGGCCGAAGATCGATACGCGGGCCGACGAGCCGCCGGAAACGATGCCGCTGGTCGGCCGCTCGGCGGCCATGCAGGATATCTACCGCATGCTGGCGCGCATGATGCAGACCGACCTGACGGTCATGATCAGCGGAGAGTCGGGTACCGGCAAGGAACTGGTGGCGCGCGCGCTGCATGAATACGGCCGCCGCCGAGGCGGTCCCTTCGTCGCCATCAACATGGCGGCGATCCCGCGCGACCTGATCGAATCGGAACTATTCGGGCACGAGAAGGGCGCCTTTACCGGCGCGCAGAACCGCTCCACCGGCCGTTTCGAGCAGGCCGAAGGCGGCACGCTCTTCCTCGACGAGATCGGTGATATGCCGATGGAAGCGCAGACGCGGCTGCTGCGTGTGCTGCAGCAGGGCGAATACACCACGGTCGGCGGCCGCACGCCGATCAAGACCGACGTGCGCATCGTCGCTGCCACCAACAAGGACCTGCGCACGCTGATCAATCAGGGGCTTTTCCGCGAGGACCTGTTCTACCGTTTGAACGTTGTGCCGCTCAGGCTGCCGGCGCTGCGCGAGCGCTCGGAGGACATTCCGGACCTCGTCCGCCACTTCTTCAAGCTCGGCGTCAGTGAAGGCTTGCAGACCAAGCGCATTTCCACCGGCGGCATCGAGCTGATGAAGCGCTACCCATGGCCGGGTAATGTGCGCGAACTCGAAAATCTCATCCGCAGGCTGGCCGCACTGTATTCGCAGGACGAGATCTCCGCGGAGATCATCGAGGCGGAGTTGAAGACCGGCGAAAGGCCTGTCGTTCCAGGTGGCGGCAACCTCATTCCCGACGACCTTTCCATCGGCCAGGCGGTGGAGCATTTCCTGCAACGCTATTTTGCCTCGTTTGCCGGCGACTTGCCCCCGGCCGGGCTCTATCAGCGAATCCTCTCCGAGGTCGAATATCCGCTGGTCCTCGCCTCGATGACCGCAACGCGCGGTAACCAGATCAAGGCTGCGGAATTGCTGGGCCTCAACCGAAACACGCTGCGCAAGAAGATTCGCGAACTCGGCGTCAACGTCTACAAGTCGTCCAGGCAGGTCTAGACGAATCCCTTTAAGAGCGCTTTCCAGGGGATCGATTGCCGAAAGATTTCCGTCTCGGCCACACTTGTTGCATAATCGCCACAATGCGTTGCATACATCCGACGCAATCACTGGCTCTAGACGGCGACATGGCCCTGCACGCACCGACACTGAGCAAATCGCTTTTCAGCAATACCGGCGCGCGAGACGGTCGCCGGCTGCTTGCGCTGCCGGGCGTGATCGCCGTTGCCGGTGCGCTGGTGACGGCGGCGATCTCATTCGCCATTCTGGTCGGCGCGACGCCGATCACGCCCGACGCGAGGACGACGCTGGCGCTGATTGCGCTTAATGCGGCGTTCGTCCTGTTTCTGATCTTGCTGGTCGGCCGCGAGGTGCATCGCATCCTGATGGCACGACGGCACGGCAAGGCTGCGTCGCGCCTGCATGTGCGCATAGTGGCGATGTTTGCGCTAGTCGCCGCCATCCCCGCGATCATGGTGGCGATCATCGCGTCGATCACGCTCGACATCGGCCTCGACCGCTGGTTCGAGATCCGCACCAAGACGATCGTCAATTCGTCATTGTCGATCGCCGACGCCTATGTGCAGGAAAACGCCCGAAATCTTCAGGGCACGACGTTGTCGATGGCTTACGACCTCGACGCTTCGCGCACGCTCTACGGTCTCGATCGCACCGGGTTCCTCGATCTCATGAACAAGGAGGCGGTGGGACGCTCGCTGGCGCACGCAGCACTCATCAAGCCCGATGGTTCCTTCGTTATGAGCGCCAAGACCGACGCGGACTTTGCCATGCCGGAGCCGCCTGAGGGCGCCGTGGCAAGCGCTGCCGACGGCAAGCCGGTGCTGATAGAGCCGCGCACCCGCAACATCATGGGTGCGATCGTCAAGCTGCGCGAGATCGACGGGCTCTATCTCTACACCATCCGCCTCGTCGATCCCGAGGTGATCAAGGCACGGCAGATCGTCAAATCCAACACCGCCGAATATCGCGGTCTCGAAGACAATCGCCGCACCTCGCAAGTGGCTTTCGCGCTTCCCTATCTGTCGCTGACGCTGATCATCATCCTGTCCGCCATCTGGACCGGCATTGCGGTGGCCGACCGCCTGGTGCGGCCGATTCGTCAGCTCATCGGCGCGGCCGACGAGGTCGCCACCGGCAATCTCGACGTAGCCGTGCCTGTCCGCCCCTCCGACGGTGACGTCGCCTCGCTCGGCGACACCTTCAACAAGATGCTGATGGAACTGAAATCGCAGCGCAACGAGATCCTGTCGGCCAAGGATTTGATCGACGAGCGGCGGCGCTTTTCGGAGGCGGTGCTTGCCGGCGTCACCGCCGGGGTCATCGGCGTCGATCCATATGGCATCGTCACCATCGTCAACCGTTCGGCCGAAACGATGCTGGCCATATCCGCCACGGCAGCGCTTGGGCAGAACCTTTCCGCCGTGCTGCCGCATGTCGGCCGCGTCTTCGAGATCGGCCGCAAATCGGGCAAGCCGGTCTATCGCGAACAAGTCACCTTCTATCGTGCCGGCACCGAACGGACCTTCAACGTGCAGATCACGATTGAAGCCGGCGACGACGGTTCGGAGGATAAATCCTACGTCGTGACAGTCGACGACATTACCGATTTGGTCCAGGCACAGCGTTCCTCCGCATGGGCCGACGTGGCGCGGCGCATCGCCCACGAGATCAAGAACCCGCTGACGCCGATCCAGCTTTCGGCCGAGCGCATCAAGCGCCGTTACGGCAAGGTCATCACCGAGGACCGTGAGGTTTTCGATCAATGCACCGACACCATCATCCGGCAAGTGGAGGACATCGGCCGCATGGTCGACGAGTTCTCGGCGTTCGCCCGCATGCCGAAACCGGAAATGAAGGCCATCGATCTGCGCGATTCGTTGCGCGAGGCCTCGTTCCTGGTCGAAGTGAGCCGGGCCGACATCACCTTCGAGCGCGTCTTCGGCAATGAGCCGCTCAAAGGCACGTTCGACAGCCGGCTGATGGCGCAGGCTTTCGGCAACGTCATCAAGAATGCTGCCGAGGCCATCGACGGACTTGATGCAGAGGATCGTCCGCACGGCATAATCCGGATTCAAGCCGGGCGTCAGAATGGCGCGATTCGAATCGACGTCATCGACAACGGCAGGGGCTTGCCGCGCGAAAACCGGCAGCGCTTGCTCGAGCCTTACATGACGACACGCGAGAAAGGCACCGGGCTTGGCCTCGCTATCGTCAAGAAGATCGTGGAGGACCATGGCGGGCGACTCGAATTGCACGATGCACCAGCGGACTTCCACGATGGGCGGGGTGCAATGATCAGCATCATCCTGCCGGTTGCCGCCACCGTTCCGGTACGCGGCGAGGGCAAGACGGAACACGAAAAAGAAACTGAAAAGGTCGGTAATGGCGTCTGATATTCTCATCGTCGATGACGAGGAAGACATCCGCGAACTCGTCGCCGGTATCCTGAGCGACGAAGGTCACGAAACACGCACGGCGTTTGATGCCGACAGCGCGCTGGCGGCGGTCGCCGACCGGGCACCCAGGCTGATCTTCCTCGACATCTGGCTGCAGGGCTCGCGGCTCGATGGCCTGGCCTTGCTGGACGAGATCAAGACGATGCACCCGAACCTGCCGGTGGTAATGATCTCGGGCCACGGCAACATCGAAACGGCAGTCTCGGCCATCCGCCGCGGCGCCTATGATTTCATCGAAAAGCCATTCAAGGCCGACAGGCTGATCCTCATTGCCGAACGGGCGCTCGAAACCTCCAAATTGAGACGCGAGGTTTCGGATCTCAAGCTGCGCAGCGGCGAGACTTTCGACCTCATCGGCATGTCGTCGGCAATGAGCCAATTGCGCCAGACCATCGAGCGCGTCGCGCCGACCAACAGCCGCGTCATGATTATCGGCCCCTCCGGCTCGGGCAAGGAACTGGCGGCGCGCGCCATCCACGCACTGTCGGCGCGCAAGAGTGCACCGTTTGTGACGCTGAGCGCCGCCAACATCACGCCTGAGCGTATGGAGATCGAGTTGTTCGGCACCGAATCGAACGGCGTCGAACGCAAGGTCGGCGCGCTGGAGGAAGCCCATCGCGGCATTCTCTACATCGATGAAGTGGCCGACATGCCGCGTGAGACGCAAAACAAGATCCTGCGCGTGCTGGTCGAACAGCAGTTCGAGCGGGTAGGGGGCACCAAGCGGGTCAAGGTCGACGTGCGCATCGTCTCGTCGACCTCGCAGAACCTGGAAGCCATGATCGCCGACGGCCGTTTCCGTGAGGACCTTTATCATCGCCTGGCCGTGGTTCCGGTCATGGTGCCGGGACTGGCCGAGCGTCGCGAGGACATTCCTTATCTGGTCGACAATTTCATGAAGCAGATCGCTCGCCAGGCCGGCATCAAGCCGCGCCGCATCGGCGACGACGCGCTGGCGGTGCTGCAGGCGCATAACTGGCCGGGCAACGTTCGCCAGTTGCGCAACAATGTCGAGCGGCTGATGATCCTGGCGCGCGGCGACGATGTCGATGCGCCGATCACCGCCGATCTCCTGCCTGCCGAGATCGGCGACGTCATGCCGCGCACTCCAAACAAATCCGATCAGCACATAATGGCGCTGCCGCTGCGGGAAGCGCGCGAACAATTCGAGAAGGACTATCTGATCGCCCAGATCAACCGTTTTGGCGGCAATATCTCGAAGACGGCAGAGTTTATCGGCATGGAACGCTCTGCATTGCACCGCAAGCTGAAGTCGCTGGGCGTCTGACAGCCAAACCAGTCGTGGCCCACGCAATTATCGGTTACGGCGGTCTTGGAATCGCATAAGAAAGCTGGACTTCTTTCAGGGGTTAGCCATGCCGCGCATTGCGTATGTGAACGGGCGCTACGTCGCTCACGCCGAAGCTTCCGTGCATATCGAGGACCGTGGCTATCAATTCGCCGACGGCGTCTACGAGGTCTGCGAGGTGGCACGAGGCTTCATCGTCGACATGCCCCGCCATCTCGCCCGATTGAACCGCTCACTTGCCGAACTCTCGATCGATTGGCCGATCACGCGCGGCGTGCTGCCGCTCGTCATGCGCGAGGTGGTGCGCCGCAACCATGTCGTCGACGGCCTGGTCTATGTCCAGGTGACACGCGGCGTCGCCAGCCGCGAGTTTTTCTTCCCGCCGGCGGAGACGAAGCCGTCGCTGGTGGTGACCGCCAGAAAAGCCGATCCTGCAGCTGCCGCGAAGCGGGCCGAGAGCGGGATCCGGGTTATCACAGTGCCGGAGAACCGGTGGGATCGGGTCGATATCAAGTCGGTCGGCCTGTTGCCGAACGTGCTGGCCAAGCAGAAAGCCAAGGAAGCCGGCGCTCAGGAGGCCTGGTTCGTCGATGTCGACGGCACCGTCAAGGAAGGTGGATCGTCGAACGCCTGGATCATCACCGGGGACGGCGTGCTGGTGACGCGGCCGGCCGAGCACGGCATCCTGCGCGGCATCACCCGTACGACGCTGTTCGACGTGGCCGCCAAGCTCGGCCTGACGATCGAGGAGCGCGGTTTTTCGGTGGCCGAAGCCAAGGCCGCGCGCGAGGTTTTCATCAGCTCCGCGACCACGATTGCCATGCCGGTGGTGGCGATCGATGGCGCTCCCGTCGCCAACGGCCACCCGGGCTCGATAACAGTTTCATTACGGCAGGCCTTTTTTGACGTTGCGGAAAAAAGTCCAGCCTGATAACCGCACAGATGGAATGAACATCAATATATCTCGTTCTGCTTGTCGTTACTGACGGCAAGATGGTGTTTGCGTGCTTGACATGTGCCGGCTAATTTGGCGCATTGGCCTGCAAACCGAAGGGGATCGGCGAAAGACAAGAACAATGGCGGAACGATCGCAAAATCTTCAGGACCTGTTCCTGAATTCAGTTCGCAAGAGCAAAAATCCACTCACCATCTTTCTCATCAACGGCGTGAAGCTGACCGGCGTGGTCACTTCGTTCGACAATTTCTGCGTTCTGCTGCGTCGCGACGGCCATTCCCAGCTTGTCTACAAGCACGCTATTTCCACGATCATGCCGAGCCAGCCGGTTCAGATGTTCGATGGTGAGGAAAGCCAGGGCGCCTGATTGGCACGTGAGAAAGACGCGGACCGCCGCGTTCGCGGAAAACCAGCACATCAGACCGGGACAGAGGCCAACGGCCCGACCCGGGCGGTGGTAATCGTGCCGGTGCTTACCCGGCAGCCGCGTGGCGACGACGACACCAACCGCCCCCGCCTGACCCGTTCCGCCGAGGCTCGTCGCGACGAGGCCGTCGGCCTCGCCAGCGCCATCGACCTCGACCTGGTCCACACGGCGGTGGTGACCGTCAACGATCCACGCCCGGCGACCTTGCTCGGCAGCGGCAAGGTGGCGGAGTTCGCTGAGATCGTCAAAGAGGGCCACGCGGAAGTGGTCATTGTCGATCATCCGCTGACCCCGGTACAGCAGCGCAACCTCGAAAAAGAGTTGAACGCCAAGGTGCTCGACCGCACCGGGCTGATCCTGGAGATTTTCGGCGAGCGCGCCCGCACCAAGGAAGGCACGCTGCAGGTCGATCTTGCCCATCTCAACTACCAGAAAGGCCGCCTTGTGCGGAGCTGGACCCACCTCGAGCGCCAGCGTGGCGGCGCCGGCTTTCTCGGCGGCCCTGGCGAGACCCAGATCGAGTCGGATCGGCGTGTGCTGCAGGACAAGATCACCAAGCTGAAGCACGAGCTCGAAACTGTGCGCCGCACCCGCGACCTGCACCGCGCCAAGCGCAAGAAGGTGCCATTTCCGGTAGTGGCGATCGTCGGCTACACCAATGCCGGCAAGTCGACTCTGTTCAACCGGCTGACCGGAGCAGGGGTGCTGGCCGAAGACATGCTGTTTGCCACGCTCGACCCGACGCTGCGCCGCGTGCGTCTGCCGCACGGCACGCCGATCATCCTTTCCGATACGGTCGGCTTCATTTCCGACCTGCCAACGCATCTGGTCGCGGCCTTCAGGGCGACGCTGGAGGAAGTGGTCGAGGCAGACCTCGTCATTCATCTGCGCGACATCTCCGATCCCGATACGGCCGCGCAGGCCGAAGATGTCGAGCGCATCCTTGCCGATCTCGGCGTCGATGCCCGCGATAGCAAGCGCGTCATCGAAGTATGGAACAAGATCGACCGGCTCGACGAGGGCAACCGGGCGCGGCTGCTTGCCGATGGTGCTGACGGCAAGAAGGCACCGCCGATCGCCATATCGGCGGTAACCGGCGAGGGCATCGATGCGCTGAAGGCGATCATCGAGACGATGATGTCGGGCGAACTGGAGACCTTCACCGTCACACTCAAGCCCGACCAACTCGGCGTCGTCGACTGGCTTTACCGCAACGGCGACATCATCTCGCGCGACGACAATGAGGATGGCAGCGTAACCGTCGCGCTTAAAGCTACACACAGCGCTCGGCAGGAGATCGAAAGCCGATTGCGCCGTCAAAACAACGGGTAGAGGCGGTTACTTCGCGCTTTTTGCCTGCTGCCAGAGCGCTTCCATCTCGTCCAGTGTCGCCTCTTCCAGGCTGTTTCCCGACGCTTGCAGCGTCCGCTCGACATAGTGGAAGCGCGACCGGAATTTTTCGTTGGTGCCGCTGAGTGCCGCTTCGGAATCAATTTTGAGGTGCCGGCCGAGATTGACGACCGCAAACAGCATGTCGCCGAACTCGTCCTTGATCGGCGCAGTGTCGCCTTTGGCCAGCGCCTCGCGTAGTTCGCCGATCTCCTCCTCGATCTTGTCGAGGATCGGCGCCGCCTCGCTCCAGTCGAAGCCGACGCGGGCGGCCTTTTCCTGCAGCTTGAGCGCCCGGGTCAGCGCGGGCAGGGCGACCGGCACGCTGTCGAGAAAGCCCTTGCCATGGTCTTCCGGGTCGAGCCCACGGGCGAGGCGCGCACTGCGCTTCTCCGCCTTTTCCTCTGCCTTGATCTTTTCCCACATGCCCTTGGCCATGCCGGCGCTGCGCGCCTTGTCGTCGCCGAAGACATGGGGGTGGCGGCGGATCATTTTTGTGGTGATGGCCAGGACCACATCGCCGAATGAAAATTCGCCGGCCTCCTCGGCCATTTGCGCGTGGTAGACCACTTGCAGCAGGAGATCGCCGAGTTCATCCCGCAGATCGTCCAGATCGCCACGCGCAATGGCGTCCGCCACTTCGTAGGCTTCCTCGATCGTGTACGGCGCGATTGTCGAAAAGTCCTGCTCGATATCCCACGGGCAGCCGGTTTCCGGCGCCCGCAGCGCTGCCATGATCTCGATCAGTCGGGAAATGTCTTTCGAGGGTTTCATCTGGGAAACGCTATCCTGTACACGGCTGTGCGGCCAACGGCTTCAGCCGGTGAGGGCGCCTTGTCCACAGACGGGCCGCCAGACCATGATACGAAAGTGGAAGCCGGTTTCCGGAAGATCCTAGTTAGCAAAAGCATCAGTCGAGCACGGAGACTATCGCCTTGGCGAGCGCATCCATGCCGTCCTCGGGCAGGCCGGCAACGTTGATGCGGCTGTCGCCGACCATATAGATGGCATGCTCGGCGCGCAGCCGCTCGACTTGCGCCTCCGACAGGCCAAGCCGGGAAAACATGCCGCGATGGCTGGCGACGAAATCGAAACGGTCGGAGTTGGACTGCCGCCGCAGCGCCTCGGCGAACTGGACGCGCAGCCGCAGCATGCGCAGCCGCATCTCTTCAAGCTCTGCCTCCCAGTCGGAACGCAATGCGGGGTCTTCAAGCACGATGCGCACCGCCGCCGCGCCGTGGTCCGGCGGCATCGAATACATGGCGCGCGCCGCCGACAGCATCTGGCCCATCGCCAAATCCGCCTGCGCGCCACCTTTCGCCATGATCAGCGCTGCACCGACTCGGTCGCGATAGACGGCAAAGTTCTTCGAGCAGCTGGAGGCAACGACCATTTCCGGAACTTTTGCCGCCAGAAGGCGCAAGCCGGCGGCATCCGCATCAAGTCCCTCGCCAAAGCCCTGATAGGCGATGTCGACAAAGGGCAGCAGGCCGCGCTCAACGACAAGATCGGCAATGGCAGCCCATTGCGAGATGTCTAGATTGGCGCCTGTCGGGTTATGGCAGCAGCCATGCAACAATACGACGTCGCCAGGATTCGCGGTTCTCAATGCATTCAGCATGTCGTCGAAGCGAACCGCACCAGAAGCAGCGTCGAAATAGGGATATTCGCGTATCTGCAGGCCAGCGGCGCGCATCACCGGCATGTGGTTCGGCCATGTCGGATCCGACAGCCAGACCATCGCGTCGGTGCGGGTCCTTTTCAGCAGCTCTGCTACCAGCCGCAGCGCGCCGGAGCCGCCTGGCGCCTGCGCCGCACGAATGCGCGTCATGTCGGCGGCTGGGCCGAACACCAACCTGGCCATCGCCGCGTTGAAGGCGGTATCGCCGGCAAGGCCGAGATAGGTCTTGGTATCCTGGCCCTGCAGCAGCCGCTTTTCGGCTTCGCGCACCGCGCGCATCACCGGCGTCTTGCCGTCGCGATCCTTATAGACGCCGACCCCAAGATCGACCTTGTCGGGACGCGGGTCGGCGCGATAGAGGCCGATCAAGGCCAGGATCTTGTCGGCAGGCGCGGGCTGGAGATTTTCGAACATCGATAAGGTTCCGTTGGCGGCGGAGTGATACGCAAACCGGCCGTGCTTTGCCAGCAGTTTCATATGCGCCAACTCGGCGCCGGTTTGCCTCGAAGGCGGCCGATACTATCTGGCGGGCGAGAGCGGGCCCGATATCTCCCAGGACGAGAACGCGGCGAGCCGTAAGAAAATTTCGGGGAGAGCGGGATTAACATCCCGACCTGCTCCGTAAACAGGACATGAAACGGCCGATGCCACGCTTCGATATTCTGGGACAGCTCGGTTCGCTGCGCCGCTATGCACGCTCGCTGACGCGCGACAGCGCCGATGCAGAGGATCTGGTGCATGATGCGCTGGTGCGTGCCTATGAGCGACGCGGCAGCTTCCGCTCCGGCGGAAATCTTCGCGTATGGCTGCTGTCGATCGTCCATAATGCATTCATCGACGGTCGGCGGTCCCGCAAATCCGAAGCAATGCGCATCGAACAGGCCGGCTATCTCGCCGAGGCGAATGTCCCGGCGCCGCAGGAACATTCGGTCCGTCTGGCGCAGGTGCGCGAAGCGTTTTTCGAATTGCCGGAGGAGCAGCGTTCGGCGTTGCATCTCGTCGCCATCGAGGGGCTTAGCTACAGCCAGGCCGCTGAGGTGAGTGGCGTGCCGCTTGGCACGCTGATGTCGCGCATCGGCAGGGCGCGTGCGGCCCTGCGCGAGATGGAGGACGCGGTGCCGGCACGCGCGAAAGGCCATCTGAAGATCGTCGGAGGTGGATCATGAACCAACTGCGCGATCCCGTGACCGACGCCGATCTCGACGCCTATGTCGACGATCAGCTGGACGTGGCTCGTCGCATCGAGGTCGAGGCGTTCCTTTCGGCCCGCCCGGACGCGGCCGCGCGGGTGATGTCCGACTTACGGATGCGTGACGAATTGCGCGTGGCGCTTGCCGGATCGAAAGGCATGGCGCGGCCCGCGACGGCCGATGCTGCACGGCGGCTGGAGCGGGGATTGGCGCGCGGCCGCGTCCTTGGTGCTTTGCAGCGAGCTGCGGCAGTCGCTGTCTTCGTCGCTGCCGGCTGGCTTGCGAACGGGCTCATCGGACCGATATCGGTGACGGAAGTCGTCGCTTCGACCCATCCGCCGGCCTATGTGGAGGACGCGGTCCGGGCGCACCGCACGACGCTCGTGCGCGAGGCGATGTCGTCGCAACCCGAAGCACCCGGCTACAATGCCGACGAAATCCGCGCCGCGACGGCGATCGTGATGCCATCGCTGCCACCGGACTGGACGGTCCGTGACGTGCAGATCTATCCATCGCAATTCGGACCGAGCGTCGAGATGGCTGTCGAGACGAAAGAGATGGGGCTGGTCTCGTTGTTCGCGATCAGGCCCGGAACATTCGACGTCGTCAAGCCGACCGTCGTTCCCTCGGGCGAAGTTTGCTCGGCTTATTTCCAGATCGGCGAGGTCGCCTACGCGGTCGTCGGACGCAGCGATGTCGGCGGTCTCGATCGCACGGCCGAAGCCCTCGCCAAAACGCTTTACTGATCGACCTGCAAGAAGGAGAACCACATGAACAATCTCGGATATATCGGGGCCGGAGCCCGAGCCGGAGCCGTCTACGATGAAGGCCTGCGCCGGCACATGCTGCGCGTCTATAACTATATGGGCCTTGGCCTCGTCGTTACGGGCGTGATCGCGTTCGTGGTGGCTTCCACGCCCGCTCTTTACGTGCCGATCTTCTCCACACCGCTGAAATGGGTGGTGATGCTGGCCCCGCTGGCCTTTGTGCTCTTGTTCTCGTTTCGGATGCAGGCGATGTCGGCAGCCGGCGCCCAGGCGATGTTCTGGGCATTCTGCGCGGTCATGGGCCTGTCGCTGGCTTCCGTGTTCCTGGTCTTTACCGGCACCAGCATCGCACGCACCTTCTTCATCGCCGCCACCATGTTCGGCGCGACCAGCCTTTACGGGTACACGACCAAACGCGACCTGACGCAGTTTTCGTCGTTCCTGATCATGGGCCTGATAGGCGTGGTGATCGCCAGCATCGTCAATATCTTCCTGGGCTCGACCGCGCTCCAATTCGCGATCTCTGTGATCGGCATCGCCGTCTTCATCGGCCTCACCGCCTGGGATACCCAGACGATCAAAGAGCAGTATGCGGAAAACTTCGGCGCGGAATCACAGCAGAAACTCGCTGTCTTCGGTGCATTCTCGCTCTATCTGAACTTCATCAACATCTTCCAACTGCTGTTGAACTTCACCGGCGAGCGCGAATAGCCGGCGTTGAACCAAGACCGGAGTTGGACATCATGGACAGAAACGATCAGCAAGCGATCGGACAGCTCTTCGAGAAGTTGGCAAGCGCCGAGCGCCAGGCGCCCCGGCGCGATGCCGAAGCAGAGCGCTTCATCCAGGACCAGATCACCCAGCAGCCTGGGGCGCCATATTACATGGCCCAGACGATCGTGGTGCAGGAGCAGGCCCTGAACGCAGCTCAGGCGCGCATAGAAGAACTGGAGGAGCAGGCGCGGCAGCCGGCCGGCGGTGGACCGCTCAGCGGCTTCTTCGGCCGCAGCGGCGGCAGGCGCTCAGGCTCGGTGCCGCGGGTAGGGCGCACCGCCTCCGTTGCAACTGAAGGGCCGCAGGACACGCCACAGCGGGCAGGCGGCGGTTTTCTTGCCGGCGCCGCGCAGACCGCGATGGGCGTGGCGGGCGGCGTGCTGCTCGGCAACGCGATCGCCGGCGTGTTTGGCGGCAGCGAAGCGAAGGCAGCTGAACAGCCGACGCCGCAGCCGGACGAAGCCGATCAGGCAGGCGATGCCAGCTCCGACAATGGCGGTGACTTCGGTGATATGGAGTTCTGACGAGACGACCCAGACTGTGCCTGTACCGGCGCTGGGGACGATTGCGGGTAAGCATAGGCGAGATGGCGAGGGCAACATCCGGGAAGCGAGTCCTCGCCGGCGGCTAATAACCCAGGCGCTTCAGTTCAGCCTTGACCGCTGCGATCGTCTTGAAGCGGAAGTGCTTCGTTGTGCCGTCGCGCCAATGGCAGTCGCATGTGGCGTCGAACTTCCGGCTCGCTTTCAATTGAGTCAGCGCCTTCTGGCCTGGCTTGGGGCCATCGAAGATGCGAACTTCGTAGAGCGTCCCTTCGACATCGTAGTGCATCTGAGCCCAGGAAAGTATCACGATCAGTTCCTTTGCCGGGTCGTGGTCGGCGTTGGCGAGGCCGAGCGCGATGTCCGGTGTGTCGCCCTCTTGTTCACCGAGCGTGACCTGGATTGCGCGATATCTGTTGTCAGCTAGCCGTTGCAGCGCAACGAGCGGGCGTTCCGGATAGTCCTCGGCGGTCTGGTAATCGACGAAGAGTGTCTGGAGGCCGTTCCAGCTCACGGCTGTGGTGTGCGGATCAGCATTATCGGCGAACCCAACAACACGTTTGGCGAAAGCCAGGTCGTTCTCGCCTGGCGTACGACTGACATCCTGAGCTCGCGCATCGGTGAGCGCGCAGGCGAGGGTGAGGGCAAGACCTGCAAGCAGCGGAAGCGTCTTCATGATTCGCAATCCTAGCATGCCCGTTGCCCCACAGCGCTGTTGCGAACGTCTACGAGTGACCGGCCTGATCTCGCCGCCATCGGATGCTATAGGCGTAGTCGCATAAGATAGATTATGGAACTGGCGTAGCCGATTGGATGTGGCGTGAAGATAGCACTCCGCGAGATCCAAACCCGGGAACCTAGCCGTGAAAACCTCGCCCTTCACGCTGATTCGTAAGGGATTTCGATCGTCATGCCGTCATAAGCAGGCTCGACGTTGGCCGGCGTCTCGGCCATTACCGTGGCGTAGTCGAGCGGAACATGCATATGCGTCAGCACCGCGTTCTTCGGCGCCAGTCCTTCGATCCAGCCAAGCGCCTGGCCAAGCGACAGATGGCTCGGATGGACGGTGTATTGCAGCGCGTCGATGACCAGCATGTCCAGCCCGCGCAAACGCTTGGCGGTCGCCTCCGGAAAGTCGCTGACGTCAGGGCAATAAGCCAGCCCGCCGATGCGGAAACCCAGCGAGGTGATGTCGCCATGGAGCTGCAGCAGCGGTTCGAGGGTGAGGGCGCCGCCCTCGCCTTCGATCACCACCGGCCTGTGGTGGTCGATGATATGGGCATTGACGATCGGCGGATACGAACTGCCTTTCGGTGTTTCGAAACAGTAGCGGAACGCCTCGCGTAGGCGCAGCATGGTGGCCTGATCGGCATGGATGTCGATCCGGTGGCGCTGCTCGAGCACGAAGCCGCGCAAATCGTCGATGCCGTGGATATGGTCGGCATGCGGATGTGTATAGACCACCGCATCGATGCGCTTGACGGATGCCAGCAGCATCTGCTCGCGGAAATCCGGGCCGGTGTCGATGACGACCGTGGTCCGGGCGCCACTCGCCGCGATCCGCTCGACAAGCGCTGCGGTGCGCGTGCGCCGGTTCCGGGGGTTCGCGGGATCGCAATTGCCCCAGTCGCCGGTGATGCGTGGCGTGCCCGGCGATGAGCCGCAGCCGAGGACGGTAAGACGTAACCGGTCGCTCATGCGTCAGGCGCCCGGCGCGCTCGGGCGCGGCATTTTCCTGAACAGCCGGAAGAAGTTATCCGTGGTGATGTCAGCGATCTCGGCATCGCTGACGCCGATCGTCTCGGCCAGCACCTTGGCTGTATGCGCGACATAGGCGGGCTCATTGCGCTTGCCGCGAAACGGGATCGGCGCCAGGTATGGCGCGTCGGTTTCGACCAGCAGACGGTCGCGCGGCACATCGGCGGCGACGGCGCGCAGCTCGGCGGAGTTCTTGAAGGTCAGGATTCCGGAAAACGAGACGTACCCGCCGAGCGCCACGCCGATCTCGGCCAGCCGGCGTCCCGACGAAAAACAGTGCAGGATGAAGGGGAAGGCGCCCTTCCCCGTTTCTTCTTCGAGGATATCAGCCATGTCGTCGTCGGCGTCGCGCGAATGGATGACCAGCGGCAGACCGGTCACGCGCGCCGCGGCGATGTGGGTGCGAAAGCCCTGCGCCTGTGCGTCGCGCGGCGCATGATCGTAGAAATAGTCGAGTCCGGCCTCGCCGATCGCCACCACTTTGCGATGAGCAGAGAGCCGCACCAGACCATCGACAGTGACATCAAGCTCTTCGGCCGCATTATGCGGATGGGTGCCGACCGAGCAATAGACCTCATCGAAAGTCTCTGCAATCTCAAGCACTTGGTTAAATCGCTTCACCCTCGTCGAGATCGTCACCATTCGGCCGATGCCGGCCGCTAGGGCGCGGGCGACAATGGCCGCCCGCTCTTCGGCGAAATCCGGAAAGTCGAGATGGCAGTGACTGTCGACCAGCATCAGGCGCTTGTATCCGTTTGCTCGACATAGCGTGGAAATACCGGTTCCGGCGCCGGCAGCGGCGTACCGGATACCAGCGAATGGCCTTCCGCGACATGCTCGAAATTACGGCTGCCGGCCGGCACCGCCAAAAGGTCTAGTAGCTTTGCCGCCGACTGCGGAATGAAGGGCTGGCACAGCAACCCGACACGCCGGATCACCTCAGCGGTCGTCCACAGTACCGTTTCCATGCGCGCCGGATCGGTCTTCTTCAGTGCCCATGGCTCCTGCCCGGCGAAATAGCGGTTGGCTTCGGCCACCACGCCAAAGATCGCCGCCAGAGCAAAGTGGATGCCCTGGTCGGCCATCGTCCTGCGCGCCGTGACAAGGGCGGTATCTGCCTGATCGAGGATCGCTTTGTCGGCATTGCTCAATTCGCCGCGCTTAGGCACCACGCCGCCGCAGTTCTTGGCGATCATGGACAGCGAGCGCTGCGCCAGATTGCCGAGATCGTTGGCGAGGTCGGCATTGGTGCGGTTGACGATTGCATCATGGCTGTAGCTGCCGTCCTGGCCGAACGGCACTTCGCGCATGAAGAAATAGCGCACTTGGTCGAGGCCGTAGTGCTCGATCATCGCGAACGGGTCGACGACATTGCCGACCGACTTCGACATCTTCTCGCCACGGTTGAACAGAAAACCATGCGCAAACACGCGCTTCGGCAATTCGATGCCGGCCGACATCAGGAATGCCGGCCAGTAGACCGCGTGGAAGCGGATGATATCCTTGCCGATGACGTGGACGTTCGCCGGCCAGAAAGACCATCTCTCATTGGTCGGATCCGGATAACCGGCGGCGGTGATGTAATTGGTTAGGGCATCGACCCAGACATACATCACATGCTTCTCATCGCCGGGCACCGGCACGCCCCATTTGAATGTGGTGCGCGAGATCGACAGATCCTTCAGGCCGGATTTGACAAAGCTAATGATTTCATTGCGCCGCTCCGCCGGTCCGACGAACTCGGGGCTGTTCTCATAGAGCGCGAGCAGTCTGTCCTGATAGGCGGAAAGGCGGAAGAAATAGCTCTCTTCCTCGGTCCATCCGACAGGCGAGCCGAGCGGTTCGCGGCGCACGCCGTCGTCACCGACCTTGGTTTCGGCCTCGTCGAAATAGGCTTCCTGCCGCACCGAATACCAGCCACTGTAGCGGTCGAGGTAGATGTCGCCATTCTCAGCCATGCGCGTCCAGATCGCCTGGCAGGCCTTGTAATGACGCTCTTCGGTGGTGCGGATGAAAACGTCGTTCGAGCAACCGGTCGCTTCGAGCATCGAGCGGAAGATCGCCGAGTTGCGATCGGCAAGCGCTTTCGGCGTCAGGCCTTCGGCGTCCGCCGTCTGCTGCATCTTCAAACCGTGCTCGTCGGTTCCCGAGACGAAGAAGACGTCCTTGCCATCGAGCCGCTGGAAGCGGGCCAGCGTGTCGCTGGCGATGACATTGTAGGCATGGCCGATATGCGGCTTGCCGTTCGGATAGAAAATCGGCGTCGTGACGTAGTATTTTTCGCGTGCCATGGATGAGCCGTCATGAATGTCTGAATGAAAGATGTCGCGGTGAGATATCGCATCGAAACGGCAATTGCCATCCGACGCCAATGTGGTGGCTTCGAAGTTCCTGCGATTGATTGGGAATCAATACTCAGGGGCTTCAAAAGCCACGCCAGCGGCCGTCACATTCGCATTGCAGAATTCAGGCGGTCGATCATGGTCAGGGCGTGCTGCTTTTTGTCGAGGTTGTAGGTCTCGGTTTCAGATATAGCGTTCAAAGCCGCGTGCCAAGTATCCGACAGCGTTTTGGCTCGCGCGAGATCGCCGGCGAGCGCGGCCTGGCTGGCGCCGGCCGACAGCAGATCAAGCGCACGGCGATTGAATATCTCGAACGGGATCGCCTGGTCGCGGCCGGCGACCGCCTCGGCAAGACGGTAGGCGCCCGCGACATCTAACTTCTTGGACATCACCAGAGCGTCGAGGGTGGCGGCGATTTCGAGCCCGCCATACTGCGTCAACAGGATCGCATTGCGCGCGCTGCCCCCTGACCGCTCCGCCAGCGCCGCGCGCGCCGCAGGATCCGCCGGTGGCGGCGGCTCGATGCCCTCCAGAACCGTCATCAAGCTCTCGGCATCGAGCGGCGCCAACCGCACCATCTGGCAGCGCGACCTGATCGTCGGCAGCAGACTGCCCGGCGCATGGACGATGAGGATGAATAAGGTGCGCGCGGGTGGCTCTTCAAGATTCTTCAGCAAGGCATTGGCAGCATTGGTGTTCATGTCGTCGGCGGGATCGACGATAACCACCCGGTAGCTGCCGTCGTGCGAGGTCAGCGACAGAAAACGGCTGACCTTGCGGATTTCGTCGACCGTGACCACTGTCTTGAAGCTCTTGGTCTTGTCGTTCGCCGGGCGTGTAAGATGCAGCACCGAAGGATGCGCGCCGGTGGCGATCTGTCGAAACAGCGACGAAGCCGGATCTGGAACGGCAAGGCTTTCCGGCGCCTGCTCGAAGGCCGGGTGCTTCAACAGATGATGCGCCAGGTGAAAGGCCAGCGTCGCCTTGCCGATGCCAACCGGTCCGGCAAAGATCAGTGCGTGCGGCAGCTTTCCCGAGCGGTAAGCGGTGGCGAGCATGTTGGCCGCCTGCAGGTGACCGACAAGACGCGGCGTCTCGGATGGCTCGGGCACCCCGTCCAGCGTGTCGTGCTGTTCGGGCGCGATGCGTTCGAAAATCATGCTGGCGCCGCCTGCCTTCTTTGCGCCGGCATCATCCTCTCGAGAGCCGCGAAGACCGCGGCGGTAACGACATCCTCCACCGCATCTAGGTCGGCTGAGGCATCGACGACAACGCAGCGTTCGGGTTCAGCTGAGGCGATCGCGAGAAACGCCTCGCGCCGGCGTTGGTGGATGGCCAATGTTTCTTTCTCGAAGCGGTCCGGTCCGTCACTGCTGCCCCGCCGGGCGGTAGCGCGCCTCAGGCCCTCGGCGGGGTCGATGTCGAAGATCAGTGTCATGTCCGGCACCATGCCGTTGATGGCGACCTTCTCCAATGCGTCCATGAATGCCGGGTCGAGGCCGCCGGTGACGCCCTGGTAGACGCGCGAGGAATCCATGAAACGATCGCAAAGTACGACCGAACCGCGCTCGACTGCCGGCCGGATGACCTGTTCGACATGGTCGGAACGCGCAGCGGCGAAAAGCAGAGCTTCCATCTTGGGGCCGAACGGCTCGGCTGCGCCTGAAAGCAGGACATGCCTGACCGCCTCCGCGCCCGGCGAGCCACCCGGCTCACGTGTCACCAGCACATCGTATTTCTTGGCGCGCATCTTCTTTGCCAGCCGCTCGATCTGCGTCGACTTGCCTGCTCCTTCGCCGCCTTCAAAAGTGATGAAAAATCCGCGCGCCAAAGCCTTTGTCCATACTTCGGGGACCGTATAGTCCCGGCGGGAAAAAAGGTCCACCGCGACGGTGCTAACGCAGCCAGCCGACGGCCAGTTCCTTGGCGGCGTCGAGCGCGCGCTGCGGCAGCGAACCGACACCGATCGACTCGGCGGCAAACAGCGGCGTCTCCTGGCTCAGCGTATCGCCGATCCAGACGCGCAGCGTACCCACCGGCTGCCCCTCCTCCACCGGCGCTGCCACCGGTCCGTCATAGACGATCCTGGCGGTGAGCTTGTCGCGGTTGGTGATCGGCAGGAAGATCTGCACCGGTCCTTTTGCCTTTAACGCGACACCGGACTTGGCACCGCCAAAGACCTGGGCTTCGCCAACCACTTCGTCCTTGGCGAATACTTCAGTCTTCTCGAAGGAGCGAACGCCCCAGTCGAGCAGCTTTCGCGCTTCCTCAGCCCGCTCACGGTCGTTTGCCAGACCGCTCATCGCCGCGATCACCCTTGTGCCGTTGTGGCTGACCGAGCCGACAATGCCGAACCCGGATTGCTCGCTGGCACCGACCGCGAGCCCGTCGGCGCCTATGTCCATGGCCAGTAGCGGATTGCGGTTCCTCTGGGAAATCTTGTTCCAGGTAAAATCCTTCTGGCCGTAATAGCGGTAGAGATCCGGGTAGTTGCGCCAGATATGCAGCGCCAGAAGCGCGAGTTCGCGAACGCTCGTTTGCTGCCCATCGGCCGGCAGACCGGTGGAATTGACGAAAGTCGATTTCTGCAAGCCGATCTGGCGGGCACGCCCGGTCATCTGCGCCGCGAAGTTTGCTTCGGACCCGGCCATCCCTTCAGCGATGACGATACAGCCGTCATTGGCCGCCTGCACGGTCACGCCCTGGATCAGGTCTTCCAGCCGGATCGTCGACTTGAGCTTGGCGAACATGGTCGATGTCCCCGAAGGAGCGCCGCCTTTGCGCCAGGCGTTCTCGCTCACCACGAAGGTGTCATCGAGCGTCATGCGCCCTGATTTGATGGCGTCGAAAGCCACTTCCATCGTCATCAGCTTGGCCAGCGAGGCCGGCGGGATCAACCTGTCGGCGTCCTTGGAAAACAGCACGGTTCCGGTTTCGGCATCGATCATGAAGGCCTGGGCGGCCTTGGTCTCGAAAAGCTGAGCTGAGGCCTGCGCAAGCGAGAGCAGCAGCAGGCCGAGCGCCACAAGCCCGGTGAAAGGGTGAAAAGATTTCATCAGGTTCGACCAGTGAGCCGGCGCTTTTGCAAGTTGGCAGAAGCTATCAGGCTTTTGCCTGGCGGATCAATCGCGCGCGAAAAAACCAGGCAGCCCCGAACTCAGTTGCGTACCGCAAGCGCATCCGGCGCACCATGCGACCACGCTGCCTGCAGCATCTCGTCCAGGCTGCCACGACCGTTGGCAAAGAGGTTGACCGAGTACCAGTCCTTGCCTTCAGGTTCCGAGCGCTGGATTTCGGTCTTGCCGAAGCTGGAAAGCTGGGCAGCCACACGCTCCGCTTCGGCGGCATTCTCGAATGAACCCGCCGCGACATAGGCGGTGGGCGACCCGGCTGGAGGGGCTTGCCGCTTCCACGATTGAAGAAGCTCGGCGGACGACATGCCGGTGCGATCCAGCCCGGCAAACGCGTTGGAGGCGCGCTGCACGCGCTCGTCGGCGTAAGACAGCGACGCCATGGTGAACGGCGATTGCGCCGGCAGGTTGATCTCCGGACGCTCCGGCACGATCGGGCCGAAATCGGGCAGTACAATGTCTCCCGAAGCAGATGCTTGCACCGCCATGACAGGCCGTGCATCGGATCCCTGCCCGGAATTCGTCAGCTGACCGGGGAACGGCACGGCAGCAGCGCTCACCGGCAGGCTTGGCGACGGCCCATTCATCGCGACCATGACGCCGCTGGGCAGACCGTCCGACGGATCCGGCGCCCTGTTGCCTGGACGATACGAAGCCACCAGATACTGCCCGTCATTGCCTTCGAGCGGCGCACGGCCGACATATTCGACCTTCACCTCGGCCGTACCGACATTGGCATAATCGAGCATTTCAGCAGCGCGCTTCGACACATCGATGATGCGTCCATCATGATAGGGCCCGCGGTCGTTGACGCGCACGATCACCGAGCTGCCGGTCTTCATGTTGGTGACCCGCGCATAGCTCGGCAGCGGCATGGTCGGATGCGCCGCCGTCAGATCTGCCATGTCGTAGACTTCGCCGTTGGCCGTCAACCGGCCGTGGAAGGCCTCACCGTACCAGGATGCGAGGCCAACCTTGGCGTAACGTTTGTCTTCCTTCGGATAATACCACTTGCCGCGCACCTGATAGGGCTTGCCGAGCTGGTCGCGTCCGCGAGACGTCTTGAACATGACGCGCGGGCTGGCTTTCACGCCGTATTCGGCTTCGGAAAAATATTCCTTGGAGCGAGGTTTCTTGTTGACCATCGCCCTTTGCTGCGGCCCGGCACATGCTGCAAGAAAGGCTGCCGACAAGGCAAACAGCGCGAAAGCGGAAGCGCGACGAAGACGCGGGCGCGCCGTGGTCTGCATATTTTGATTGTCCCCTATAGCATCGACGAAGGCACCGCAGCATGAACGTCAGCGATGCCAAAGCACCCACTCCAGAAACGCCGGCGACGCCCTACCCCAATCCTTTTTGTGCGCAGGAATTGTTTATCACCGTATTAACCGATTGTGGTCGGAACCGGGCGAGATTGTGGCACGGACCGCCTCGCTGATCGGCATGAAAATCATCGCTTATCGATCAGAAACGCCATTCGTGGCGCACTTTGCCCCTGGCTTGGCGTGGCTGCGAGCGCAGATTCAGGGACCGAATATCACAAGTTCGGTGAACGTCAGATCTCCAGGTGCGGGTGGTCTGGGACCTTTGAAGTATTTCAGCCCCTTGTTGGGGCGGTACCATCCCACCAAGCCTGGAATCGGCTCCTTGGCGTCGACAAAGCAAACCAGGATTCCGCTTCGCAAGAGAAAGCGCCCCATCGCGCCGGCGCAGCGGCTCAAATCCGCAAGCGAGCGGCAATAGATGACCTGATGGCATCGAATAACACCGTGCAACATTCGGCGCGGCATCAACACCATGGGGAACGCTGCTCCGTCGCAAATGCAGATCAACGACAGGCAGCCCAGCGCGGCGTGTTCCGAGAGTATGTATCTCTCACTCTCGGGCAGCATCGCCAATTCCGGAAGATCGGGACGCACTTCGACCACGCGACATGACCGCTGCGCCGAACTTAAAGCCGGCAAGAAGGTAAATTGTCCGCTGGAGAAGAGCCGAAAGCCTAGCGCCCGGTTGGCTTTCAATGTCGCTTGTGCAGGCGAAATGTTCGTGTAGGTCACGTCCTTCCGCTTGAGAACCGCCGCAACCAACATGGCGCCATAGGGACGGAAATCTGCATCGACTGACCAGCTTGAAAGATTGCAGCGAATTTCCTCGCTCTCCGACCCGTGATAGCGAGCATAAAGGGTGAGCACAACGCCGACGATCCGACCGGCATGCTCCAAAGCAAAGCCATATTGTGGGAACTCGGCAACCACAGGCCGCTGCGACAAGCGGGTCAGAGCGTGTATCCAGTAACTCCGGTTACGCGCCGGAAAGCCCCTGCACAGGCAATCAACCACTCCCTCCCAGTCGGTTTCGCGGACTGGTCTACAGCGAAGACCGGGCGGGAGAGCGCCAAGTACGGCCAAAATCAACTCCAGAATACGATTTACTTACATGTGCCTAACGCGCCCAACATATCAGCGCTCAACGATTAATAGTCCGTGCGGGTTTTAAAAACGATTTTCCACACTCAGCACAAACACAGCTCGCCATGACGCTGCTCAACGCCCTGGATCGCGCCGAAAGGTGCGGCCGCCACGGTTGACTTGGCGTTGAATGCGGCTTTACAGGAATGGAGCGCGAACCGGTCGGGGAACGTCCTGGTGCCAATCCGGTACCGACAGCTCGAACCCGCTCCTCTCGCGATATCCTAAGTGATTGAAAAATCACCTTGGAGGGATGGCCGAGCGGTTTAAGGCACCGGTCTTGAAAACCGGCGTGGGTGCAAGCCCACCGTGGGTTCGAATCCCACTCCCTCCGCCATATCCGTCCTGTCCAACCCGGAGACATGGGTAACAGATTGTACTTAAGACATGGGTGACAACCTCGTGCCGAACGGGTTGTCGATGGTCTGCAAGGTCCTCTGTTCCAAGTCGATATACCCGAGATCGTAATGCATGAAGCTGACGAGCCAAATGCCGTCGTCGATCTCCTTGATTCCCAGCCTCTGACCGGCGAGCACGGTCGAGACGTTGATCTTCTTCCTGTGCATGCAGATGCGGCCGCAAGCGGTAACCAGGATGTCGCGGTCGTGGAAGGGGTAATTCCAGTTCCGGCAGGCCGTCATAGGCTCTTGAGGACGGCGTGTAGAGCTCGGCCGGGGTGCGCATGGCGAGCGCCTCGTGTGGCCTTTCCTCATTGAATTCGCTGATGAAAGCGTCGAACCTCGCCTGCTGCTGGAGGATGTTCATGCCGGGCGGCCTGGTCGTCTCTTTCTTTAAGGTCAGATGCATGCGCTCGTGGCGGCCGTTCTGTTGCGGGTTGCCCGGCTGGATGCGCTCGATGACGATGCCGAGCCTGAGCCAGAACACCGACAGGCGCGAGAGATTGTAGAGGCCGTTAGGCGAAGCGAAAGGGAGCCCGTTGTCGGAGCGGATGGCGGCGGGCAGGCCGCGCTCCCTGAACAGCCGCACGAAGGCCTCGATGACCGGCGTCTCCTTTGTCGATTCAAGCGCTTCGCAGGCGAGCACATAGCGCGAGATCTGGTCGGTGACCGTCAGGGGGTAACAGTAGCTACCGTTGCCGAGCCTGAACTCCCCCTTGAAGTCGGTGCACCACAGATCGTTAGGGGCGGCGGCTTGCGACAATGGCGTGCCCACGGCCTTGCTCGCCCGGTTCCTCTTGCGGGCCTGGCTCACAAGGCCGTGACGGTCGAGCACGGCATGCACGGTGCTTTTGGCCGGGATACGCACATCACCGGCGAGCTTCCTGACCAGCAACTCCCTGATCTTGCGAGCGCCCCAATGCGGCTTCTCACGCTTGGTCTCGACGATCAGCCGCTCGATCTGCTCGGGCAACTGGTTGGCGTACCTCACCGGCCGCCGCGAGCGGTCGCAAAGCGCCTCCAGCCCTTCCTCCCTATAGCGGTTGAAGATCTTGTAGCCAGTCTTGCGCGAAATCCCGAAATCCCGGCACACATCGCTCATGCCTTCTCCCGCGAGAAGGCGGGCAACGAAACGTAGACGTTCCTCCATCACCGAACACTCTCTCCACGGCATCAACACCTCCGGCCAAAAGCCAAAAGTGTTACCCATGTGTCCGGTACAAACGTCACCTATGTCTCAGGCCGCGCATCCAATTTCTTCAATTCTGCAGGCATGACGTCGAGTTTTCCGCTCGTCGGATTCTCGACTGCCTGGGTTTAACAGGCCGGTCCGGTTAGGGGAGAACCGCCGCTCTGCCCCATGCCGCGCGCCACCTCTCGCGTCGCTGAAATGCGACAGGTGCTGATCATGGCAACGATACCAAAGTACCGGTGATACTATTGCGTAATCAACAACCTGCCACAAAGCGAAGACTGTCACCCGCCGCGCAGCCGCGCTTCGTCGGGTTGATTTCTCCGCCCGAATATGATGCTTCTCCCGCCCATGAATAAACTATTTTCTGCGGTCCTCGCATGGACGATAGTGGCTTGGCCGGCCAGCGCAATGGACAGCGCATTGCGCGCCGGCCTGCTGAAACTCGATCCGCAAACCCGGCTGGAGCAGCGATGCGACGCCGAAATTCTCGACCGGATTACCCGCGACGATCACAAATACAAAGCCGATCGTGTCGTCGCCTACGCTTTTGCGACGCCCGAAATGGGCGCCGATGCGATCAAGAGCCCGGGTGCTGCGTTTCGCAGCAAGGGACAGTGGTACCGGCTGAAATTCAAATGCGAAACAGCGCCGGACCATATGGAAGTCCTGCAGCTCCGCTATCGGATCGGTGATGAAATTCCGGAAAGCGACTGGCCCAAATACAATCTCTATAACTAGGCATTCGCGACCTGTGGCCGCATTTTGCCGGTGTTCGGGCCGATCGTCGCAAACTCTGTATATTGCCGCAATAACGGGCGGTTTGCCGACCTTGTTCCAACCAGTCCCTTGACGCGCAGGAACCATACACGTTAGGCCCTCCAGGCATTCGACGCGAACGGTCGGCCAACCAGCAAGGGACTTCCAGTCGATGGAAATTTTCACTGCCGCGGGCTTCTCTGCCCTGCTCCAGGTCATCGCCATCGACCTCGTGCTTGCAGGCGATAACGCCATCGTCATCGGCTTGGCCGCGGCGGGCTTGCCGGTCGAGCAGCGCAAGAGAGCGATTCTCATCGGCGTGGTGGCGGCGACGGTGCTGCGTATCGGTTTTGCTGCGATCACCGTCACCCTGTTACAGATTGTCGGCCTGCTGCTGGCCGGCGGCATCTTGCTGCTGTGGGTGTGCTGGAAAATGTATCGCGAGCTGCGCACGTCGTATGCCGACGAGGTGGAGGCGACCGAAGCGCTGTCCAATTCCGATATCAACAGCGATGATATGGTGGCCGGCAAGGCGCGCAAGAAGACCTTGGGTCAGGCGGCATTGCAGATCGTCATCGCCGACGTGTCGATGTCGCTCGACAACGTACTGGCGGTCGCCGGCGCGGCGCGCGATCACTTCCAGGTGCTGGTGATAGGCCTCGTCCTGTCGATCGCGCTGATGGGCCTTGCCGCGAGCTTCATCGCCAAGCTGCTGCACCGCCATCGCTGGATCGCCTATATCGGCCTTTTGATCATCTTTTATGTCGCACTCGATATGATCTACCGGGGCGCGGTGGAAGTCTTGCCGCATGTCAGCAGTGCGGTGAGCTGACACGCCGACTCGAATTCTCATCGGCCGGCCTTTCAGCTTCGGCGAGCCTTCGGCGACGCTGGCGGTTGCGTTTCGCCGCAGCCGCTGCCCATACCAATGCCGCGACAAGTGTGATACTGCGCCGCCAATCCTGAAAATCCGGAAAAGCTTAGATGTCCGCCCCTCGCGTCAGTTTCGTCAGCCTTGGATGCCCGAAAGCCCTTGTGGATTCCGAGCGCATTATCACCCGCCTGCGCGCCGAAGGCTACGAGATCGCCCGCAAGCACGACGGCGCCGACCTGGTCGTCGTCAACACCTGTGGCTTCCTCGATTCGGCTCGCGACGAATCGCTCAACGCCATCGGCTCCGCACTTTCGGAGAATGGCAAAGTTATTGTCACCGGCTGCCTCGGCGCCGAGCCGGACATCATCCGTGAAAGACATCCCAACGTCCTCGCCATCACCGGACCACAAGCTTATGAAAGCGTGATGAGGGCGGTGCATGAGGCCGCCCCCCCGAGCCATGATCCCTACATCGACCTTTTGCCGCCGCAAGGGGTCAAGCTCACGCCGCGCCACTATGCGTATCTCAAGATCTCGGAAGGCTGCAACAACCGCTGCACTTTCTGCATCATCCCGGCGCTGCGTGGCGACCTCGTATCGCGGCCGGCGGCCGACGTGTTGCGCGAAGCCGAGAAGCTGGCCAAGGCCGGGGTCAAGGAGATCCTCGTCATCTCGCAGGATACCAGCGCCTACGGCATCGATATCAAATACCAGACCAGCATGTTCGGCGATCGCGAAGTGCGGGCGAAATTCCTCGATCTATCGGAAGAACTGGGCAAGCTCGGTGTCTGGGTGCGCATGCACTATGTCTATCCCTACCCGCATGTCGCGGACGTCATCCCACTGATGGCCGAAGGCAAGATTCTTCCCTATCTCGATATCCCATTCCAGCACGCCTCGCCGCAGGTGCTGAAGAACATGCGCCGGCCCGCTCATGGCGAAAAGACGCTCGAGCGCATTCGCGGCTGGCGCGACGTCTGCCCGGACCTTGCCATCCGCTCCACCTTCATCGTCGGCTTCCCCGGCGAGACGGACGACGACTTCGAGATGCTGCTCGACTGGCTGGACGAGGCCAAGATCGACCGCGCCGGCTGTTTCAAATACGAGCCGGTCAGAGGCGCCCGCTCCAACGAGCTCGGCCTCGAGCAAGTGCCGCAGGAGATCAAGGAAGCCCGCTGGCACCGCTTCATGCAGCGCCAGCAGAAGATTTCGGCAACGCAGCTAACCAAGAAAATTGGCAAGCGACTGCCGGTCCTGATCGACGAGGCGCATGGCAATTCGGCCAAGGGCCGGACCAAATACGATGCGCCCGAAATCGACGGTTCGGTCCATATCCAGTCGCGGCGGCCACTGCGCGCCGGCGACATTGTCACGGTCAAGGTCGAGCGCGCCGACGCTTACGACCTTTACGGCTCAGCCGTCTGATATTCCGTCCAAAATGAAAAGGGCGCCGCGTGGCGCCCTTTCGTTCGATATGTTTCCGACCGCCTACTGCGGCAGCTTGTCGTCGACGCCCTTCACGTAGAAATTCATGCCGAGCAACGTGGCGTCGTCGGCGACCTCGCCCTCCTTCAGCCAAGGTGTGCCGTCCTGCTTGGCGACCGGCCCGGTGAAGGGGTTCCAGCCGTCGGCGATCTTCTTGGTGGTGGCTTCGGCCATCGCCTTGACGTCGTCGGGCATGTTGGTGAACGGCGCCAGCTTGACGGCGCCGTCCTTAATGCCGAGCCAGACATTATCGGGCTTCCAGGTGCCGTCGAGCGCCGCCTGGACGCGGCTGATGTAGTAGGGACCCCACTCGTCGGTCAGCGCGGTCAGCTGCGCGTGCGGCGCGAACTTGATCATGTCGGAGGACTGGCCGAAGCCGTGCAGCTTGCGCTCTTCCGCCACCTGCAAGGCAGCGGTCGAGTCGGTGTGCTGGACGATGATATCGGCGCCCTGGTCGAACAATGCCTTGGCAGCATCGGCCTCCTTGCCCGGATCGAACCAGGAGTTCACCCACACGATCTTCGCCTTGAAGTTCGGGTTGATCGACTGTGCGCCGAGCATAAAGGAATTTATGCCCATCACCACTTCCGGGATCGGGAAGGAAACGATGTAGCCGGCGACGCCCGACTTCGATTGCTTGGCGGCGATCTGGCCAAGCACGTAACGGCCTTCGTAGAAACGCGCATTGTAGATGCCGAGATTTTCGGCGGTCTTGTAGCCGGTGGCGTGCTCGAACATCACCTTGGGGAATTTCTTGGCGATCTTCACTTCCGGGTCCATGAAGCCGAAGGACGTGCCGAAAATGATCTTGCATCCCTCCCGCGCTAGGCGCTCGAAGGCGCGGTCGGCATCGGGGCCTTCGGAGACGTTTTCGAGATAGGCGGTCTCGACCTTGTCGCCGAGTGCCTTTTCCACCTCGAGGCGGCCTTGGTCGTGCTGGTAGGAGTAGCCGAAATCGCCGATCGGGCCGGTGTAGACCCAGCACGCCTTCAGCTTGTCCGCCGCCTGGGCTGATGCCGCCAGCGACAATGCGGCCGTCGTCGCCATCAGGGCAATAAGCAGGTTTTTCATTGTGTTACCTCTCTGAGTTAAGCCTTGGAGCTTCCGTCTTTTTGTTGTCAACGATCCGGAACGAATGGCTGGCCCAAGGAGGCCGGCGTGTTCATCATCGTCAAACGCTTGTTGCGCGAGATTAGAACGAGAACCACGACGGTTGCCAGATAGGGCAGCGAAGAAAGCAGTTGCGAGGGAAACGATTTTAAGAACGCAATTAACTTGTAGAGCAACCAGGGCGCGTCGACGAAGTCCTGCAGATTTATGGCTTGGACGTGAAGCTGGCCAACCCAGATCGCGCCGAAAATATAGGCGCCGGCCAGCACCCGCCATGGCCGCCAGGAGGCGAAGACGACCAGAGCCAGCGCGATCCAGCCGCGGCCGGCGGTCATGTTCTCCACCCATTGCGGTGTGTAGACCAGCGATAGGTGACCGCCGGCGAGGCCGGCACAAGCGCCGCCGAAAATCACTGAGAGATAGCGGTAGCGGATGACGTGGATGCCAAGCGCATGGGCGGATGCATGGCTGTCGCCGATCGAGCGCAGCGTGAGCCCGGTGCGGGTCTTGAACAGGAACCACATGACGGCGGCGGTCAGCGCGATCGAGATGTAGAAGATTGGATCCTGGCCGAACAGCAGCCTGCCGACGACGGGGATTGCGGTCAGGCCGGGAATATCGAGGTTTGGCAGCCTTTCGCCGGGCTGGCCGACAAAATTCGTTCCCATCATGCCGGAAAGGCCGAGGCCGAGCAGTGTCAGCGACAGGCCGGTGGCCACCTGATTGGTGGCCAGCGACAGCGTCATGACGGCGAACAGCAGCGAGAACACTGCCCCCATGGTGATTGCCGCCAACAGCCCTATCCAAGGCGAGCCGGTGAGATAGCCGGCGCCGAAACCGCCGACGGCACCCATGATCATCATTCCTTCGACGCCGAGATTGAGCACACCCGAACGTTCGACCACCAGTTCGCCGATCGCCGCGATCAGCAGCGGCGTCGCCGCCGTAGCGATGGTCAAGAGGATGTTGACGGTGATGTCCATCAGCGGGCTTCCTCCAGCTTCGGCCCTGCCTCGAGCTTCGGCGCGGAAAAGCCGGTCAGGCGAATGCGGTAATGGATGAGCGTGTCGCAGCCGAGCACGAAGAACAAAAGCATGCCCTGGAACACGCGCGCCACCTTGTCGGAGATGCCGAGCGCGCTTTGCACTGCCTCGCCGCCCAGATAGGTCAGCGCCAGCACAAGGCCTGCGGCGACGATGCCGAGCGGATTGAGCCGGCCGAGAAATGCCACGATGATAGCGGTAAATCCGTAGCCGGGCGAGATCACCGGCTGCAATTGTCCGATGGCTCCCGAGACCTCCGAAATCCCTGCAAGTCCGGCCAGTGCGCCCGACAGCAGGAAGGCAAAGAAGACCATGCGGTTAAGGCCAAACCCGGCGAAGCGCCCTGCCCTCGGGCTTGAGCCGAGCACGCGGACCTCGAAGCCTTTCAGCATACGGCTCATCAGGATCCAGATCAGTATCGCCGCGATCAGCGCGAAGACAAATCCCCAGTTTGCCCGGCCGGATTCCGGGAGGAGTTCCGGCAGTATGGCCGAGTCGTTGAACTGGATGGTCTGCGGGAAACCGTGGCCCTGCGGATCGCGCCACGGCCCCCGTACGAGCCAATCGAGGAAGAGCTGGGCGACATAGACCAGCATCAGGCTGGTCAGGATCTCGTTGGTGTTGAAGCGCGTCTTCAGCAGTGCCGGGATTGCAGCATAGGCGGCCCCACCGACCATGCCGAGCAGAAGCATCAGCGGCAGCACCAATGGGCCTTCGAACTGCGGAAACAGCACGGGGATGATCGAGCCGACAATGCCGCCCAGGATGAACTGGCCTTCGGCGCCGATGTTCCAGATGTTGGCCTTGTAGCAGACCGACAGTCCGACCGCGATCAGGATCAGGGGGGCGGCCTTGATCGCCAGCTCATGCAGCTGCCAGACCTGGCTGATCGGTTCGATGAAGTAGATGCGGAACGCAGTCAACGGGTTGACGCCGAGCAGCGCGAACATAATGGCACCGGCAATGATCGTCAAAACGAAAGCGATGAAAGGCGAGAGTGCCGAAAACAGCATCGAGCGCTGCGGGCGTTTTACAAGTTCGAGGCGCATCAGGCCGTCTCCAGCGTATGTTCGGCATGCCCGGGTTCGGCGCCGCCCATCAGCAGCCCGATCTTCTCGAATGTCGCTTCAGCTATCGGCAGCGGCTTCGACAATTCGCCATTGTGCATGACCGTGATCGCATCGGAAATCTCGAACAGCTCGTCGAGGTCCTGGCTGATCACCAGCACCGCCGAGCCGCTGCGTGCCAGTTCGATCAGCGCCTGGCGGATGTGGGCCGCCGCACCCGCGTCGACCCCCCAGGTCGGCTGATTGACCACCAAGACGGTCGGCCGGCGGTCGAGTTCGCGGCCGACGATGAATTTCTGCAGATTGCCGCCCGAAAGAGCCGCAGCCTCCGGATCCGGCGCGCTCTTGCGCACGTCCATCGCCTTTATGATGCGCTGGGCAGCGGTATGGATCGCATCGCCCTTGACCATTCCACCGGCGCCGACAAACATCTTGCCATCGGTGGCGTGGCGCGACAGAAGCAGGTTCTCCGAAAGCTTCATGCGCGGTGCTGCGCCATGGCCGAGCCGCTCTTCCGGGACGAAGGCAGCGCCCATCAGACGCCTGCCGGTGATGGTGAGGCCGCCGGCATCCTTGCCGCGGATGCGGACCGAGCCGGCATCCGGCTGCAGCACCTCGCCGGAAACGGATTCGAAGAATTCGCCCTGGCCGTTGCCGGCCACACCGGCAATGCCGATCACCTCGCCGGCGCGGACCTCGAGATTGATGTTCCTGAGCGGGATCGAGAACGGGGTCGCCGGCTTGCGGGTGAGTTCGCGGATTTGAAGCAGCACCGGCGCGGTCTCGATACCCTCGGCCGGCGCCCGCACCACGGCCAGCACCTCGTTGCCGACCATCATCCGCGCCAACGAAGACGCGGTTTCCTGGCGCGGATTGCAATGGCCGACCACCTTGCCGTGACGCAGCACGGTGGCGCGGTCGCAGATCCGTTTGACCTCTTCCAGCCGGTGCGAAATGTAGAGGATGGACTTTCCTTCCGAACGCAGCCGTTCGAGCGTCTCGAACAACTTATCGGCCTCCTGCGGCGTCAGCACCGAAGTTGGTTCGTCGAGGATGATAAGTTGCGGCGTCTGCAGCAGGCAGCGGATGATTTCGATGCGCTGACGCTCGCCGACCGACAGATCACCGACCAGCGATAGCGGATCGAGAGGCAGGCCGTAACTGTAGGAGAGCGCCCTCGCCTTGGCCGCGATCGTACTGATCGGCGAGCCGTCATCCAGCGACAGCGCGATGTTCTCCGCCGCCGTCAGCGCTTCGAACAGGGAAAAATGCTGGAAAACCATGCCGATGCCGAGCTTTTTTGCGGTGCCGGGGCTGGTGATCCTGACCGCCTGGCCATTCCAGAAAATCTCGCCGGAATTCGGTTCCAGCGATCCAAACAGCATTTTCACCAGGGTCGACTTGCCGGCGCCGTTCTCGCCAAGCAACGCATGGATCTCGCCCTTGGCGATGTTGAGATCGACATGGTCGCACGCCATCAACGTGCCGAATATCTTTGTGAGGCCGCGAACCTCAAGCAGGTTTGCGCCGTCCTGATCTGCACTCACGGTGCCTCCATCTGGTTTGCCAGACATGTTCTGTGTTCCCGCAACCATCGTATGCGCGGGCTGCTCTCTACGGTAAGCGCCTCACGACTTGAAAGAGCTTCAAGAATTTCAGCGGAAACTCAAGCGGTAAAAAGCAGTTCGCAAGAACGGCGGCGTCGGCGGCCCGAAACGGCGGGCACCTAAGGGATAAGTATTGTTGTCCCGGTGGTCCGGCGCCCTTCGAGATCGGAATGCGCTTTGCCGGCCTCGCTGAGCGCGTAACGCTGGTTGATCTTGATCTTGACGGCGCCGCTGAGCACCACGTCGAACAAGGCGGTGGCGGAAGCCTCGAGGTCTTCGCGCCTGGCATTATAGACGAACAGCGTCGGCCGCGTTGCGAACAGCGAGCCCTTCTGCGCCAGCAACGAGATGCTGAAGGGCGGGATCGGCCCAGACGATTGACCGAAGCTGACGAAAGTGCCGAGCGGCCGCAGGCAATCGAGCGAGGCTGGAAATGTGTCGTTGCCGACTGAATCGTAGACAACGTCGCATTTCTTGCCACCGGTGATAGCGGCAACGCCGGCCACGAAATCCTGTTCGCGATAGTTGATCACGTGGTCGAAGCCATGCGCCTTGGCGAGCTCGATCTTGTCGGTGGAACTCGCCGTGCCGATCACTGTCGCGCCAAGATGCTTGGCCCATTGGCCGAGGATCAGCCCGACACCGCCCGCCGCCGCATGAAACAGGATCGTGTCGCCGGCTTTCACCTTGAATGTACGGCGCAACAGATATTCGGCGGTCATGCCCTTTAGCATCATGGCTGCGGCCTGTTCGTCACTGATGCCGTCCGGCACCTTCACCACGCGGTCGGCGGCGATCACGCGCTGCCCGGCATAGGCGCCGGTCGTCACGGCGTAGGCGATGCGATCGCCGGGTTTGAGCCAGTCGACATCCGAGCCGACATCCAAGACCACGCCGGCCGCCTCGCCGCCGGGGATCAGCGGAAATCCGCCCTGCGGCGGATAAAGGCCAGAGCGATAATAGACGTCGATGAAATTGAGACCGATCGCGGTATGCTTGACCAGGATCTGTCCCGAGCCCGGCTGCCCGGGATCGGCATCCTCATAGGTCAGGACCTCCGGGCCGCCATGGGCATGGATGCGGATCGCTTTGGACATTTTCTGGCTCTCTTGGGATCAGGCTTTCTTATCCGGCTTGGCGCCGAGATTTGGGAAGAACTGCATGATAGCGCCGATGCAAGCGAGGTAAAGCCCGGTGACCGTAATCCCGATCTTGATGAAATCGCTGACCTGCTCGCCCAGCACGCCGATCTGGTCGTAGAAGGAGGCAAGTGCGGCCTGCGCCAGCGCCAGCGCGCCGAAAGCGCACCAAAGCAGCGTCATGCCGAGATTGATTGGCCGCAGCCGCTTCACCCGCACCGGATGGATGAAATTGATCGGCACGAAGGTGAGAATGCCGGCCACCACGACCACGGCGAAAGAAACCCACTGTCCGGGCTCGATGACGAACAGCGTGAACACCACCATGTTCCAGACGACCGGAAAGCCCTTGAAGAAATTCTCCTTCGTCTTCATGCCGGTATCGGCATAGTAGATTGCGCTCGACACCACGATGATCGCCGCCGAAAGGAACGACAGGCGCTCGCCCATGAAGCCGCGCTGATAGAGCGCGAAGGCCGGAATCAACACGTAGGTCACGTAGTCGATGATGTTGTCGAGCAGTTCGCCCGACCAAGTCGGCAGGATTTCCTTGACATCGAGCTTCCTGGCGATCGGCCCGTCGATGCCGTCGACGAAAAGCGCCAGCCCCAGCCACCAGAACATCGCCGTCCAGCGCTGCTCGCTTGCTGCCACCAGCGACAGAAACGCCAGGAATGAGCCCGACGCGGTCAAGAGATGGACCGAGAACGCCCGCGCCTGAGGCCATGTGACTTTCTTCTTCGGCCGCGGAATCCGGTCGGCGATTTTCCTGGCCGTCGTCTTCTTGCTCACGGGCCCCGCCAGTCCAGCTTGCAGATTTCGGCCGAACGGCCAGCAAAGTTCCAGTTGCGGCCAAAGGCCCGCATTTTGCTCTTGTCGGATTTGGCGACGATGATTTCCGGCGCAATCCAGTATTCCGAATTGCTGATGACCGTATCCTTGTCGCGATCCTTGCCGGTGATTGGCGTCACCGCACCATCGATGATCTTCGGTATCTGAAAGATGCGTGTTTTCTCACGCGTCTCGTAGGTGATCGGCACCTGCTCGGCACCGAGGAACTGTCCGACCAGGATGGAGAGCAGCGATGTGGTTCCACCGGCCTTGCCGGTGAATATCTTCGTCAGTCCCTTCATAGCGTAAACCGAGGCGCGCTTGTCGATGAACAGACCCGCCGTCCAGTTGCCGCGGCTCATATAACCGGGGATTTCCATGACCAGCCCAAGATTGAGGCCGGACAGGTCGACCTCGCCGAAATGGCCGGCATCGATCCGGAACCCCGCCCAGGTTTGGCAATAGCCTTCCGTAGGCGGATGATTGCCGAGCGACAGAACGCAAGGGCAAAAAACCGTGCAATTGCAGGAAAGGATGAGCTCTCCCTTCATTGCCCAGTTTTGATCTGTCATCGAATTCTCCCCCCTCATGCCGAGACTACTAGTAGCGCGGCTGCCCAGACAAGCAGTATCGCACCGCCCAACCGCGTCGGCAGATTGCCTGCCGTCTGTTTTTCGACCAGGCTAAACAAGCCGACCAGCGCCATCCAGAACACGTTCATCACACCGACGGCAAACATTACCAGCATCAGCGCCCAGCAGCATCCAAGGCACCACAGGCCCTGCTCTATACCGAGCCGGAAAATGCGAACGGGCCTGGCGCTCCAGTTGGCGAACAGGACCGAGAACGGATTTCTGCACTTCTCCAGACAGGCTTCCTTCAGCCAGCTGAACTGATAGAGACCAGCGATCGACAGCGCGGCTGCTCCGGCAATTCCAAGCAGCGGATCGAGCATCTGCCCGGATGACACGAATGCATGGACTGCGAGCGTCAGGGCAGCGAATATTGCCGAGGCGGCAAGCCAGACGCTCAAATATCCAGCGACCAGGATCAGCGGATGGGCAACGGGTTCCCCCTTGATCCGGGCGGTATCTGCGATCTCGCAATAGGTGCGGATCATCGGCGCCGCGGAGGGCAGCATGGTCGCGATGGCCATCAACAGCCACATCGCGGTGAGTGCCCCGCCTTGCGCGCCTACGCTTGCGCGAAGCGGCGCCGGCGCAAGGCAAAGGGCGAAGAAACGCGCAAGGAAATCCGGCAGCGGCAGTTGCGGCAGGTATTCCAGCACGGCGTCGCCGGGTACATCGGCGCCCGGGAGCCGGCTCACCGCCCCCCGAACTGCCATTGCGCCGAGAAGGAGCCAGGCAAGGGCGATGCCCATGCCGGCAACGACGCCCACCGTCAGTCGAGGGCTGCATGCAACGCTCGCCATCGCGCGGCCGGTGCCGTCGAGGTGGCTGAAATCGTCTTGTTGGCCGGTCATGGCAACCGAATGGGCCGAATCGCCGCGTTGATCAAGCCGCATCACCTGACCTATATGGACCAGCAGGTCGGACGGGCCTCACCTCGCAATCCGGAAGCCGAATTTGAACCATCGGGAAACAGCACGGATACTGGTCGCTGGCAGCGGCCCTGCGGGGCTGATCGCGGCGCTTGGCTTTACCGAGGCGGGTTTTCCCGTGACGCTCGTCGGACCCGACGCCGCCGGCCCCGACGGCCGGACGACAGCCTTGATGAACCCTGCCCTGAAGATGTTCGAACGGCTAGGGATCTTCGACGGAATCAGGCCGCACGCAGCGCCGCTCAAGGTGATGCGTATCGTTGACGCAACCAACCGGCTGATCCGCAGCCCGACAGTGACCTTTCGCGCCAGCGAGATCAACGAAGAGCAATTCGGGCTGAACTTGCCCAACAGCGTTCTCAACCGCATGCTAGCCGAGGCTGTCGCGCATTCGGGCATCGAATGGCGAAAGTCGATGGTGGAGGCATGGCGCCTCGATGCCGACCATGCCCATGCCGTTCTCGCCGACGGCAGCGAGGTTGAGGCATCGTTGGCAGTTGCCGCCGATGGCCGTCAGTCGCCGGCCCGCGAGGCAGCCGGCATCCGCACCTCGATCCGATTCTATCCGCAGGCGGCGTTGGTGCTCAATTTCGGTCACCGCAGCGACCATGCCTTCACCTCGACCGAATTCCACACCGAGACCGGTCCGTTCACACAGGTTCCCCTGCCCGGCAACCGGTCCAGCCTTGTCTGGGTGCTCGAACCCGATATCGCCAAGGACCTTGCAGCACTCGACGACGCCGAGCTTTCGACGCGGGTCGAACAGCGAATGCAATCGATGTTGGGCCGCGTGTCGGTTGAGCCCGGCCGGCAGGTCTACCCACTTTCAGCGGTGAGCCCGTGGCGGTTTGCGCATCGCCGCGTGGCACTTGTCGGTGAAGCCGCCCACGTGTTTCCCCCAATTGGCGCGCAAGGCCTCAATCTCGGCATCCGGGACATCGACGACCTGATTGGTGCCGCAAGCAGAAACCGCTCGGACCCGGGCGCCGCCAAGGCGCTTGCAGCCTATGATTTCAAGCGGCGGCCGGACATTCTGGCGCGCAGCAGCGCGGTCAACCTGCTCAACATGTCGCTGCTTTCCGACATGCTGCCGGCCCAGCTGGTGCGCAGCGCTGGCCTTGGCGCGCTTGAGGGGTTTGCGCCGTTACGGGCGTTTTTCATGCGCGAGGGTCTTCGACCCGGCAGCGGTTTTGCGGCGTTTTTTGGCGGATTGCGAAAACCGGCTGAGCGATAGCGATCTTGGCCACCGCCCTTGATCCGCATCTCGCGATGTTCAACCCGGCATCAAGGGGATCGGGATTGAATTGACGCCGCGTCTGCGCCAAATAATGACGATGTCGACCTTAAGGTCTGGGCCAATCTTTGCCGGACCGGTGCGTAAGAATCTAAAGTCCTGGAGCGTTCCTTGCGTGTTCCAGGATGCGTGGCGTTCAAGAAGTTCAAGTGGTGAGTGCGATGAAGACAGCCAAATTCTCGATCGGACAGGTGGTTCGGCACCGGCTGTTTCCGTTCCGCGGCGTCATTTTCGACGTCGATCCGCAATTCGCCAATACTGACGAATGGTACGAGGCGATCCCCGCTGACGTGCGGCCGCGCAAGGACCAGCCTTTCTATCATCTGCTCGCCGAGAATTCCGAAACGGAATACATCGCCTATGTGTCCGAGCAGAATTTACTCGAGGACCGGTCGGGCGAACCGGTCCGGCATCCGCAGATTGGTGAAATGTTCGACAAGAAGCCGGACGGGCGCTACGAGCCGAAGCACCAATTGAGACATTGACTTAGCCGGGATCTGGCTGGGCTGGGACTGGCTTGAGACTTGGCTGAACGCGACAAATGGCGGGTCCAAACGAAAAAAGCGGGGTATGAGCCCCCGCTTTTTTGTTGGTTCGAAAACCCGTCGATCAGTTGGCGGCCTTCGCCTTTTCCTGCTCTTCCTTGAGCTTCTTGGCAAAGTCCTGATTGTTCTTGGCGACGAACTCCTGGAGCTTCTTCTGCCGGTCCTCGATGTCCGACTGCTGCAGCGGCGGGCCGTCGAAGGCGCCGCTGAAGCCGGTCAGCGCAATCTTGATCGGGTTCGGCTGGTTCTGGAAATTGACCGAGGTGAGCGTCAGCGCCGATCCCTTCTTGAAGGATGCGACAAGCTGATCGCTCAGCGGCACTTCCGCCACGCAGCGATCCGGAAAACAAATCACATAGTCGAGCTTCTGCGCCTTGCCGCCGTCGATCTGGAGGCCGATGCCGGGAGGAACGAGACGGCCGGTCGGAACCGTCACCTGGAACACCTTGCGGTTCACCTTGCCCTTCAATTCGATCAGGCTGACGCCGGTGATGAGCTGGCCGTTGCCGGCGGTGGTAATGTTCTGGACATTGCAGATGTCGACGTCTTCCTGCTTGGTGCAGGCCTTGAACCAGCCTTGCGGAATCTGCTGTTGCTGCTGCGCGGAAGCAGCGGGAATCCCGGCGCCCAGAATGCCGACCACGCCAGCGGCCATGACCGACAGGCGGTACGCGTTGCTGTTCAGGCTCGTCATGTCGTGCATTCCTCTCAAATGATCCCGGAACCGGCTTTTTTCATGCCGTGTGGTCCAGCTACCTGTTGCCGAAATGAGGCAACAGAATGACTTCGGACGGCGTGTTACACTGCAAGCGGTGCCGAATCCAGCCCGGGTCTCGCGAATCTTGGCCGAAGGATAGGCTCAAGGGGTTGGCCGGTGCACGACCGGCTCATGTATGCTGCGCATCGAATCGGGAAGGAGACGGTCATGGGCCGCGTTGTCGTTTGGCTGATCGCCGCAATGTTGTTTGTCGGCCTTTCCCTGCAGCCGGCCCTGTCGGAACCGAAGCACGCGCTTGCCATGCAGGGCGAGCCGGCGCTGCCGGCCGACTATAAGCATTTCAACTACGTCAACCCCGACGCGCCGAAAGGCGGCAGCATTACCTATTGCGTCGTCGGCAGCTTCGACAATCTCAATCCGTTCATCCTGAGAAGCCTGCGCACCACCGCGCGCGGCATGATGGATCAAGCCTTTGGCAATCTTGTCTTCGAGCCGTTGATGCAGCGCAACTACGACGAGGCCTTCAGTCTCTACGGCCTGCTCGCCGATACCGCCGACATGGATCCCGAGCGCAAGAGCATCGAATTCCACCTCGATCCCAACGCCAAATGGTCGGACGGCGAGCCGGTGACGCCGGAAGACGTGTTGTTTACCTATGACGTCTTCACCGAGAAGGGCCGCCCACCTTACAGCCAGCGAATGAAAGCGATTGCCAAGCTCGAAAAGACCGGCGACCGCAGTGTGCGCTTCACCTTCAACGACAAGGCCGACCGCGAATTTCCTTTGATCATTGCGCTGACGCCGATCATCCCGAAACACGCCTTCAACAAGGACACCTTCGACAGGACGACGCTAAAGCCGGTGATCGGCAGCGGGCCTTACACGGTGGCGCAAGTCGTGCCCGGTCAGCGCATCGTGTTCAAGCGCAATCCGGACTATTGGGGCAAGGACGTGCCGTCCAAGCGCGGCTTCGACAATTACGACCAGATCACCATCGAATATTTCCTCAACGCCAACGCCAAACAGGAAGCGTTCAAGAAAGGCATCTGCGCCATTGACGACGACAGCGACCCGGTCAAACGCGAGCGCGATCTCGATTTTCCGGCCTTCCACAGGGGCGAGGTCATCGCCGAAACTTTCGATACCGGCATTCCGCCGGTGGTCAACGGTTTCCTGTTCAACACGCGGCTGCCGAAATTTTCCAATCCGGTCGTGCGGCGCGCGCTCGGCATGCTCTACGATTTCGAATGGGCCAACAAGAACCTGTTCGGCGGCAAATACACGCGCACGATGAGCTTTTGGCAGAATTCCGAGCTGTCCGCGCTCGGCCACCCGGCCAGCGAAAAGGAAAAGGCCCTGCTGGCCCCCTACCCCGGCCGAGTGCCCGCAGATGTCATGGACGGCACCTACAGGCCGCCCGCTACCGACGGCTCCGGCCAGGACCGCAAGGTGCTGAAGGCGGCATTCGAGCTGCTGAAGAGCGCGGGCTATACGGTGCAGGACGGCGCGATGCTCGATCCCGAGGGAAAGCCGTTCGGTTTCGAGATCCTGACCGCCTCGCAGGACGAAGAGCGACTTGCCACTATCTATCAGCGCACCCTTGAGAAGCTCGGCATCGATGTCGGCATCCGCAGCCTCGACGGTGATCAGATCCAGTCGCGCAAGCAGCGTTTCGATTTCGAGGTGCTGGTCGGCTCGACCGGTTTCAACAACTCGCTGTCGCCCGGTATCGAGCAAACCGGGCGCTGGGGATCCGCTGCCGCCAAGGCCGAAGGCTCGTTCAACCTGGCGGGTGTCGCCGACCCCGCAGTGGATGCGGCGATCGAGGCGATGCTGAGAGCTCGTTCGAAGGAGGACTATGTAGCGGCCGTCCGCGTTCTCGACCGGCTGCTGATCTCCGGCAATTACATGGTGCCGACGCAGCACAACAACCAGCAATGGCTCGCTTATTGGAACTATCTGGAACATCCGCAAAAGACGCCCATATACGGTTATCAGTTGCCGACCTGGTGGCGCAAACCGAAGTGACCTCTTCACAACAGGAGATCAAGATGAACGACGAGAGCTCGATTACCGTCGATGTGGTCTCCGACGTCGTGTGTCCCTGGTGCTTTATCGGCCAGAAACGGCTCGACAAGGCGATTGCCGCCGTCGATATCGACGTTCACATACGCTGGCGGCCCTTCCAACTCGACCCAACAATCCCGCCCGAAGGCAAGAACCGCCGCGACTATATGGTGGCGAAATTCGGCAGCGAGCAACGCATCCGCGAAATCCATGCCCGGATCGAACCGCTGGGCGAGGCTGAAGGCATCTCCTTCGCATTCGACGCCATCAAGGTCGCGCCCAATACGCTGGATGCGCACCGTCTCATTCGCTGGGCCGGCACGGCCGGCGAGGCCATTCAGAACCGGCTGGTGCGCCGGCTGTTCCAGCTGAATTTCGAGGAAGGCGCCAATCTCGGCGATCGTGCCGTGCTGATCGAAGCCGCCCGCGAGGCCGGCATGGATGCGTCCGTGGTCGAAACGCTTCTGCCGACCGACGCCGATGTAGAGGCGGTGCGCACCGAAATCGCCACCGCTTCGCGCATGGGCATATCGGGTGTGCCGTGCTTTCTGCTTGAAGGCAAATATGCGGTGATGGGCGCCCAGGACGCCGATACGCTCGCCGATGCACTCCGCCAGGTCGCCGCGGCCAAGGCACGCGGCGAACTGGAAACGGCGAACTGAGCCGGACTATTTCACCGTCACCTTGGCCTTGCTGACGAAAAAGCCATGGCCATGCTTGCCGGTGCAGGTCAATCCCTTGGTGGATGACTGGCAGGAAAACGGCCCCTTGCTCCAGCTGTTGCCGTAGGCCAGCCTGGCGACGTCGCCGCAGCAGCCTTGCTCGCCCGGATTCTTGATCAGCGTCGCCGGGCCTTTCGGGCCGAGGATGATGGTGACGTAGCTGGGCTCGACGCGCGAACAGCTCAGTTCCGGTCCGCCATCCTGCGGCTCGTAGGTGCTGGTGCCGCCCTTCGGTGTGTAGATGCAGCCAATATTGCCGGACGGCGTGTTGAACTCGATCTGTCCCTCGGCGTTTGCGGGAACGGTCTGGCTGCCGGCATATGTTTGCGGCAGCCAGGCAAACATCGCGAGCATCGCCGCAAACAATGTCCGTGCAAGCATGAAGAACTTCCCCCCGGTTCAAACCTGGATGCGTCCGGCAGGTTCGATCCGCAGCGCATCATTGTCAAACGCGGTTTGTGCGCGCTCTTAAAAAGGCACGGGCCAATTGATATTGATCTTCATCCTGGACTGTGTCGGCAAAGTCATTGCTTGGCCGACTACGGGGTCCTGACAAGGCGGCTTCAACCACGAATCATACGGTCACTTTCTGGTCGCCGACGAGGTCGGAGCTGACCGTGAAGGCGGTTCAGGCTGTGAAGATCGACCGCTGGACGGCGCTTCTATGTTCACAAAGCTGTGTGAAGACCTTCCCTTGGGGAAGGTCACTGCTTGCTCCGGCGCAGGCAAGTAACTATTTGAAATTGCGTTGGTATTCCGCCCCTCGAAGCATGACGGCATAGCGCCATGATCATTCATTCTGTTGCTCCACTGCAACGGCCGGCGAGCTAAGCCACCTGCGACTGGTGAAAAGCTAATGGAAAATGATCAATTGGTGTTACTGTCCGTAACAAAAGAAAAATCGTTTGGGCGGGATAGTGATTCGGGTCGATAGACCAACGCGACATTCAATATCGGAAAAATGGCTCCGCGGTGCCGCAAGGCAGTCGCCCCTGACGCCCGTATCGTCGATGCGCAGCTTCTGGGGGCTGATGCGGGTCTACTGGTTCTCGGACCGCTGGAGGGAAGCCTGGACGCTGACGCTGGTGATCGCGCTGATCATCGCGCTGTCCAGCAAAGCCGACGTCTGGTTTACGGTAGCTGGGGCTGAGCTGGCGACTTCGATCGCTTTTTTCCACGATGCCGCGAACACGACGCCACTCAAGACAATACTGACCAACGCCGGTTGGCTGGTGCTGCTGGTCCTGCTCAAGGACTTGGTTATTGCCGGCATTCATAACCTGGTTTCCAAGACATTGCATCGCAAATGGCGTGGCTGGCTGGACAGCCGATTCAACGAGGCCCTGCTCGACTCTAACCATACGCATTTCCATGCCCAGCATGGCTCTTCCGGGAATGCAGCTCCCGACAATATCGACCAGCGCGTGCAGGAATCCATCAAGGCCATGACTGGCGGAGCCATCGGGCTTGCTTCGGGTGTGCTAAGCGTCTTCGCTTCGTTCTACTTTCTCGGTGGCGAATTGCTGAAAAACTCTGTCGAGGTGAAGGGCCTGGAGTTTCTCGGCAGCTACGGCAGCGCCGTCCTTGCTCTCCTGGCAATCGCTGTGTATGTGCCGTTCAACACCTGGATCGCATTGAAACTCGGCCGAATGCTGGAGTGGCTAAACGTCAGAATGCAGCAGGCCGAAGGCAGTTACCGCAGCGAGTTGATCACATTCCTGCGCCGCAGTTTTCATGTCGCCGCATCGCAGGGCGAGAATGTGCAGAAGACTGTAAACAGCCAGCGTTATGCCGACATTGACCGTACCTGGGCCAGACTGAACATCGTCAATACTGGCTACGCCTCGTTCGAGCTGATCTATAATTTCATCGGTGCCAAGATTGTCGCTTTCGGGCCAGGGCTCGTGCCCTTCATCCACAACGGCCTCGACCTCAAGGGTTATCTGACAGCTTCCGGCCAGGTCGATAAGCTGATCAGCAACTGTTCGTGGTTCATCCATGTGATGCCGGACATCGCCACCTTGCGCGCCAACAGCCAGCGCGTCATCGAATTGGCGCAGGCAATCGAGAACGTGCAGCAGCCACAGGAATTCTATCAGCAGACCGGCCGGTCCGACTTCCGCTACGACCACCAGAACCCGGTTTTCGGACTGACCATCCAGAAGCTCGAACTGGCGCATCAGGGCGAGGACGCAACGCCCTTCGTGAGTGCCGCGAACTTGCGCTTCCGGCGTGGCGAGTGGACTTTCCTCAAGGGCGAATCCGGTTGCGGCAAGACCTCGCTCGTCAAGGCGATCAACGGCCTGTGGCCTTATGGCCGCGGCACCATCGTCTTCCCGGAAGGGGTCAGGAGTTTCTACGCCGCCCAGGAGGTGAAGCTGCAGCAGGTTTCGTTGAAGCAACTGGTCTGCCTGCCTGGTTCCGAGCATGATTACGCCGACATGCAGGTCGCATCCGCCCTGCACAAGGCCGGCCTCGGCGATTTCATCGAGCATTTGGCCGATGAGAGCCGTGAAGGAAAGATCTGGGATCAGGTTCTCTCGGGTGGGCAGAAACAGAAGCTGGTTGTCGCCCGCATCGTGCTGCAGCAGCCGGGATTGCTGTTCCTCGATGAAGCCACCGGCGCGCTCGACCCCGATGGACGGATCGCCTTCCACCAGGCGATCAAGGACAATTGCCCTGATGCAACCGTGATCTCGATCATGCATGAGGCGACGCCGCCGAGATCGCTCGCGGGCACCGAATTCTACCACAGCGTGGTTGCGATCGCCGACGGCGTCGCTACCAAGAAGCCGCTGGTTCCGAGCTTGCCGGTAGAGCTCACCACCATCCTCACGCAGCCGACACGGCCGGCCGAGGACAAGTGGCTGCGCTTTCCCCGCCGGCTGAAGCAGAGATAGCCGCGGCACCACTGCCGGCATCCAGCCACTGCCACGTAGCCCGATCACAGTCTCGCGATCCGCCGGTTTGCCGCCGTTTTAACCCGCTCTCGCGATTGACTCGGCAAGGCGCGCTCCTATGTTGCGCCGGCTTGCAGAATCTCAACTCGAACCCGCGAGCAGAAAGGTCACCGCGCCATGCCTGGCGACAGTCACAGTCGAACGCAACCGCCGTCCGCTTGACGTGACCTGACAGGCTCACGTCCTGCCGGACGGCAAGGAGTGAGCCATGAACGAGTTTTCCCCTGTCGCGGGCGGCGATGCCATCGCCATCGCTCGCGTACTTGCCAACGAACACGTCGCCGACATCGTCGAGGCCTTGAACCAGGAGCCCCGCGAGACGGCATCGGAGCTGCTTTGCGAAGTGCCGTTCGGGCGGCTGGTGGAGATCTTCGACCAGCCTGAACTCGACGGCGCATCCGAACTGGTCGAGGCGCTGCCCCGCATCAAGGCAGGCAGACTGCTTGCCGCCATGTCGGTCGATCGCGCCGCCGACATACTGCGCGATCTGAACGAGCCGGCTCGTTCCGAACTGCTTGGTGGCCTGGCGCCACCGCTGCGCGCGACGCTGCTTGCCATTCTCGGCTATCCCGAAGGCAGCGCCGCCTCGCTCATGACGACCGAATATGTCAGCGTGCCGCCGGACTGGAGCGTGGCCCGCACGCTGGATTATATCCGCAAGGTGGAGCGGACGCGCGAAACCGTCTACGCGATCTACATCGTCGATCCGCAAACGCATGTCCTGTTGCGCTCGACCAGCCTGCGTCGACTGATCGCTGGCGGGCCCGACGAGCTGATCATGGCAATCGCGCCGGATCGTGCGCCTGTCACCGTTTCACCGCTGACCGACAGTGAAAAGGTTGCTCAGCTGATCTCGAAATATGATCTGCTCGCCGTTCCGGTCGTGGACAACGGCAAACTGCTCGGCATCGTTACCATCGACGATATTATCGACACGATGATCGAGGAAACGACGGAGGATGTGCATCGTTTCGGCGGCATGGAGGCTCTCGACGAGCCGTATATGAAGATGGGCTTTCTGGCGATGATCCAGAAACGCGCCGGCTGGCTGTGCGCGCTGTTTATCAGCGAGATGCTGACCGCCAACGCGATGCAAAGTTACGAGGGCGAGATGGAAAAGGCGATCGTGCTGACGCTATTTATTCCATTGATCATGAGCTCCGGCGGCAATTCCGGCTCGCAGGCGACCTCGCTCGTCATCCGGGCGCTGGCACTGCGCGAGATCGGCCTTGGCGACTGGTGGCGGGTGGCATTGCGCGAGCTGCCCACCGGCCTGGTGCTTGGCTCGATTCTTGGCGTGGTCGGCGTCTGCCGCATCGCGCTCTGGCAGTATCTCGGCTTCTACGACTACGGCCCGCACTGGCCGCTGATCGCAATGACGATCGGCGCCACGCTGGTTGGCATCGTCACCTTCGGCTCGCTGTCTGGATCGATGCTGCCGTTCGCCCTGAAGCGCATGGGCTTCGACCCGGCCAGCGCATCGGCCCCGTTCGTCGCCACGCTGGTCGACGTCACCGGGCTGGTGATCTATTTTTCTGTGGCGCTGGTGATCCTGGGCGGAACGTTGCTGTAAGAAAACTCACGCTCTTCCATCGCGGCAATTTCGTTGCCGCGATGGGTTGTCGTCGCGTCAGACGCGCTCACCATCTCTCACCCGGTAAGTCGGCTTGTACATGGTGACGAGTTCTTCCGCGGCGGTCGGATGCACCGCCATGGTGCGATCGAAATCATCCTTGGTCAGGCCGGCCTTCAGCGGTATGCCGAGAAGCTGCGCCATTTCGCCGGCATCCGGCCCGAGAATGTGGGCGCCGAGGACCTTTTTCGAGGCGCCGTCGACGACCAGCTTCATCAGCATCTTTTCGTCGCGGCCGGAAAGTGTGTGCCGCATCGGCCGGAAGGTGGCGCGGTAGATTTCAACATCCGGAAAGCGCTTTGCCGCCTCATCCTCCGACAGACCGACCGTACCGATCTCGGGCTGCGAAAAGACTGCGGTAGCGATCGTGTCATGGTCGGGCGCCGTCGGCTTGTCCTTGAAGGCGGTCTCGACGAAGCACATCGCCTCGTGGATTGCCACCGGCGTCAATTGCACGCGATGGGTGACGTCACCGATTGCCCAGACGTTGTCGATGTTGGTGCGGGAGTATTCGTCGACGTGGATTGCCCCGGTTTTGGTCATCTCGATGCCGACGCCTTCCAGGCCCATGTTCTCGGTATTGGGAATGCGGCCGATGGCGAGCATGACCTGGTCGACCGTCAGCACCGTGCCACCGGTGACAAGCGCGTCGAGCCGGCCGTCAGGCCGCTTCCTGACCCACTCGGACACGGCGTGGCAGAGGATTTTTATCCCTTTCTTTTCCATCGTGTCGTGCAGCATGCGTCTGAGGTCCATGTCGAAACGGCTGAGGATCTCCTTGCCGCGGTAGACCAGCGTCGTGTCGACGCCGAGGCCGTGAAAGATGTTGGCGAATTCGACGGCGATATAGCCGCCGCCCTCGATCATGATTGCCTTCGGCAGTTCCTTGAGGTCGAAGGCCTCGTTGGAAAAGATGCAGTACTCATGGCCGGGCAATGCCGGATGCGGCGCCGGCCGCCCGCCGGTAGCGATCAGGATCTGGTCGGCGGTAACGGTGCGATCCTCACCAAGAAGATGCACCACATGCCGATCGACCAGGGTGGCGCGCGAATGAAAGACCTCGCCGCCGGCGCTCTGCACGTTCTTCTTGTAGATGGCCTCCAGCCGGCTGATTTCCCGGTCCTTGTTGGCGACCAGCGTCTGCCAGTCGAAACGCGCCTCAGGCACCGTCCAGCCATAACCGGCGGCGTCGGCGAAATGCTCGGGGAATTGCGAGGCGTAGACATAGAGCTTCTTCGGCACGCAGCCACGGATCACGCATGTGCCGCCATAGCGGTATTCCTCGGCAATGCCGACACGCTTGCCGAGTGCGGCCGCGACGCGCGCCGCCCTCACCCCGCCGGAGCCGCCGCCGATGACGAAAAGATCGTAGTCGTAACCGGCCATGGCTGAACTCCTTGCCCCTCAAACCCCGAGACAGGTAGGCTGCCGACTATCAAAAGAAAAGCCCGGACTTGCCGGGCTTTTGGTCCAGTGGCGGTCAGGCGGCTCGGAAGTCCGCAATCAATTCGGTGTAGCGTCCGCGGGAGCTGCGCCATCGGCCGGAGCGGTACCGTCGGCAGGTGCAGCCGGCGCCTTGGCATTCGCCGCCGCACCCAGGGTCTCGCCGACCTGCTGGGCGAGATCGCGAGCCAGGCCGTTCTGCCAGATCTCGGCAGCCTTCACCAGTTCGCGCGTCACGATCGGGCCGTTGTCGAGCAGCTTCTTGCCGGAATCGGAATTGTAGAACGCGGCGATTTCATTGAGTTCCTTTTCCGAGAATACCTTTGCATAGGCGAGCGCCGCTTCCTTTTCCAGGTCGGCGCGGCGCGATGCCAAGGCCATCGCCTTCTCGTTGATGGTCTTGGCGATCAGTTCCTGCATGTCCGGGTTCTTCTGGATCAGTTGCTGCTCCAGTGCCGCGGCCGCTTGCGGCAGGATGCTGTCGAACGTATCCGTCGCATGGATTGCCGCGACGGCGGCGCGCGCCGCCTTCAAATGCGCGTCGGTGACGTCCTGCGAGAATGCCGGCGACGAAAACGCGAAAACGGCCGAGGCCGCCAGAATGGCAAAAAAGCGGCCAACCCGGTTATGCAACATCATGATCGGTAAAACTCCCTGATTTTCGGGCGGCATGGACGGTTTGGATGCCGTCGCCGCCGGCTATGATGGCCGTTGATGCCAGCCCGATGAAAAGACCATGCTCGACCACGCCCGGAATGGCGTGGAGAGCATTCGAAAGCGCTCTTGTATCCGGAATGCGGCCAAAAGATGCATCGAGGATAAAATGGCCGCCGTCTGTAACAAATGGCTGGCTCCCCGTCATCCTCAATGTAACAGGGCCGGAAAGGCCAAGGTTTGCAGCTGCCGCGCCGACCGCAATTTCGGTGGCGCGCAGGCCAAACCGGTTGACTTCGATGGGCAGCGGAAAACGGCCGATCATCTCGACCATCTTGGAGCTGTCGGCGATGACGATCATGCGGGCGGAGGCCGCCGCGACGATCTTTTCGCGCAGCAGCGCACCGCCGCCGCCCTTGACCAACGTCAGCGCCGGATCGATCTCGTCGGCGCCGTCGATGGTGAGGTCGAGCTCGGGGGTTTGCTCGAGGGTGGACAGCGGCACACCAAGCTCGGTGCAAAGGACGGCGGTGCGCTCCGAGGTCGGCACGCCGATGACAGTCAGGCCGGTGGCGACCTTGTCTGCGAGCAGCCGCACGAACTCGTCCGCCGTCGTGCCGGTGCCGATGCCGAGCCGCATGCCATCCGTGACATGGGCAAGCGCTGCCCGCGCGGCCTCAACCTTCAATTGCCTCGCATCCATGCCGGGTCCCGAGATTTGTTTCGGCGCTCGTAGCATTTTTGCCGGGCTGGTCAAAGGACCTTGCCCGCGGTGGATAAGCCGTCTTGCCTGAACGGGCCGCAGCGGTTATCGCCTGCCGGCAATCAAATCGTCACAGGACAGGCCATGACCCGACCGATCATCGTGTTCGACCTCGACGGGACGCTGATCGACACGGCGCCGGACCTGCTCGACAGTCTCAACCACAGCCTTGCCGCCAGCCAGCTCGCGGCCGTCGACGAAGCCGGCTTCAAGCGCTTCGTCGGCCATGGCGGCCGGGTGATGATCGAGCGCGCTCACGCAGCGCAGCACAGGTCGCTGGCAGTGGAGGAGCACGACCGCCTGCTCAAGCTGTTTCTGGACCATTACACCGTTAACATCCCCGGCAAATCGCGCCCCTACCCTGGCGTCCCCGAGGCGATCGCACGGTTCGAGGCAGCCGGTTACCTGCTGGCCATTTGCACCAATAAATACGAGGCCAATTCGGTGGCGCTGATCGAGGCGCTCGGTATGACCAGGCATTTCGCGGCGATCTGCGGTCAGGATAGTTTTCCGTACCGCAAGCCCGACCCGCGCCATCTCGCGCAGACCATCGCGCGCGCCGGCGGCGATCCGCACCGTGCACTGATGGTCGGTGATTCGCAGACCGACATCGACACGGCGAAAGCCGCCGGGATTCCGGTGGTGGCAGTCGATTTCGGCTACACCGATCGTCATGTGCGAGAGTTCGAACCGTCGGCGGTGATCTCGCATTTCGATTCGCTGACGCTCGATCTGGTACAAGGGCTGATGGCCGCGGCAGAGGGCTGAAGCCGGCCATAGTCCAGACCGCCAGATGACGGCTGACAAGTGGTTGACTTCACAGGCCGGCCTCCCTTATATCGCGGCGCGCTTGGCCTTCGGGCAACGAGCGGGCGATTAGCTCAGCGGGAGAGCACACCCTTCACACGGGTGGGGTCGCAGGTTCAATCCCTGCATCGCCCACCATTCTGTTTAAAGTCACTAGGTTAGCCTGCACGATCCTTTGGTGGGACATCCAAGGGGTACATCCCAGTGTTAAATCCTACGTACCTCGCACTTTCGCGAAACCAAATTTTCTATTTCCGTTGGCCGATCCCGAGACACACTCACCCCGCACGGAAGCCGTCCACCATCAAGGTTTCGCTCCGAACCCGCGACCCGAGGGAAGCCTTGCGCCTCGCCCGCTATCTCGGTTATGCCGCCCATGGTGTCGTTGTCCATGGAACAATGCACGGAATGCAGTACCAAGACATTAGAAACACCCTGCACCAGCACATGCATGGCTTGCATTCGGCTTGTACTGGTTCTTCCGACATAAGGTCCGACTACCAAGTGTACAGCCATGGCGGGGCATTATGATCGGTGCATTGTTTGTTGCGGCAGCCTGCTCAGTGATAGTCTCAGGCGCGGTGCTAGCTAGCCTGAAAGGCGGCTATTGAGTCGGCTCTGGGAAGTTCAGGAGGGGCCGGTCGGTGCTGGGATCGGGCACGGGAGGAAAGCTCGATTTTACAGCCTTCTGAATGACGCTGGCGGCTCGACTGAGATAGGGAGCCTGCCGTCCTTCGAAGGCCTTTAGCGGCCTTCCCTGCCCCCGTGCAAGCGCATAGCCACCCGGAGCTAGTGGTGAAAGCCTAACGCTTGGTATCGGCAATGAACGGCAAGATCCGACCCTGTGCTGCCCTTAGATGCTTCTGCTGGAAGGTCGTGATTGAGCCCGAAGCCGACAATCAGAAGCGGAATTGCCTTTCAATAAGTTGTCCATGCCGGCAGCCGAAATTTCCGCAGCCATCAGGAACCTATCGTGTAATCATCTTCCCATTTCCGTCCGCGCAAGTTCGATGCTTCGGCGGTGCGGATGTGTTATCTAGTTGCTTGTAGGAGTGGGGAGCGCCGATGGAACAGAAACTCTCCGTCATCATGGCCACTGACGTAGTCGGCTACAGCCGGCTGATGGAAATTGACGAGAAAGGTACTTTGTCGGCCCTGAAGAAGCATCGTCAGGAACTATTGGACGTCAAGGTCGCATTGCGTCATGGCCGCATCATCAAGCTCATGGGCGATGGCATGTTGGTGGAGTTCCGCGCCGTCGAGGAAGCGGTTCTCTGCGCGGTCGAAATCCAACGGGAGATGCGGACGAGGAACACGAACGTCCATCGCGATCGGCAAATAGAATTTCGCATCGGCATTAATATCGGCGACATCCTGTTCGAAGACGAAGACGTCTATGGTGACGGCGTAAACGTGGCGGCGCGCATCGAGAGCATCGCCAGGCCTGGGGGCGTCGCGGTCTCGGCATCGGTGCGCGATACTGTGGGCAACCGCCTGTATATCAGCTTCGAAGATGCGGGCGAGCAGGCGTTGAAGAACATTGAACGTCCGCTCCGGATTTTCAATGTCATCATAGATGATGACACGCCATCCAAGCACACGCCCACCGCCCTCATGGCACCGCCGTCGCTCAACGTTCAGGATAATCCTGCTATCGCGTCGAACAGAACGCTTCTCTATGTCTCGAGGTTTGTGAATTTGAGCGGCGATCCCGACCATGAGTATTTCGCCGCCGGCATAACCGAGGATATCGCTGCCGCATTGTCGCGCTTCTCCGGGTTAAACGTGATCGTTCGCTTGCCTCGTTCAGAGCCGCAACAGAATGCTCCGGCCACGCATTACACTCTTGAGGGGAGCGTGAGGCGGCTCGGCAATCGCGTCCGGGTCAATGCCAATCTGACCAATGCGTTACACGAACACATCTGGGCGGAGAAATACGATTTCGACCTTGTCGATATGTTCTACATCCAAGACGAGCTGTCCCAATCCATTCCGGCCGCCCTTAACATCAAGATCGAGGAGGCCGAGCGCCACCGTGTTCTCGGCAAACCGCTAACCGCACTGAGGGCATATGACTTTTACCTGCGCGGCAGGCATCTTGAGATGAGCTTGAATCCGGATGACGTCAGACTTGCCAGAGAGATGTTCGTCGCCGCGATCAACGACGATCCGGGCTACGCGCGCGGATACCTGGGACTCGCCTGGCTCGAGATACACAGGCTGAAATGGAATGAGCGCGTCGATCTGGAAACCACGCTGGCAAGTGCATTCGCTTCGGCGAGCAAAGCCCTTGAACTCAGTCCCTACGACGCCAACGTCCACTGGGCGCTGGGCGTCGTTTACCTCTGGCGGGGGGAAGCTGAAAGAGCAATAGGCTGTTACGAACGTGGCCGCGAGCTTGCGCCCAACAATTGCGATCTCCTCGCCGAATATTGCGATGCCTTGGGCTATCTCGGGCGTCTCGAGGACGCGACCAGAATCGGAGAACTGGCTTTACGGCTCAATCCCAGCCGACCCGACTGGTACCTTTGGAACATTGCGGCCAGCAAATACCTTTCCGGAAACTACCTCGAAGCCCTGTCCCTTTTGGAAAAGATGGCAGACATTGGTTCCGCCTACCGCTTGCTGGCGGCAACATATGCCCAACTTGGTCGCTTGGAGGACGCCCGTCGCGCCGCTAGCGAACTTCTCAAGCTCAATCCGGAATTCTCGATCGAGCGATACAGCTCCCGCGCGCCATATCGGGATAAGGCTCTCCTTGCCCGATACATCGAAGGGTTGCGGCTCGCTGGCCTCCCGGAATGAAACGCTGGGCATTCGTAGGTAAATCACCGATTTTAAGCAGTCGCCTTGTTCTTTCGGCGGCCATAAATCAGGCATGGCCGGCGCCTCCTTGTAGCGCAACGCCCGGCGCTCCGGGAACAAACCTGCATGGAAACGAGTTTCTGCTCATCGAGATGTGAGGGAAAGCCATGTCCAGACTTGTTTTGGCGGCCGCCGTGCTGCTTGTCGGCGGATCGGCCTTTGCCGCGGACGAAAATCCGGTGCCGCCGCAGAATGCCAAGAAGCTGTCGGAAATCATCGCCAAGGTCGAGCAGCGCGACGACTTCCGCTACATCAAGGAAATCGATTGGGACAGCGATGGCTACACCGTCATTTATTACACGAGCGACAAGGCGAAAGTCGAAATCACCTACGATCCGGTGACAGCCGCGCCGAAATAGTCGCTGCCTGCAAAGGTTAGCATTCGAAAAAGGCGCGCCCGGAGGCACCCGGTCTTCGGCACACCCTTGCGTAGATATGACTTTGATGGCTGACTGGGTGCTATCATTGCGCGCGGGGGTGGGCATGGAGACGGTAAAGCACGTATTGAAGCGCTTTCTGATGATGCTCGCGGGTTATTTCATAGCGGTACTGGTTGGGCTGATCGCGGTGGCGGCGATCTATGGCGGGCTGAGTTCGCTGCCAAATGCGCCGAATTATTTCGACGTCATGGGCGTCACCCCCGTTGCGGTGCTGCTGTTGCCGCCGCTCGGCATGTTCATCTATTTTGACGATCGTGCTGACCGGCCTGCAGACGCTGATCTTCGCACTGATTGCCGAGTTTTTCTCGCTGCGCAGTTTTTGGCTGCATATGGTCTTCGGCGCGGCGGCCGCTGTTGGCGGCTTCGCCTTGATCTGGCCCAGTGTACCGGATGACACGAACCCGGAGCGCTGGGCCGATATCGGCATCATTGCCGCCGCAGGCGTTGTCGCGGGCTTGGTCTATTGGCTCATCGCCGGACGCGATGCCGGTTTCCGGCGTCCACTGTTTCAGCGCTAGAACCGCATTCGTCAGCTTGCCGGCGAACGCACCGCTTCCGTGCTGTCGAGCGCCTGCTGCAGCCTTGTATCGCGGCCGTAGACGTCGTTGAAATATTCGACCTTGCCGGACAGGTCCGGCCATGCGGTGAAATAGGCGACATAGACCGGGATCTTGCGTGTCACGTCCTCGGTCGAATGTCCGTGTTTCAGTTTGTCCTCGATGTAGTCGACCGAGGTGCCGAGCACGGCAGCGGCCATGCCGCGCGGATCCTGCAAGCGAACGCAGCCATGGCTGAGCGCACGCATGTCGCGCTGGAAAAACGACTTCTGCGGCGTGTCGTGCATGTAGATTGCATGCTTGTTGGGGAACAGTATCTTCAGCTCGCCCAGCGCATTGGCCTCGCTTGGCAGCTGGCGCACGCCGTAGGGTATCTTTGCGCCGTAGGCGCCCCAATTGACCGAGGACGAGGGAATGCGCTTGCCGCGGGCATCGACCACCTCGTAGCCGGCGCGGTCGAGATAGCCAGGATCCCGGCGCAGCCGCGGCAGCATCTCGTTGACCAGGATCGATTGCGGCACGCCCCAATAGGGATGGAAGTCGACCTGCTCTATCTGGTCATAGAAGAAAGCAGTCTGGTTGGTGGGCCTGCCAACCACGGCGCGGGTCTTCAGCTTCTCCTCGCCATCATCGATATAGCTCGCGGTGAAAGCCGGCTGGTTGATGAAGACGCGCGGGCTGCCAAGGTCGGAAGGCAACCAGCGCAACTCTTCGAGCGCAACCCGAACCTTCTGAACTTTGTCGGCCTTGGACGTTCCGGCCAACGATGCAACAGTACGCGGGCCGATGACGCCGTCGCCTTTCATGCCGGCCCGTTTCTGCACCGCCTTGATCACCGGCACCAGCTCCGGATCGTAGACCTCGCTGGTAGCGAGCCTCGCCAGGACCTCGCCATAGGCGCCGCCCATCTCGTCATCGAGATTGCGCGCGATCTTTGTCAAAAGCTTCGGCAGCTCGGGGCTGGTCTGCCCCGGCTTCAACAGCAGATCGGGATCGATGGTGATTTCGTCTTCGGCGGTGGCCAGGAGAGCTTCCAGTTCGACGCGCAGCGCCTGATACTCGGAATTCTGTGGATGCCGTGACTCGAGATAAGTGCGCACTTGCTGGGTATGGGCCAGCGTCTTCAGCACCCCTTCCATGTCGAGCGGCTTCGGCGGAAAATCGTAGTAGCCGGTCATGCGGTTGGGATCGACGCGGCCGCTTTGTGCGTCACGGGCGTAGCGCAGGACACGCGCCGACAGCGCCATCTCGAAGCGGACCAGCTCTTTCAGGCGTTCATCGACATTGCCCGCCGATGTGCCTGCTGCCGGAACTTCGACGGTGTAGTCGGCGGGCGTCAGGCCGTAGCTCGCGGCCTCGCCCAGCACCCGCACGGCATCCTGGGCACGGCTGCTGGGACTGGTTCCCGTCACCCAGATGAAATCCGGATTGGCCGAGTAATAGGCGATCAGCGCCTTGGCGATGTCCTTCTCGGCGTAGAGATCATAGCCGTCGAGGCCGGCAATGGCTTCGCGGAATGCAGCCCCGGTGGCTGCCGGCTCGAAAGCAGCGTCCTGAGGCGTTGCTGGTTCAGGCGCTGCCGACAGTGCCGAAAAATCGACGCGCACCAGCGGATCGCTCTTGTAGGTATAATAGGACGGGCCGCTGATTTGCGCACCACCACCGCCCCCACCACCGGAAGCGGCCGGCGCCCTGGGCTTCGGCTTGTATTTTGACGGTGGCGGCGGAAAGTTACCTTTCGGCGGTGCGTGTTTGACGCCGCCGCCGAAAAGCATGTCGAAGAACCCTTGCGCTTCAGCCTTCGGCGCCCCGAAGGCCAGCATTGCCGCGGCCACCGCAAACGGCAGCACGGTTGCTTTGTTTCCAAGGAGTTTCATGGATCACCCGCTCCGGTTGAACCGGATCCCGTTCCGCACCGCTTTCACGGTCTCGCCCACCCCATGGCGGATGTAAGGCGTGACTACACTGATTCATACTGATTTCGTTAAGCTTTCATAAATTTCGGAACGTCTGTTGCAGAACGGTTTCACAACGTCGTGACGGGGGAGCGAATCCACCGTCGCTCCCGACCAATGGTAGTGCCCGTGAGCCAAGCCTCAAGCGTTGGCGCCGCCGTCGATGGTCAATGCAGCGCCTGTCACGAAGCGCCCTTCGGGGCCGGCAAGCCAGGCGACCATGCCGGCGATCTCGTCGGCCGTGCCGAAGCGAGGCATCGCCATCCTCTGACGCTGATGCTCGGCGTGCGGGCCGGCTGCCGGATTCATGTCGGTATCGGTCGACCCCGGATGGACGACATTGGCGGTGATTCCGCGCGGACCGAGATCGCGTGCAAAGGCCTTGGTCAGGCCAACCAAGGCAGCCTTGCTGGCCGAGTAGGCGCTCAGGCCGGCGTCCGTGGCACGCTCGGCCAGATTGCTGCCGATCGAGATGATCCGGCCACCCTCGCCCATATGCGCTGCTGCCGCCTTGGCGGCGACGAACGGGGCTCTGAGGTTGACCTCCATCGTCTCGTCGAAATCGGCAAGCGACAGGGCATCGATCGGCGCAGCGCGCCAGATGCCGGCGCTGTTGACCAGGATGTCGAGCCGTCCGAAGGCTGTTGCTGCCTCATCGACCGCCGCCTCGATCGCCCCAGCATCGCGATTGTCGGCCTTGATGGCAAAGGCCCGGCCGCCGCCCGCCTCGATTTCCCTGACCACCGCACGCGCCCCTTCCTCGCCATTCACATAGGTGATCGCCACGCCTGCGCCGTCAGCCGCGAGCCTTCTTGCGATCGCCGCACCAATGCCGCGGCTGCCGCCGGTGACGAGGGCGGCCTTGCCGTTCAAGCTTCTGGATGACATCTGCTTCTCCATTTTGTAGTGATTGATACATAAATATCTGCCAGCCTTGCTGAACCACGTCAACCGAATTATGTATCGATCAATACAGAAAGGATGCCATGCCGGAACGAGGTCGCCCCCGCACCTTCGATCGAGCCGCCGCCTTGCGGCGCGCAATGGAAGTGTTTTGGGCCAAGGGTTATGAGGGCGCGTCGATAAGTGACCTGACCGCTGCAATGGGCATCAACTCACCCAGCCTCTATGCCGCCTTCGCCAGCAAGGAAGCGCTGTTTCTCGAGGCAACCGAGCTTTACACGCGGGTCGAGGGAACCGAGATCTGGTCCGCGCTGGAAAAGGCGCCGACCGCGCGCGAGGCCGTCGAACGGTTCCTGCGGCAGACTGCCAGGGCCTATTCACAGAGCGGTCGTCCGCAAGGCTGCCTTATCACGCTCGGCGCATTGCACCAGGATTCAAGCCGCGGCGCCATCTGCGATGATCTGCGCCGTCGCCGCGCCGAAAACCGCGAAGCCTTGCTGAGACGCCTCGAGCGTGGCGTCGCCGAGGGAGAGTTGCCGGCCGATTTCGACTGCGGTACGGCCGCGACCTTCTACGCGACCGTGCAGCACGGCATGTCGATCCAGGCGCGCGACGGCGCGTCGCGCTCGGCTCTTCTGGCGACGGTGGCCGGGGCAATGGCGGCTTGGATAGCGATGGCCAGCACCGGGGCAGCGTGACGTCGAACCCGGCTGACAAGAACGATATTCAGGTCACTGCAGAGACGGCTCGAGCCTGCCGGCAACGAAGCCAACGGCACGCTCCGCCACACCCCTGTCGGCGAGAATGCGGCGATGGCCGAGCCCGTCGGCCCAGTAGAGCCGCACATGGTCGCCGGCGCGCGTGTAGAGCCTTGCATGCTCGGCGGACACTTCGCGGTCGTCCGGCGCGTGGATCACCAGCGTCGGCAGCGGCGTGCTTGCGAGCTGGCGGTCACCGGTGAACTCGTGCAACGGCCGGCCGGCGATGCGCTCGACCCGGTCGGCCATGGCGGCCTGCGAGCGCGAGCCGACATTCAGCATGCGGCTGAAATCAGCGAAGATCGCCGGCAGCGAGCTCGGCGCGGCGATAAGCACCAGCCGCCCGGCCGCCAATCGCGGGATGTTCCTGATCGAACCGGCGACGGCGTTGGCGGCAACGGCACCACCGAAGGAATGGCCGACAATGGCGGCAAACGGCCCGAACCATTCGCCGGCAACCCGTGCCGCATCGACCGCGCTGACCAGGGTAAGCCGGCGGCCCTGCGACCGGCCGTGGCCCGGCAGGTCGAGCGAGACCACCTTGTAGCCGGCATCGCGATAGGCTTCGATCAGCGTGCGCATGTATTCGGTGCGCGAACGCCAACCATGGATGACGAGCACGGTGCCGGCAGCCGCCCTGCCCGGCTCGGGCCGGAATTCATGCACCATGACGCAGCCGGTTCTGGTCTTTAGCCGATGATGGCGTGCCTGGGTCATGAAATCGGCGGCGCGGTCGATTGCGCGGCGTTCGCCTTCGCTCAGGTTCTTCTCGTGCGGCGTGCGGCAGAACAGCTCGAATGCAGCACGCCCGGTGAGTCGCGGTGCCACATGCTCAGCCACGCCGAACGTGCCGCGGATGACCTTCAGTCCAAATGATGCCATAGTGGCGATCCATTCATTGGTTCAAGCATGAACATAATAGTTCAAACATGAACATTAAGCAAGACCTGCCCTGGGACAACCCGCGTTTTCGCAACTGGGTCGCGGTGGCGCGCGCCTGCCATGTGCTGGAACGCACCCTGGCGGTGAAGCTTGCGCCGCTCGACCTGAAGCCGGCGCAGCTCGACGTGCTGATGAACCTCTACCGTCATCCCGGCATGTCGCAGCACGACCTCGCTCGCCGGCTGCTGGTCGGCCGCTCCAACATCACCATGCTTTTGCCGCAGCTGGAGACGCGCGGCCTGCTGCGCCGCGAGGGCGATGAGAAGGACAAGCGCGTGCTGCGGCTGACGTTGACCGAGGCCGGCGAGGCACTGCTGATGCAGGCGCTGAAGGTCCATATGGCGCTGATCGAGAAGGCGATGAGCCAGTCGACACCGGAACAATGCGACATGATCGGCGAACAGATGCGTAGGGTTGCCGAGGTTTTGAAGACCGCCTGACAGCCCAGTGCTCCACCACCAAATGCTTCACCACATCGATTTTTTCGCGCGCTCGGGCCATTCCTTGTCGTAGACCTCGCCGTCAATGTTCTTGCGGCTGGTGATTTCCAGGATTTGGCCGGGAGTCGGCAGCGATCTCGGGTCGACATGCCTTGCCGGGTTCCACAGTTCCGATCGGTGGATGGCGCGGGCGCACTGGAAATAAACCGCATCGATCTCGATGATCGTCACCGAGCGCGCCGGCTTGCCCTCGACGGCGAACGAGGCGCAGAGCCCGGTATCGGTGGTGATGTGGGCGCGGCCATTGACGCGCAGCGTCGTGCCGGAACCCGGCACCAGGAACAGGAGCGCGACGCGCGGATCGCGAAGGATGTTCCTTAGCGAATCGGCACGGTTGTTGCCGCGCCGGTCCGGCATCATCAGCGTTTTCGGATCATGGATGCGGACGAAGCCGGCGAGATCGCCGCGCGGCGAGCAGTCCAGCCCTTCTGGCCCGCAGGTTGCGAGCGCGGCAAACGGCGAAGCCTCGATGATAGCTGCGTATTCGCGAATCAGCTGGTCGAGTTCCTTGACCACTGACGCTTCACCAGGCAGGCCATAGAGCGCTTCGAGCTGTTCGACGCTGGTGATTATCGACATGTGTTCGTCTCCAAAGCTTTGCCGGCGCTACTCCAGATGCATGACGTTTTCACGACAAATGCCCGTTTGCCGGTCATCAGGAAACGGGTGTCGAGGCAACGCAAACAAGGGCAAACCGCTTTACCTGCATGATCGTGCCAAGGGATACGGAGGTCAAAAATGGATAAACCGCTCGACCGGCGACGCACCGCCATGGAACTTATTGAAAACATGTTCAATGTTGAAATGCGTTTCCTGCAATCAGGGTCGGAGAGCCTCGATGTGCTTGCCTGCGCATTTCATGCCGAGATTGTCGTGCATGAGCCGCGCTCCCTGCCCTATGCCGGTGACTGGAACGGCCTCGACGGCGTTGGCGCCCTTTTCCGCAAAATGCGGGAAATCTGGAGCGACGTGGCGGTGGAGGACCTTCAGGTCGCCCAAAACGATGACACGGTGTTCATGAGCTGCTCGCTTTCGCTTTCATCGCGGGCCAATGGCGCAACCATCAAACAGCCGTTTGCCGAAGTGTTGCGCTTCAAGGATGACCGGCTGATCGAAGGCACGCCGTTTTATTACGACACCAGCGAGATACTGGCGATCTTGCGTTGACCTGAGAGTCCTGCGGGATCCATTTCAGCGGTCGCGGCTCAGCCCCTTCTCTTCCAGCTCGGCGAGATAGGCGGCCCAGCGTGCATCCTTCTCATGACCCAGCGTATGCAGGTAATTCCAGGTGAAGATGCCGGTGTCGTGGAAATCGTCGAAGGTGATGCGCACGGCATAATTGCCGACTGGCTCGATCTTCAGGATCGCCACGTTGCGCTTGCCGGGAACGGTGACGCGCTGTTCGGGCGAATGGCCCTGCACCTCGGCCGATGGCGAGGCGACGCGCAGCAGCTCGGCCGGCAATTCGAACGGCTGATGTCCCGGAAAGGTGACGGAAAGCAGCTTGCGGTCCTTCGAGACCCTGAGTTCCTTTGGCGCTGTCATGCTGGTGGATCCTGCGGAGAACCGCCCTTCCCTACGCCGCTTCGCGTCGAGGGAAAAGGCCGCATGGAAAGTTCCGACATGATCTGTCGGCGTCGGAATGTTACCGATGATCGCGAGCTTCTATCTTGAATGGCAAGTTGGCTCGTATCACATAGCCATATATAACGAAGCCGTTCACGGCCACGGAAAGCGCATACGCATGGATATGATCGATCCTTTCGGTCGCACGATTACCTACCTGCGCGTGTCGGTTACCGACCGCTGCGATTTCCGCTGCACCTATTGCATGGCCGAGGACATGACGTTCCTGCCGAAGAAGGACCTGCTGTCGCTGGAAGAGCTCGACCGGCTCTGCACGGTCTTCATCGAAAAGGGTGTGCGCAAGCTCCGCCTCACCGGCGGTGAGCCGCTTGTGCGCAAGAACATCATGCACCTGGTACGCCAGCTTTCGCGGCATCTCGAGAGTGGTGCACTGGAAGAGCTGACGCTGACCACCAACGGATCGCAGCTTTCCCGCTTTGCCGCCGAGCTCGCCGACTGCGGCGTCAAGCGCATTAACGTCTCGCTCGATACCCTCGATGCCGACAAATTCCGCCAGATCACCCGCTGGGGCAATCTGGACAAGGTCATGGACGGCATCGACGCCGCGCAGGCGGCCGGGCTGAAGGTAAAGCTCAATGCCGTGGCGTTGAAGGACTTCAATGACGCCGAATTGCCTGAAATGCTGCGCTGGGCGCATGGCCGCGGCATGGATCTGACGGTCATCGAAACCATGCCGATGGGCGAGATCGATGCCGACCGCACCGACCAGTATTTGCCGCTGTCGCTGCTGCGCGCGGCTCTCGAACGCCAGTTCACGCTAAGCGACATTCCCTACAAGACCGGTGGCCCGGCCCGCTATGTCCAAGTCGCCGAGACCGGCGGGCGGCTGGGCTTCATCACACCGATGACGCATAATTTCTGCGAAAGCTGCAACCGGGTCCGGCTGACCTGCACCGGCACCCTTTACATGTGCCTCGGCCAGGAAGATGCGGCCGACCTGCGCGCGCCGCTGCGTGCGTCGGAAGGCAACGAGCTGGTCGCCGATGCCATCGACGAAGCAATCGGCCGCAAGCCCAAAGGCCACGACTTCATCATCGATCGCCGCACCAACCGTCCGTCGGTGTCGCGGCATATGAGCGTCACCGGCGGCTGATTTTTGGCCGATTTCGTGCAAGAATAATCGCCTTGGCACCGGCTTCGAGGCAAGGCGTGCAGCGGTTTTTTGCAATCCCGACGTTTTTCGGAGTGATGGCGGCCACCATGGCATTTGCCGCGCCATTTACCTACACGAACGAGCGCTTCGGCACCGTCTGCACCTTTCCGGATGAAATCTTCACTCTTCGCCAGCCTGAGCCGGACAATGGCGATGGACAACAATGGCTCACTGCCGATGGCGCCAGCCTGATCTGTTCGGGTATCCTCAACATCGATGACGACACCCCGACAGCCTTCGTCTCCGCCGAGAGGGCCAGCAAGGAACCTGGCTACAGGATCACCTACAGCAAGACCGGCAAGGACTGGGCGGTGCTGTCGGGCATCAAAGGCGAGAACATCTTCTACGAACGCCGCCTGTTCGGAAAAGACGGTGTCATCCATACGGTCTGGATCGACTACCCGCCAGCCCTGAAATCGAAATACGACCCGCTCGTCGATGCGATCGCCGGCAGCCTCAGGGGACCGTGAGCATCCGGCGATGTCAGAACTTATTGGCAGCCTATTGTTTTTGCTAGCGAGTCACGGTTGTTGGCGCGTGTAGTCATACCGCACGGCAAGCCATTTCTTGCCGCTGCCATTGGCCTGCAGGAAATGCTGCTCGGCCACCTCGTGATTATCGCCATCCCTGGAAATGACGAAATCCGAGGCCGTGAACCGCCCTTCGACCTCGGGGCCGAAGCCGACGAAACCAAGCGGCTCGAACAGCAGTGAAATCTTGCCGTCCTCCTCGCCACCAAAACTCCAGGCGGGCATGATCCCTGCCGGGAAACGGGTGTCCATGGAGACATACTTCCAGCGGCCCTCCACCCGGTCATAGCTCAAATAGGCTATCCGCTGGAAGTCCGGCATTTCCGACCCGGGCGCCGGGCGCATCACCTCCTGCATGAAGGGACCGATCATCGTGCGCTCGGCCACCAGCCCGGTCATCACGATCGGCTGCGCGCCGGGCGTTGGCCAGATCGTGTTGACGACGGACCATTTCCCGACGCGGCGAGCGAGCTCATCCGCTTCGTGACCCGGCGTGGACATCCGTTCGATTGCCGACGCCGAAGCGCCGTTCTCGGCGAACGCAGGCGCTATCGCCATGAGGATACCCGCCAGGGCAGAAGAGAACCGGAAAGCCGACGAAACATGCCGCCTGCTGCCTGTGCCAAGCCAGTCCGCATTGCCTCGTGCATTCATCATGGACCATCTCCCAACACGATCAGAAGCTTACAATGACCAATTTGGTGAATCTTGCCGAGCAAATTTGATCTCGTCGAAAAATTTTCCTCGAGCCGGCAGTGTGATAAATTTGCCCTCCGAACCCATCCTTTAGAACGGCACCTTTTTTGGGGTCACACCCAGAAAAGGTCTTGTCCGCAAACGGTCACCGGATTTACCGCAAGCCCATTCGGGCCTAGCCTCTGCTCTGGAGCGGTTCTTCGCCCAGTGGGGGAATACGATATGCGCAAACTCATTCTTTCTCTTGCATTGCTCAGCCTCGCGGCCCTGCCTGCGGCGGCTCAGTCGATCGGCGGCACCTATGCCGTGGCCGGCACCAATTTCGATGGGTCGTCCTATGGTGGCGACGCGACGATCACGCTGACCAGCGAGACGACCTGCACGATCCATTGGGAGACAGGCGGCTCGTCCTCGGACGGTATCTGCATGCGCAATGATGATGCCTTCTCCGCCGGCTATGTCATGGGCAAGGCGGTCGGTCTTGTCGTCTACAAGGTGCAGGACGACGGCTCGCTGCGTGGCCTGTGGACGATTGCCGGCAAGGAAGGCAACGGCACCGAGGTACTGACGCCCAAATAAGCCCTGCCGCTCTTGCGCGACAGATGTTACGGGCCATAGAAAGGCTGTGGCCCAGCCCTTTGACGTTGCTGTTTTGCGGGTGCCTGCTAGACGCTTGCTGCAGGACTCACCCGGTAATCGCCTTGCCTCTTTCGCCAAACCTGCGCGGCGCGTTGTTCATGATGGTGGCCATGGCTGGTTTCACCCTCAACGACGCTATCACCAAATTCTCGTCGGAATCGATGAACATGGCGCAGGTCATGCTGATCCGCGGCGCCTTCGCTTCGCTTTTCGTTGGCCTGCTTGCGTGGCAACGCGGCGCGCTTGCCCGGCCAGGTTCGATGCTGCAGCCGACCGTTGCGCTGCGCGTTGCCGGCGAGGCCGGCGCCACGGTGTCCTTCCTGGTTGCTCTGGCGCATCTTCCGATCGCCAATGTCTCCGCCGTGCTGCAGGCGCTGCCGCTGGCGGTGACGATGGGCGCAGCGCTTGTGTTCAACGAGGGCGTCGGCTGGCGGCGCTGGCTGGCTATTGCCGTCGGTTTTGCCGGCGTGCTGATCATCGTACGGCCGGGCTTCGAAGGGTTCAGCGTCTTTTCTCTGCTGGCGCTGGCCAGCGTGGCATGCTGTGCGGTGCGCGATCTCGCCACCAAGCGGATACCGCAGGCAATTCCGACATTGCTGGTGTCGAGCGCCACCGCCCTTGCCATGACGTTTCTGGGCGCGGCATTGCTTTCACCGATGGGCGGTTGGACACCGATGACAGGACAAAGCACGGCGTTCCTGGCGCTGGCGGCGGTGCTCGTGCTCATCGGCTACCACTTCATCATCACGGCGATGCGGGTGGGCGATATCTCCTTCATCGCGCCGTTCCGCTACACCGCCCTGCTCTGGTCGATCCTGCTTGGCTTCACGATCTTCGGCGATGTCCCGGATCTGCCGATGATCGGCGGTGCCACGATCATCATCGGCTCAGGCCTCTATGCACTCTACCGCGAACGGATCGTCGGCCGGCGAAAGACAGCCGCCGAAAGCACTGGACCGGACATGGCGCCGGACGGCATATAGAGTGACTGTCGACGACTGTCTGATTTGAAAACTGGATTTTGGGTCTAGGCAGCAAACGATGGGCCGAGATATCGCAGGGATCATTCTAGCCGGCGGCCGGTCGAGCCGGATGGGCGGCGGCGACAAGACGCTGCTTGCGCTTGGCGACGGTACCCTGCTCGACCATGTCGTTTCGCGCCTTGGCCCGCAGGTCGGACCGCTTGCGCTAAACGCCAATGGCGATCCGACACGGTTTGCCGCGACGGGGCTTCCGGTGCTTGCCGACACCGTCAAAGGTTATGCCGGGCCGCTTGCCGGGATCCTGACCGGCCTCGAATGGGCTTCCGACACGACCTGCCAGGCGCTGGTCACGGCTGCCGGCGATACGCCTTTCCTGCCGAGGGATATGGTCGAGCGGCTGCTCGCGGCAGCCTATGCGCGCTCCGGCTCGATCGCCGTTGCCTGTTCCGGCGGCAAACGACATCCGACCTTTGCACTCTGGCCGCTAGGGTTAGATCAGGCCTTGCGACAATTTCTCGTCGAGGAAGACAACCGGCGCGTTGCGGCGTTCATCGACCGGCACGGTTTTGTCGAGGTGGAATTTCCCATCCTGAAATCCGGCGGGGCCGAGATCGATCCGTTCTTCAACATCAACACTCCCGACGACCTTGCCCAGGCCGCGCATCTGTTGCGGAGCATCGAGCCATGAAAAGACGTGTCTTCGGCATCACCGGCTGGAAGAACTCCGGCAAGACGACATTGACCGAAAAGCTGGTAGCCGAGTTCGTCCGGCGCGGCTGGAAAGTGTCGACGGTAAAACACGCCCATCATGATTTCGACATCGACAAACCCGGAGCGGACAGCTTTCGCCACCGGCAGGCGGGAGCAGTGGAGGTCGCGGTCGTGTCGGGCAGGCGCTGGGCGCTGATGCACGAATTGCGCGGCGAGGACGAGCCGACGCTGGACGCGATCCTGTCACGGCTGGCACCCTCCGATATCGTGCTGGTCGAGGGTTACAAGCGCGAGGCGCACAAGAAAATCGAGACGCGACGGCTCGAGGCCAAGGACCGGACACCGCTCTCGGCAGGCGATCCACACATTGTCGCCATCGCGTCCGACTTCCACATTGTCGGCGAAGACCTGCCGGCCTTCGATCTCGACGACACGAATTCGATAGCTGACTTCATCGAGCGCGCCACCGGCCTGACGCGCTGAGATCGCGGCCGCAGGGGGCTTCCGGCCACTTTCTCTCCATTCAGGCGTTTGACCCAGCGTCACCGTTTTCTGAACATGACCTTCCCTCAAGCGACGGTTTTGCAGTTGCTTTTTCTTGGGAAAGAATGGGAGTATCGCGCCAGCGGGCGGTCAAAAGCACCGCCCACAGAGCCGTTCGGGAACGACGGCCGGGACCAACAGAGAGGACCATTATGCGTATTGCACTGCGTATCGCGCTCGCCGCTTCGGCTGCGCTGCTGACGCTTGGCGTTGCCCAGGCGCAGGAAAAAACCTTGAGGATCGGCACCGAGGGAGCGTATCCGCCATTCAACAACCTCACCGCCGACGGCCAACTCGTGGGCTTCGATATCGACATCGCCAAGGCGCTTTGCGACGAGATGAAGGTGAAGTGCACCTTCGTCGCGCAGGACTGGGACGGCATCATTCCAGCCCTTCAGGCAGGCAAGTTCGACGCCATCGTCGCGTCGATGTCGATCACGCCGGAACGCGCCGAGAAGGTCGACTTCACCCACAAATATTACAATACGCCGCCGGCGATCGCCGCGCCCAAGGACACCGACATCAAGGGTGTCACCAAGGAAGATTTGGCCGGCAAAACGATCGGCGTGCAGGCGTCCACCACGCATTTCAACTATTCGACCAAGACTTATACCGACAGCACCGTCAAGCCGTACCCGACCGCACAGGAATACCAGCTCGATCTGGCCAATGGCCGGCTCGATGCCGCCAACGACGACGTCGTCGTGCTGCAGCAATGGCTGGATTCGCCGGACGGCGCCTGCTGCAAGCTGGTCGGCACAATCAAGCCGGTTATCGAAATCCACGGTCCGGGCGCCGGCATTGCCGTGCGCAAGGGCGAGACCGATCTGGTCAACCAGTTCAATGCGGCGATCGACGCCATCCGCGCAAACGGAAAGTACAAGGAAATCAACGACAAATACTTCAAATATGACGTTTATGGCGGCGAGTCCTGATCGACCGACATAGGATGACGTGAACGGCGGGAGATTCCCGCCGTTCTTATAAGGACGCCGCGCACGAGGGGTGATGCGGTACGGGTCTCGAAGAGCCTCAAGGAGAACAGGCAGGCGGATGCAGAGCGCACTGACGCTTCTCAGTTGGGGACCCGAAGGCTGGCTCGACGACATCGCCGCGGGTGTATTTGTCACGGTATGTCTTGCGCTGGCCACTCTGCCTTTCGGGCTGACGCTCGGCTTTTTCGTGGCGCTGGCCAAACAATCGGAAGAGCCGTCGCTGAGACTGGCCGGGAACATCTACACCACGATTTTTCGCGGAATACCCGAGCTGCTCACCCTATTTCTCATCTTCTTCGGCATCCCATTGATCCTGCAGTACATTGTCCGGCTGGTGAGCCCTGGCACCTCCGCCGACGTCAACAGCTTCGTCGCCGGCATGATCGCGCTGTGCTTCATTTTCTCCTCTTATTCCAGCGAGGTGTTTTTATCCGCATTCCGCGCCATTCCAAAAGGGCAATATGAGGGAGGCTATTCGGTTGGCCTGTCCAGCGGCCAGACGATGCGGCTGATCGTGTTGCCGCAGTTGATCCGCATCGCGTTGCCCGGACTTGCCAATCTCTGGCTTATCCTGCTCAAGGACACCGCGCTCGTCTCGGCCGTCGGCCTCAACGAGATCCTCCGGCAGAGCGGGGTTGCCGCTCGCGTCACCAAGCACGCCTTCCTGTTTTACGGTTTTGCCGGCCTGATCTATCTCCTGCTGGCGATCGTCTCCTCCTTCGGCATCAATGCGATCGAACGAGCGGTCGGCAGCAGCGAGGTCAAAAGATGAGCCTGGCCACCGACACGCTGAAGGTCGACCGGCCGCCGCCGCCCGCACGCGGCTGGTCGCGCCAACGCATCCTCGGCCATGTCCTGGTCGGCCTGTGGATCGCTCTCGGCATCGGCATGGTCGTCTACCTGGTCGCTGCGTGGAACCCGGAGTTCTTCCAGAAATATGCACCCGGCTACATATCCGGCCTCGGCATCACCCTGTTGCTGGTTGCCATCTCGATTGTGCTTGGCGCGATCCTGTCGGTGCCGATCGCCTATGCACGCATGTCGAAGAACCCGATCCTTTCGGGGTTCGCCTATGCCTATGTCTATTTCTTTCGCGGCACGCCGCTGTTGGCGCAGACCTTCCTGGTCTACTATGGGGTCGGCTCCTTCCGGCCGGAGCTCGAGATGGTCGGACTGTGGGGCTTCTTCCGCGAAGCGTTCAACTGCGCGATCTTCGCCTTTTCGCTGAATACGGCCGCCTATCAAGCCGAGATTTTGCGTGGCGCAATCGAGAGCGTGCCGAGGGGCCAGTGGGAAGGTGCCGCCTCGCTCGGCCTGCACAAACTGCAGACGATGTGGAAGATCATCCTGCCGCAGGCGCTGATCGTCGCGTTGCGCCCGTATGGCAACGAGATCATCCTGATGATCAAGGGCTCGGCAATCGTCGCCATCATCACGGTCTACGATTTGATGGGCATCACCCGGCTCACCTATGCGCGCACCTTCGACTTTCAGTCGTATATCTGGGCGGCGATCATCTATCTGATCATCGTGGAAACATTGCGCCACGGCGTCGAGTGGATCGAACGGCGCATCACCATCCACCTGCACCGCTGACTCCCATCACCTTGCCTGATCCGGTAAGAAGACCGCAAAGCAGGCTTCTAAGGGATTCGAAAACATGGCTTCGGTGGCATTTCTTGGTCTTGGCGTCATGGGTTATCCGATGGCCGGACATCTCAAGAACAAGGGCGGTTACGATGTCACCGTCTACAATCGTACCAGCGCCAAGGCCGAGCAGTGGGTTGCCCAGCACGGCGGCAGCTTCGCTGCGACGCCAGCGGAGGCGGCGGAGGGCAAGGACTTCGTCTTTTCCTGCGTCGGCAATGACGACGATCTGCGCTCGGTGACGACCGGCGCCGGAGGCGCCTTCAATTCCATGAAGAAAGGCGCCATCTTCATCGACAATACCACCGCATCGGCGGAGGTCGCGCGCGAACTGGCGCAGCAGTCGCAAGCGCTAGGGTTTGCGTTCCTCGACGCCCCGGTCTCCGGCGGCCAGGCAGGCGCCGAGAACGGCATGCTGACCGTGATGGTCGGCGGCGAGCCCGACGCCTTCGACAGGGCCAAGCCAGTCATAGATGCTTATGCCCGCATGGTCGGATTGATGGGACCGGCCGGGGCTGGCCAGCTCACCAAGATGATCAACCAGATCTGCATCGCCGGCCTCGTTCAGGGCCTGGCCGAGGGCATCCATTTCGGCAAGAAGGCAGGGCTCGACATCGAAAAGGTCATCGAGGTGATTTCCAAGGGTGCGGCCGGTTCCTGGCAGATGGAGAACCGGCACAAGACGATGAATGCCGGCAAATATGATTTCGGCTTCGCCGTCGACTGGATGCGCAAGGATCTTGGCATCTGCCTCGCCGAGGCCGACCGCAACGGCGCCAAACTGCCGGTGACGGCACTTGTCGACCAGTTCTACAAGGACGTGCAGGCGATGGGCGGCAAGCGCTGGGACACGTCCTCGCTGCTGGCGCGGCTGGAGAAATAGGACTTCACCGTGGCCGAGCTTTCGCCTCAATCCAGCGCCGATGAAATCGTTGCTCATCTGCGCTCGATCGCCTCGGAGGAAAATCGGCTTGGCATGCTGCGCTACGGCATCAAGATCGAACGTGCGCTCGGTATCTCGCATGGCGTGCAGCGGCAGATTGCCAAGAAAATCAAGCGCAACCATGAGCGTGCCTTCGAGCTTTGGCAGACAGGCATCATGGAGGCGCAGTTCATCGCTTCCGTGACAGCCGATCCGGAGCGGTTCTCCGGCGCGGATGCAAGACGATGGGCGGCGACTTTCGACTCGTGGGATATCGTCGACGGGGTCTCCGATCTCTTTGTCGACACGGATTGCTGGAAGGAATTGATCGCCGAATTCGCGGTCGACGAACGGGAATTCGTTCGACGCACGGCTTTTGCGATGATGGCCTGGTCGGTAGTCCACCGGAAGAAGGAGCCCGAGACGACCTTCCTCGAATTCCTGCCGATCATCGAAGCGCATGCGACCGACGCCCGCAATTTTGTGAAGAAGGCCGTGAACTGGGCGCTTCGTTCGATCGGCAAGCGATCGATGAATTTGCACGGCCCTGCCCTTGCCGTGGCGCTAAAACTGGCGGCCTCGACAGACAGGACCGCACGCTGGATCGGCAAGGACGCCGTGAAGGAGCTTTCCGATGCCAAGACGCTCGAGCGGCTCGCCGCCAGAAAAGCTTGACCTGAGCGAAGTGCGCTTCACGGAGGTGAAGCAATCGACGCGCGCCGATTTCGAAAACCTGTTCGAGCAACCCGGCGGGCCGAAATACTGCTGGTGTATGGCTTGGCGCAATCTCGACCGCCGCGAGCATGTCGAGAACGACGAGAAGAAACGCGCGATGATGACGCTGATCGACGCCGGCACGCCGGTCGGCATTGTCGCCCAGATCGATGGCCGGACCGTCGGCTGGTGCTCGATTGCGCCGCGCGAGACCTACCGCAAGCTGTCACGGCAGCAGGACGATAGCGAGACGGGCATCTGGTCGATCGTCTGCTTCTTTGTGCCGAGAGCGTTGCGCGGCGGCGGGCTGGCAAGCGCATTGCTCGACGCGGCCATCGATCACGCCTTTGCCAAAGGCGCCAGGACGATCGAAGCCTATCCCGTCGACCAGGCTTCGCCGAGCTACAGCTTCATGGGTTTTCGCGACATGTTCGTCGCCCGCGGCTTTCGCGAGATCGGCATGACCGGCTCGCGCCGGCATGTGATGCGGCTTGAGCGTTGACCTGTGAGGCAGCGGCAGCTTTACTTGATGTCCGCAGATCAAGGCTCAACGGCGGAGCAGCGATGAGCAACCGTTTTAAATCAGGTACGATCATGGCAACTGCCTTGTTGGCGTCCGCGATCGCGGCAAGCGCTTCCACTGGGACCATGCACATTTTCTGGAAGGATCTGCGCCCGGCTACCCAGGCAGCCGCCGAAAGCGTCGGACTGCCGATGATCGCGGCCAAAATGCCGGATCGTGGCGAGACGCTCTCACTCGACTTGCAGGACAAGACCGTGCAACTCGCAGGCTATGCGCTGCCGGTCGACCGCGATGGTGATCTCGTCTACCAATTCCTGCTGGTGCCGTGGACGGGAGCCTGCAGCCACATGCCGACGCCGCCGCCCAACCAGATCGTCCTCGTCACGCCTGCACAGCCTTACAGGATGTCCGAGGCCTACCAGCCGGTTTCGGTGACCGGCGCATTACGGCCGGGCATGGAGAAGAGCCAGCTTTTCATCCTCGACGGCGTCAGTGTCATCCAGTCGGGCTACACCGTGCGCAAGGCCGAGGTGGTTAACGTCGACGCCGTGCCGGACACGATCACGCTGCCGGTCAACTCGCCCTGGAGTTTCCTCAACAAAAAGAAGAACTAAACAGAAGAATCTCAGGCGGCGTTCGCGCCGGACTCCTTGTCGAGCATCATGTAATCCAGCGGCATCTCGGTCGTGTATTTGATCTGCTCCATGGCGAAGGAAGACGACACGTCGCGGATCTCGATCTTGGCGATCAGCCGCTTGTAGAAGGCATCATAGGCGGCGATATCGGGCACCACGACGCGCAAGAGATAGTCGACGTCGCCGCTCATGCGATAGAATTCGACCACTTCCGGGAATTCCTGGATGACCTCCGAAAAGCGCCGCAGCCATTCATGGCTGTGCGAATTGGTGCGGATCGAGACGAACACCGTTACCCGCACGTTGACCTTTTCATGATCGAGGATGGCGACGCGCCGCTTGATGACGCCCTCTTCCTCGAGCTTCTGGATGCGCCGCCAGCACGGCGTCGTCGACAGGCCGACCTTCTTGGCGACGTCGGCGACTGCAAGCGTCGCATCCTCCTGCAGGAGGCGGAGAATTTTTCTATCAAGGCGGTCCATTGGGTGCTCCCCTGATGCAAGTCGTCCAAGTGCGCAGCGGCCTTGGCACAACGACATGCATAAAAACAAGAATTTAACGCGCGTCCCCTCATGCGCGGCGCGCTTCGAGGAATGGATTACCATAATCCCTCTTGCTCGAGCCTATTACAAGAAAGAAATTCTGCCGCATAGTGCGAAAGCGAGTGATTTCTTGCTGAATGCCTAGCCGAGGCGATAGCGGATTTCCGATCTCAGAAAGGGCAGCAAATCCATTTCAAACCATGGATTGCGCTTCAGCCAGCCGGTGTTGCGCCAGGACGGGTGCGGCAGCGGCAGGACTTTCGGGTCGGTTGCCGCCGCCCAGATGGCACGCCAATCCATGACCGTTTCCGTCAGCGAGGGACGGCGCGCTGCGCCCATATGCCAGCTTTGCGCGTAGATGCCGATCGTCAGCACCATATCGACTTGCGGCATCAGCGCCATCAGCGATGTGCGCCAGGCCGGCGCACATTCGCGGCGCGGCGGCAGGTCGGCGCCCCTGGCGTCCTGACCGGGAAAGCAAAAGCCCATCGGCACGATGGCGAATTTGTCCGTGTCGTAAAATTCCTCGCTGCCGACGCCCAGCCAGCTTCGCAGCCGGTCGCCGGAGGCGTCGGTGAACGGCATCCCTGTAATGTGAACCTTGGTACCCGGCGCCTGGCTGGCGATCAGGATACGCGCACTCGACGATGGCCTGAGCACCGGACGCGGCTGGTGCGGCAACGGCCTGCCGGCCGGGTTATCGACGCAGATGCGGCAGGCGCGTACCCTCGCCGCCAAGGCTTCCAGCTCTTCGCTCATTCGGAACTCGTTGTCAGGCGGCGGCACTCGGCCGGCTGGAGATGTCCCGATGCCAGCGCAGCACGTTCGTGCACTCTTCGGGTACCTTGATGCGAGCCGGCTTCATGAGGTCGATGGCGACCAGCCCGGTGATGTCGGCGATCGAATAGGCATCGCCGGCGACGAATTCCCTGCCGGCGAGCTCAGTGTCCAGAAATCTCAGGAATTCGATCGCCTTCGGCTTGTTGGCCTCGCCCCATTCGGGGATTTGCGGGATCTCCCATTCCCTCATTGCGGGGTGGATGTGCCGGAACGCCGCAGCGACGCAGCCGAACAGATTGAACTCCACACGTCTTTGCCACATCTCGACGATCGCCTTGCCGAGCGCGCCACGCCCGAACAAAGCCGGCTCGGGGTGCAGTTCCTCGAAGTAACGACAGATTGCGACGGATTCGGTGATGACTGTGCCGTCGTCGAGCTCGAGCACCGGCAGACGCTTCAGCGGATTGCGCGAGCTGACCGGCTGCTCTTTGTGCTCCAGCGCGCCCATGTCGACGGGCACCAGCGGAACCTGAAGTCCCTTTTCGGCCAGAAAAATCCGAACCCGGCGTGGATTGGGCGCGCGCCCGCCGTCGAACAGCTTCATCTCTATCCTCCTCGTCCGTCTCGACGAACTATAGGCACAGCTCACCAGAAGCGAAAAATTTCGCGCAAGGCGTCGCCGATCGACGCCAAGGTACCGTGCTTTCTTTCAGCCAGCTCGTGGCCGTGGCTCTCGCGCCAGTTCTTCGGCTCGTCGAAAGTTCCGCCCCAGATGCCGGCTTTGCCCGCGCGCGCAGCAGCTTCCTCGGTCTCGAAATCGCCAAAGGCGACCGCCCAGCCGGCCTCGACCTGTGCGCGGTTGAGATCCTTGCCGCCGGCCTTGCAGTCGCCGAGCAGCCTGCCGTAGCGGTCCCGCTGCCAGCCGCTGCAGGAGACGGCTTTGCCGGCGATCAACCGCACCAGGGACTGCCGCGCGAGCTTGCCGCAAGGATAGTCGGCACCGTCCTTGCGACAGATCTGCGAATATTCCGGCGCGTCGATGCCACGCATGCGGATGCGCTCGCCGCCGAGCGTGATGCTATCGCCGTCATTGACGGTGGCCGCGCCCTCCGTCTTGCGCGTCTCGATCCGGTCGAGGCGCGCCGCCAGGAGGATCGCCAGGCCGAGCACGATGAGTGTCAGCCCATAGTCCATCAGTCGGCGCCACAGGCTTCGCGGACGCGGCGCATAGTATCGCTGGCGCGGCCATCGCGACCACGAACGGCTCATATGGCAAACCGTTGGTTAATCATTCGAACGTAGCTTAACGATTTGAAATTGCTGCCCGCGTAAATTGAAGACTTCATGCCCCTGCAACGCTCGACCATGGCAGACAAGTTTATTGTGGACCGCAGAAAACGCCATCGCAACAGCGATGTCGCACGCGCGGTGCGCAAGACGCGCGACCGTCTTTCGCAGCAAGCCGGAAATCCCGACTTCGACCGCGAGCTGTTGAAGCTCCACGCGCTTTCGATGACCGGCGGCGTGATCGTCATTCCGCTGCTCATCCTGGCAACGGCCGCGGCAGGCTTGTTCGCGGGCGTCGGCAAGGAGATCGGCGTCTGGGCGCTGTTCACATTCATCTGCTATACCATCGTTGCATTCATGGCCAGACGCGTCACTCAAGCGTCCGAGCTCAACCCGCTGGAAACGCATAGGGATTTCCTGATCGGCCATTTTCTGTGCGGGCTTGGCTGGGCCTGGTTCGCATGGCTCGGCTGCGAAGCTTGCCAAATGGATCAGTTCCAGGTCGCCAAGGCGGTGGTGCTGCTGCTCGCCATGTCGGCAACTGCGATCCTGGCCTCGTCCCTGCGCGGTGCGCTGTTGGCGACCTTCGCCCTCCCGGTCGCCATCTATGCTTATGCCAGTGCGAAATTATGGATGCCGGTCGAGGCGATCATGGCAGGCTTGCTGATCGCCTCGTTGCCTTTCTTCGCCTATGTAGCGCGCCAGCTCAACCGTTCCTCGCTGATGCTGCTGTCGTTCCGCTCCGAAAAGGATGCGCTGATTGCCGAACTGGAGACGGCGAAATCGATGTCGGACGAGGCACGGCGGCGGGCGGAAGACGCCAATCTGGCGAAATCGCGTTTCCTGGCCTCGATGAGCCACGAACTGCGCACACCGCTCAACGCCATTCTCGGCTTTTCTGAAGTGATGGCCAACGAGGTGCTCGGCCCGATGAGCAACCCGACCTATCGCGACTATGCCCGTGACGTGCACGACTCCGGACAGCATCTGCTCGACCTGATCAACGAAATCCTCGATTTGTCGCGCATCGAAGCGGGCCGCTACCAGCTCAACGAGGAGCCGATGATGCTGCTCTCAGTCGTCGAGGATTGCTGCCACATGATGGAGCTGAAGGCGCGCAACAAGGACATCCGCATCGTCCAGGATTTCGAAAACGCCTTGCCGCGCTTGTTCGCCGACGAACGCGCGGTGCGGCAGATTGCGCTCAACCTGTTGTCCAATGCCATCAAGTTCACCGCCACCGGCGGCGAAATCCGCGTGCGCGTCGGCTGGACGGCGGGCGGCGGGCAATATCTCTCGGTCAAGGACAATGGGCCGGGCATACCGGAAGACGAGATTCCGATCGTGCTCTCGGCCTTCGGCCAGGGCTCGATCGCCATCAAGAGCGCCGAACAGGGCACCGGGCTTGGCCTGCCGATCGTGCAAGGCCTGCTGGCCATGCATGGCGGCGAATTCCAGCTCCATTCCAGGCTGCGCGAAGGCACCGAGGCGATCGCCATCTTCCCGCTGAGCCGGGTGATGGAGGAACTGCCGGCGCTGCCGACCAAGGCGGTTGCCTCGCGCCGGCGCTGAATGCTTAACCGCGGACCGCGGCTGCCATGCCGGAGCTGGTCAGCGCGGCCGCCCTGACCAGGCCGGCGGCAAGAGCCGCCCCTACCCCCTCGCCTTGACTGACGCCCAGATCGAGCAGCGGGCGAAGGCCGAGGCGCTCGGCGGCCTTGGCATGGCCAGACTCCGGCGACAGGCTTGCGAGGAGACAATGATCGAGGGCGGCAGGGTTGGCGGTATGTAGGACACCAGCGGCGGCAGTCACCGCAAACCCATCGAGCAGCACCGGGATCTTCTGCATCCGCGCCGCCAGAATGGCGCCGCAGATCGCTGCGAATTCCCGTCCACCGACCCGGCGCAGCGCTTCCAGCGGGTCCTTGAGGCCCGCGCCGTGAAACGCGATCGCGGCATCGACCACCTCCGCTTTGCGCCTCTGCATCACGGTGTCGGCCCCTGATCCAGGGCCGATCCAGTCGGCGCCAGTGCCTCCGAACAATGCCGTGCAAAGGGCCGCGGCGACAGTCGAATTGCCGACGCCGAGGTCGCCAAGGCAAAGCAGGTCGGTGCCGCCGGCAATCGCTTCCATGCCGAAGGCCATGGTAGCGGCACAACCGCGCTCGTCCAGTGCCGCATCCTCGGTAATGTCGGCTGTCGGAATGTGCAGAGCCAGATCGAACACCTTCAAGCCGAGATCGTTGGCGATGCAGATCTGGTTGATTGCTGCACCGCCGGCGGCGCAGAGCTCGACTGCATTTGCCGTGGCGGCGGCCGGGCGCGGCGAAATGCCGTGGCGGGTGACGCCATGATTGCCGGCAAAGATCGCCACCAATGGCCGCGTCACCGCCGGCGGCGCGCGGCCGCTCCACCCGGCAAGCCAGGCGGCGATGTCCTCGATGCGGCCAAGCGAGCCTTTGGGCTTGTCTGCCTTGGCAAACAACTGGCGCACGCGGGCCTTGGCCGCCATATCTCCCGGCGGCAGGCTCACCAGGAGGTCGCGAAAATCGTCGAAAGGTAGCGCGCTGGTCATGTCGATGGCGATCGTCCGTGTGAATTGGTGAGCGGCATAGCCGCCTTGGCCAGCCGGCACAACCTCAAGCCGGCACAAGCTCCAGGCCTGGTACAACTTCGAGGTATTGACGCGAAAGCACCCGTTGGCGGCGCTTCCCGGAGGGCTTGTATTGACTTTGTCGTTGCACCATGTGGAGGCTAGCCAAGGAAATCCTTATGACGGCCATTGAATCCCCGTGCATCCTGGTCTGCTCGATCGATATGAAAACCGGCTTCTGTTTCGGTTGCGGGCGCACGCGCGCGGAAATCGCTGCCTGGATCGACATGACCCCGCAAACCCGCCGCAGCGTCATGGCCGAGCTGCCGGCAAGGCTGGAAACGATCGAGCGACGCCCCCGCCGGGAAACCCGTCGCAGCCGCATGGCACGCGAACGCGACGCCCTCTCGTGAACCGGCCGCAGAGATGAACCGACTGCTGTGGATTCTGATCGTCGCGATCGGGGCAGGTGTACTCCTGCTCATGCTCAACGATTCCGCCGGCAGTACATTCGGCATTGAGAATTACGATTTCAGCCAGCTGATCTGGCTTAGCGCTTTAGCGGCGCTCGTCGGCGCCGGCCTGCTCAGATCGGGCAGACCGTTAGGCACCATGGCCCGCAGCCTCGGCGCCTGGGGTGCCATCGTGCTGGCGTTGATTGCCGGCTATCAGTACCGCTATGAGTTGCAGGATTTCGCCAGCCGCGTCACCGCCGGCCTTGTTCCCGGCAGTCCGCTGGCGCTGGGCGTGGAAGAAGGCCATGCCACCGTCACCCTGGACAAGGCCGGCAGCGGCCATTTCGAAGCGCGCGTCACGATCAACGGCACGCCGATCCTGACGGTTGTCGATACCGGCGCGACCAGCACCGTTCTGACCGCCGAGGACGCGCTGGCGGTCGGGTTCAATTCGGCGGCTCTCCGCTTCACCATACCGATCTCTACCGCCAACGGCATGACACGCGCGGCGGCGGTGCGAACCGACGAACTGTCGATCGGCGGCATCGTGCGCAAGGACATGCCCATCATGATCGCCGCACCCGGCACGCTCGGCCAGAGCCTGCTCGGCATGAATTTCATCGGCTCGCTATCGGGCTTCGACGTACGTGGCGATCGCATGATTTTGCGGGATTGAGTTTTTCCTCAGGCCGCCTCTGCGGTCCGGCCGAAATCGACCTCTGCAAAAGCCGCCTTGAGCACCTGCGGTCCGGCACCCGGCCTTGTCGCATCGGTGGACAGGATCTGCCGATAGCGGCGTGCACCGGGCAGGCCGTGAAACAGCCCGACCATGTGCCGGGTGACATGCCCGAGGCGTCCGCCCTGCTCGATATGGCGTGACGCGTAATCCGCCATGGCATCGATCAGTGCGACAAAATCGAACGACTCAGCTGTGCTGCCGTAAAACGCGGCATCGATGCCGGTGAGTATCCCTGGCGTGTGATAGGCGGCGCGGCCGAACATGGCGCCATCGACATGGTCGAGATGCGTCAGCGCCTCTGCGAGAGATTGAATACCGCCATTGATGCCGATGAATTTGTTTTGTTTTCTCGCTTTCAGCCGATAGACGCGGTCATAGTCGAGCGGTGGGATGTCACGATTTTCCTTTGGGCTCAGTCCTTCCAGCCAGGCCTTGCGGGCGTGCACCCACAGCGCGTCGGCGCCGGCCGCGAAAACACCATCGGCCAACGCATCGAGTGCCGGTTCCGGATCCTGCTCGTCGACGCCGATGCGGCACTTGACGGTAACCGGCATTTTCACCGCCGCCTTCATCGCCGCGACGCAATCCGCGACGAGCACGGGCGTCTTCATCAGGCAGGCGCCGAAGGTGCCGGACTGGACGCGGTCGGACGGGCAGCCGACATTGAGGTTGATTTCATCATAGCCGAAGGCTTCGCCGATGCGCGCCGCCTCGGCCAGCTTTCCCGGACCGGCGCCGCCGAGTTGCAGCGCCACCGGATGTTCGCTGTCGTCGAAGCCGAGCAGCCGCTCGCGTGCGCCGTGGATGACCGCATCGGCGACCACCATCTCGGTATAGAGCAGCGCCTCGCGCGTCAGCTGGCGATGGAAGAACCGGCAGTGCCGGTCCGTCCAATCCATCATCGGCGCCACGGCAACTTTGTGGCGTAACATATTCATTTTACTACTTTTTCTGTCTTAGTCCGTCCGATACTCCGTTCGAATGACAGAGCAATTTGGCAAAAGATGCACACCTAACTGACCCGATATACGATTTTGCCGCCGCAACTGAAAGCAAATTGGCATGTCACACATGTCACTGTACGCACCAGTTAGATGCCTGCCGTGGAACGATGGACCGCCGGCGGCATACCAGTCAGCCAAGGCGAAGCGTGTTGCGGGCGATCTGCCACGCGGATTCGACATGCCGCCGCGCCGCCTCCTCCGCCTCGTCCGGCTTGCGCGAGCGGATTGCATCCATGATTTCGGTCATTTCGGCGATCGCCGGCTCGCGGCGGTTCTCCGACGCGATCGTCATTGAGCGGAGCTGGTTGATGCGGACATTCAGCCCCGTCACGATTTCCCAGGCAATGCGCTTGTCCGCCGCCTCGAACAGCGTTTCGTAGAACTTGGTCGTTGCCCGCATCACCTCGACAGGCGCACCGGACGCCCACGCCTCAAGCAGGTTAGTCAAGGCGGCATCGAGCGAGGCGATCTGCGCGTCCGTGGCTGTCAGGGCGCAAGCCCGCGCCGCGATGCCCTCGAGCAGCGCCCGCAATTCATAGATTTCGTCGGTGCGGCCGAGATCCGGCTTGGCCACGGCGGGTCCGTGGCCCGGTATCATCTGCACCAGGCCTTCCGCCTCCAGCTGCCGCAGCACCTCGCGCACGACGGAACGGCTTACCCCGAGCTGATCGCATAGCGGCCGCTCGACCAGCCTTTCGCCAGGCTGGAAATGGAAGCCCATGATCGCCTCACGCATGCGCTCCAGCGCCAGCGTCCTCAGCGTCTTGGCAGAGCGGTCGATCCGCAGCGTATCGCCTGACATTTTCTCTCCCTACCCCGATCCGGCCACAAAACAGATTCCATAGCCGATTGACAAGGCTTCTGGTGCTCCATAGTATGGTATACCATAAGATGACGTAAAGATTTCGGCGTTGCACAGCGCCGCGGCGACCGAGGACTTTCATGAAACCAGCCATTCGAAAGATCGTCACCTACATCGAGAACACGCTAATCGAGGGCGGCAAGGAAGCCCCAAAACCGCTGCGTCTGATCGGTGTCGCCGCTGTGCTGACAAATCCTTGGGCCGGCCGCGGTTTCACCGACGACCTGTCGCCGGAGATCCGCGCCATTGCTCCCGTCCTCGGTGAACTGCTGACCCGCGAGATTATCGCCGTTGCCGGTTCCGGCGAGGCGATAGAGGGCTACGGCAAGGCCGCGGTCTGCGGCACGGAGGGCGAGATCGAGCATGCATCGGCGCTGATCCATACGCTGCATTTCGGCAACCATTACCGTCGCGCGGTCGGCGCCAAGACCTATCTCGCCTTCACCAATCTGCGCGGAGGGCCGAACACCCCGATCATGATCCCGCTGATGGACAAGAACGACGAAGGCCGCCGCTCCCACTATCTGACCGTACATTTCCAGATCGGCGACGCGCCCGCGCCCGACGAGCTGGTGGTGGCGCTTGGCGCTTCGATTGGCGGCCGCCCGCACCATCGTATCGGCGACCGCTATCAGGACCTCAAGGAGGTCGGAGACCTGCATGGCTGACGTCGCTGCCACCGGATGGGTCCGGGACACGGCTCCGGACGGCACCGGCTTCATCCGCGCCGGCTCCGGCGCGCCGGTTCTGCTCATTCACGGTGTCGGCATGAACGCCGCAATCTGGCACGATCAGATCGTGGCGATGAAACACCATCATGACCTGATCGCCATCGACATGCTCGGCCACGGCGTTTCACCGCTGCCGCCGGAAGAAGCCAGCCTGTCGGATTTCGCCGATCAGGCGGTTCGCCTTCTCGACCATCTCGGCGTGGCGTCGGTGTCGATCGTTGGCCATTCGATGGGCGCGCTGGTCGCTCTGGAGATCGCCCTTCGCACCCCTTCGCGCATTCGCTCGATCGTCTGTCTCAATGCGGTATTCCGCCGCCCCGTGGCCTTGGCGCAGGCCGTACGCGAGCGTGCCACCGCGCTCGGCACCCATGGCAACCCTTCCGCCATTGCGGCTACGCTTGCCCGCTGGTTCGGCGACCCGCTGCCGGCGAACCTTATCGGGGCGGCCTCTACTGCGCGCGCCGCCCTTGAAAGGGTCGACCCCGAAGGCTACGCGCGCACCTATCGCCTCTTTGCCCATGCCGATGCCGAGCACGCCGATGCTCTCCCCGGTCTTGCCGCGCCGGCCCTGTTCATGACCGGGTCGCAGGACAGCAATTCGACCCCGGCCATGTCGGCGGCGATGGCGAGGCTTGCGCCGCACGGCCAATGCCTCGTGCTCAATGGAGAAAGGCATATGATGGCAATGGCTTCACCTGAAAAAGTGACCAAACACATCATGGAATTTCTCGACACGGCAAGAGACGCTGGCGTGAAGCCGGAGACGGATGCAGTCTTTGACAGCGGCGAATTCCGGCGCGCGCTCGGCTCGTTCCTGACCGGTGTCACCATCGTCACAACGATCGGAGCGGAAGGCGAACCGCGCGGCTTCACCGCCAACTCCTTCACCTCGGTCTCGCTCGAGCCGCCGCTGGTGCTTGTCTGCATCGCCAAGAGGGCCCTGGGGCACAGTGCTTTTTCGACATCGAGAGGTTTCGCCATCAACATCCTGTCGGAGGACCAGAAGGCCCATTCCGGCATCTTCGCTTCCAAAGCAGCGGACAAGTTCGCGGCCGTGGCCTGGCAGCCGGGCCGGACCGGCAATCCGCTGATCGACGGCTCCGTTGCGGTGTTCGATTGCGGCATGGAGCAGCTGGTCGATGCTGGCGATCACTCGATCCTCATCGGCCGCGTCCGCGACTTCAGCCACAACGGAGCCCAGCCCCTCGGTTATTGCAGAGGCACCTACGTCACGCCCGGCCTCAGCCAGGAGGCGCTGGCGGCGGCGCCCCCCGATACGGAGGTCGGCGCCATTCTCGAGCACGAGGGCCGTGTGCTGTTCTTCGCAACGGCCGACGGGTTTCACGAATTGCCTGCGGGGCGCGGACTGGGCACGCCCAACGATGCGCGCAGCCTCAAGGGGCGCCTTGCCGCCAGGGCCATAGACGCCCAGCTCGGCTTCCTGTTCGCGGTGTGGGACGATGCCGCCGAACCCTGGCGCACGCATGTTTATTATCGCGGAACGGCCGAGGGGTCCTATTCCGACGATCGCCAGATGCGGCTTGTCGACATCGAGCAGATCGCCGATCTGGAGATCGCCGATCCCGCGGTGCGTTCGATGCTTGCCCGCTATGCGCGCGAACGCACGGAAGATGCATTCGGCGTCTATGTCGGCAACGAGGTCGAAGGCGAAGTCCGGCCGCTCGCCAAGCCCTCGCCTTCTCAAATTCCTCTTTCCGGCCGCGGGTGAAACCGATGAAGTTTTCGCTTTTCGTGCACATGGAGCGATCGGATCTGGCAAAGCCGCATTCCGAGCTTGTCGGCGAGCTGGAGGAGCTGGTTCTGCAGGCGGAAGAGGCAGGATTCGAGACTGCCTGGATCGGCGAGCATCACGGGATGGAATTCACCATCTCGCCGAACCCGTTCATCAACATCGCCTGGCTCGCCGCCAAAACCAGGCGCATCCGGCTCGGAACAGGAACCATCGTCGCGCCGTTCTGGCACCCGATCAAGCTTGCCGGCGAAGCAGCGATGGCCGACGTCGTCACCGGCGGCCGTCTCGACATCGGCATTGCGCGCGGCGCCTACGCTTACGAATACCAGCGACTTTTCCCAGGCCTCGAGGCCTGGGTCGCCGGGCAGCGTATGCGCGAGATGGTGCCGGCGATCCGGGGCCTTTGGGATGGTGATTTCGAACTCGCCGGCGAGTTCTGGTCGTTTCCTTCAACCACCTCGTCGCCCAAGCCGCTGCAAAAGCCTTATCCGCCGATCTGGGTGGCCGCACGCGATCCGAACTCGCACGACTTTGCGGTTTCCAGCAAATGCAACGTCCAGGTGACGCCGCTTGCCTCCGGCGATGGCGAAGTGGCCAGCCTGATGGAGCGTTTCAACGCGGCGTGCAATGCCCACCCCGACGTACCAAGGCCGGAGATTATGCTGCTGATGCATACTTTCGTCGCCGAGGATGCAACGGAGGCTGACCGGCTCGCGCAGGATCTGTCGCAGTTCTACTGCCAGTTCGGCGCCTGGTTCCAGAACAAGAAGCCGGTGCACCAGGGCATAATGGAAGCGCTGACCGAAGACGAGATCGCGGCCATGCCGCAATATGCGCCTGACAAGATCAGGCAGAACCTGGTCATTGGCGAAGCCGACGAGGTGATCGCCAGGCTGAAGGCCTACGAAGCGCTCGGCTACGATCAGTATTCGATCTGGATCGACAGCGGCCTTTCCCATCGGCGCAAGAAGAAATCGCTGCAGCTCTTCATCGACAGGGTGATGCCGGCCTTTTCCGAACCGAAAGCCGGATTGCGATGAGCACCACTCAATTCAGGAACTATATTGACGGCAGCTTCGTCGAAGTGGCGGCGACCTTCGACAGCGTCGATCCCTCGACGGGCGCGCCATGGGCGAAGATGCCCGCTGCATCGTCTGATGACGTCGACCGCGCCGTCGAAGCTGCTCACCGGGCGCTTGGCTCCGGCACGTGGCCGGCAATGACGGCAACGGCACGCGGCAAGCTTCTGGTGCGGCTCGGCGATCTGGTGGTCGCCAATGCCGACCGGCTGGCGGAACTCGAGACGCGCGATACCGGCAAGATCATCCGCGAGACCCGCGCACAGATCGCCTATGTCGGCGACTATTACCGCTATTATGGCGGGCTGGCCGACAAGCACGAGGGCTCGTTTGTTCCCATCGACAAGGCCGACATGGAAGTGACCATCCGGCCGGAGCCAATCGGCGTCGTAGCCGCCATTGTGCCGTGGAACTCGCAGCTCTTCCTGTCCGCCGTCAAGCTCGGGCCGGCGCTGGCGGCCGGCTGCACCATCGTTCTGAAAGCATCGGAAGACGGCCCTGCCCCGTTGCTGGCCTTCGCTGAACTCGTCCATGAGGCGGGATTTCCCGCCGGGACCGTGAACATCCTGACCGGCTTCGGCCACGATTGCGGTCACCGGCTGACCAGTCATCCGCTCGTCGCCCGCGTCGCCTTCACCGGCAGTCCCTCGACCGCTCGGCAGATCGTCAGGAATACGGCGGAAAACCTCGCCTTCACGACGCTCGAGCTCGGCGGCAAAAGCCCGGTCGTGGTGTTTGCCGATGCCGATCTGGACAGCGCCGCCAACGCGGTCGTTGCCGGCATCTTCGCTGCCACCGGCCAGAGCTGCGTCGCCGGCTCGCGGCTGCTGGTCCAGCGCTCCGCGAAGGACGAATTCCTCGCCCGGCTCAAGCGCAAGGCCGAGGCGATCAGGATTGGCGATCCGCAGGATCCGGCGATCGAAATGGGACCGCTCGCCACCTCGCGCCAGCGCGAATGGATAGAGAAGATCATTGCTGAAAGCCTGGCCGCGGGCGGGCAACTGGTCACCGGCGGCATCCGCCCCGCGGGCATGGCGGACGGCTTCTATTACGCGCCGACGATTATCGACGCGCCTGATCAGACGCTTGCCTGCGTGCGCGAAGAGCTCTTCGGCCCGGTGCTCTGTGTGCTAGCCTTCGACAGCGAAGCTGAAGCGCTTTCGCTCGCCAACGACACGAAGTTCGGCCTGGCGTCCGGCGTGTTCACCACCAATCTGGCAAAAGCCCACCGCATGGCGCGCGGCATCCATGCCGGCGTGGTCTGGATCAACACCTATCGGGCGGTCTCGCCGCTGGTTCCGTTTGGCGGCTACGGCCAATCCGGGCTCGGCCGCGAGGGCGGCCTCGATGCGATCCGCGACTACACGCGTTCGAAATCGGTGTGGATACGCACCTCCGACGACCCAATTCCCGATCCTTTTGTCATGCGGTAGCCGCCGCTGGCCGGAGATGCGCGATCAAGGCGAAAACGACCGATCGCGAACAGACACCAACGAAAACAACAGAGGAGAACGACATGAAACTGATCATCACCGGCTTCCTTGCCGGATTTATTGCAACGACAGTTCTGGCAACGACGGCCGCAAAGGCCGAGGACATGGTCTTCACCAGCTGGGGCGGGACGACCCAGGAAGCGCAGACCAAATCCTGGGCCGAGCCGTTCACCGCTGCATCCGGCATCAAGGTCATGCAGGACGGCCCGACCGACTACGGCAAGCTGAAGGCGATGGTCGACAGCGGCAGTGTCAACTGGGACGTCGTCGACGTCGAGATGGATTTCGCCATCAAGGCGGCCAAGGACGGTCTGCTCGAGCCGATCGACTTCAAGGCCGTGCCGAAGGCCGACCTCGATCCGCGCTTCACCACCGATCATGCCGTCGGCAGTTTCTACTATTCCTTCGTGCTCGCCTGGAACAAGGGCGCCGTTTCGGGTGAACCGGCCGGCTGGGCCGACATGTTCGACCTGACGAAGTTCCCGGGCAAGCGGACCTTCTACAAATGGTCGGCGCCCGGTGTCATCGAGATCGCGCTGCTGGCCGATGGTGTTCCGGCGGACAAGCTCTATCCGCTGGATCTCGATCGCGCCTTCAAGAAACTCGACACCATCAAGTCGGACATCGTCTGGTGGGGCGGCGGGGCGGAGTCGCAGCAATTGATCGCATCCGGCGAAGCAACGTTCGGCCAGCTGTGGAACGGCCGCGTCTTCGCACTGGACAAGGAAGGCGCCGATGTCGGCGTCTCCTGGAACCAGAACCTGACCGCAGCCGACGTTCTGGTGGTACCGAAGGGTGCCAAGAACAAGGATACGGCGATGAAATTCCTCGCCGCGGCGAGCAGCCCCGCCGGCCAGGCCAAATTTGCCGAAGCCAGCGGCTATGCGCCGATCAACACCAAGGCCAAGGCAGAGATGCCGGCCGATGCCGTGAAATCGCTGCCGGACGCTCATGTCGACGGACAGATCAATCTCGACATGAACTACTGGGCCGCCAATCGCGACACCATCGCCGCGCGCTGGTATGCCTGGCAGGCGAAATAAGCCCGCCCCTGAACCGCAATGGACGAGACGGTTCGCGCCGTCTCGTCCCGTAGCCGGGTCGCTGTCATGTCGGTCGAAACACGCCGGAACTTTGGAACGGTGCGGGTGCCGGCAGGTCTCAATGGCCTGCTGCCGGCCCTGATTCTGATTATGCTGTTCTTCGTCGTCCCCGTGCTGGCGCTGCTTTTGCGCAGTGTCACGGAGCCCGAGCCAGGCTTGCAGAACTATGCTGCCCTGCTCGGTGACGGCACCTATGCGCGGGTGTTCTTCAACACATTCCTGGTCGCGGCGTTGGTCACCATCGTCACGGTCCTTGTCGCCTTTCCGGTCGCCTGGATGCTGGCGATCATGCCTTCGGGACTGGCCTCGATCATCTTCGGCATCATCATTCTGTCGATGTGGACGAACCTGCTCACCCGCACCTATGCCTGGATGGTGCTCCTGCAGCGTACCGGCGTCATCAACCGGACGCTGATGACCATCGGCGTCATCGACCACCCGCTGCCGCTCATCAACAATCTCACCGGCGTCACCATCGGCATGGTCTATATCATGCTGCCCTTCATGATCCTGCCGCTGGTCGGCACGTTACGGGCGATCGATCCGATGACGCTGCGTGCGGCGTCGCTGTGCGGCGCAAGCCCTTTCCAGGCGTTCCGCCGCATCCTCGTGCCGCTGTCGTTGCCCGGCGTCGCCGCCGGTGGCCTGATGGTCTTCGTCATGTCGCTCGGCTACTTCGTAACGCCGGCACTGCTCGGCGGCACGTCGAACATGATGCTCGCCGAAATGATCGCGCAGATGGTCCAGTCGCTGCTCAACTGGGGGCTCGGCAGCGCCGCTGCCTTCATCCTGCTTGTCGTCACCATGGCTCTCTACGCGCTGCAACTGCGCCTTGCCGGTGCCAGGCGCATGAGCGGAGGCATCTGAGATGCTGCTCGACTATGACCGCATGGGTGGATTGCGGGTTGCCCTGCTCGGCTTCACCGCGCTGGTCGCCGGCTTTCTTCTGTTGCCGGTGGTCTTCATTGTCCTGCTCTCTTTCGGCTCGTCGCGCTGGCTGGCCTTTCCGCCGCCCGGCTGGACGCTCAAATGGTACCAGGAGCTTTTTGCCGATCCGGCCTGGCTCGGCGCCGCACTGACCAGCGCCCGGATCGCCACCATGACGGCGATCCTGGCAGTGGCGATCGGCCTGCTCGCCTCCTTTGCCCTGGTTCGCGGACGGTTTGCTGGACGTGAGATCGTGCGTGGCCTGCTGCTGACGCCGATGGTGCTGCCCGTCGTTGTCTTCGCCATCGCCATCTACGCCTTCTTCCTTCGCCTTGGCCTCGGCGGCACCACCATCGGCTTCGTCATCGCCCACACCGTGCTGGCGCTGCCCTTCGCCATCATTCCGATCGCCACCGCGCTCGAAGGGTTCGACAAGTCGATCGAGGACGCGGCAATCGTCTGTGGGGCAAGCCCGCTCGAGGCCAGGCTCAGGATCACCTTGCCGTCGATCCGGATCGGCATCTTCTCCGCCGCGATCTTTTCCTTCCTCGCCTCGTGGGACGAAGTCGTGGTGGCGATCTTCATGGCCAGCCCCAGCTTGCAAACCTTGCCCGTCAAGATCTGGGGCAGTCTGCGGTCGGACCTCAGTCCGGTGATCGCCGCTGCCTCCAGCCTGCTGGTCGGGCTGACGCTTGCCCTGATGGTGATGACGGCGCTGCTGCAGCGAAAGTTTCGGATATGACCCACCCTTTCCTCTCCATCCGCAATCTGCGCAAGGCGTTCGGGGCGATCGTCGCAGTGCACGACGTCACGCTGGACATTCCCAGGGGCGAGTTCCTGACCTTCCTCGGGCCCTCCGGTTCGGGAAAATCGACGACGCTCTACGCGATCGCCGGCTTTCAGGACCCGACTTCCGGCGATGTCTTGCTGGAAGGAAAGTCGCTGCTTGCGGTGCCCCCGCACAAGCGCAACATCGGCATGGTCTTCCAGCGCTACACGCTGTTTCCGCATCTGACGGTGGCCGAAAACGTCGCTTTTCCGCTGCGGGTTCGCCGCCGGCCGGACGCCGAGGTGAAGAAAAAGGTCGCCGACATGCTGGCCCTGGTGCGGCTCGAAAGCTTTGCCGGACGCTTACCCGGTGCGCTGTCGGGCGGCCAGCAACAGCGCGTCGCGCTGGCCCGGGCGCTGGCCTACGATCCTCCGATCCTTTTGATGGACGAGCCATTGTCGGCGCTCGACAAGAAGCTGCGCGAGGAAATCCAGGGCGAAATCCGCCGCATCCATCGCCAGACGGGCGTCACCATTCTCTACGTCACCCACGATCAGGAAGAGGCGCTGCATCTGTCGGACCGAATCGCCCTGTTCAAGGATGGCCGCATCGAGCAGACCGGCACCGGCGAGGATCTCTATCTCAGGCCGGCGACCGATTTCGTCGCCGGCTTCATCGGCAATTCGAATTTCCTCGCCGCCGAACATCTCGGCACCACCAACGGCACGACAACGATCCGCATGACAGACGGTTCGGTCATATCCGGAGTCAGGGCCAACGGCACGTTCGGCAAAGGCCAGAAGACCAGGCTGATGATCCGGCCCGAAGCCTTTAGCATGGAGCGGAGCCCGGCGAGCGCGGAACTGAATGTCGAGATCGTCGACATCGCATTTTACGGCGAGCGCCGGCGGATCGTCGCGCGCATCGCCGCTGGACAGGAGGTTGACATCAGGCCGACCTCCGCCGCCATGCAATCGCAGGATGTGTGGCCCTGCAGCCGGCAGGTCTTTTTCGATCCCGCTGCTGCATTCCTGTTTCCGGCCTGACTAAGCCGCGGTGGATCGCCGCCCTTCAACGCTTCGCAGCTGATTGGATGGCGGGCGCAACTCCTGTACCCATTGACAGTCGTCATGCTCGGTTGGAAGATGAAGAAGGTCCGCGGCGATAGCCATACGGGAAGGCAATGGTCCAACCGCCAGATACCGGACACCATCCTGGCAGCGTCGTCGCGGTCATCGTCATTTGTTTGATCATCGTTGCTTTGTTCTTCATAGGCTTCAGATACTCAAGGCCAGGCCAGGGTACCCTCGTTATTCCTGGCGGTACGCTGCAGCAGCCGTGAATCCGACCCCTTGGCGCTGACGCGGAGCCGTTCTCAGGCCAAAGTGCGCCGGCGGGACTGGTGGACGCCGCAGAATGGGCCGGCGGTTCGCAGCCGGTCTTTTGCTTCCCGCCGCGGCATTCCTTTCCCACCTAAACAACCGAGCCTGACCGGTGTGAGGTCGACCATACTAGGAGACGACGAGCGCTCAGCCACTAGGCACTAGACGGCCCTGATCAGCCGGAGCAGAGAAAGCGCTTCGAAAAAGGTCCCCTTGCGAAAGGCAAGATAGGTCGGCTCTTCGACACCATGGAACCGGCGCTTGAAGGCCGCCTGCCCCTGCAGATTGAAGCGGGTGCGATTGACCCAGGGGGAGTCATAGGCACGCTGGAAGGCGTGCCGCCAGAAATCGCTTTCGGCAAACCCGCTAGGTCCGATTTCGACAAGCGGCGACAGGCCTAGGGTGACGACGGAAACACCTTCATCGCGAAAGCGGTCGACCGCGAATTTGGTCAGGCCGATCTCGGCATGCGCCGAGGCATCGATGTGCTTGCGCTTGAACGAGGTGGTGTAGCCGATGACCTTGCCGTCGCTGAACAGCGGATCGAAATCCAGCAAGGCCACGAGTTCCCCATCCGGACCGTGCAGGACGAAACGGCGCATATCGACGCCAAGGTGATCGGCAAAGGGCCTGTTGAGAAATCTCATCTCCCAGCGCTTGACAATGCGGTCGGCCCGCCAATTCTGGGAGAGCCTGGCAATCTCGTCGAGGAAGACAGTCCCGTTGTCCTCTGCGAAGGAAAAACCCTTCTTCAAGAGCCAGCGTTCGGAATAGCGCACTGTCTCATTGCGCTTTCCGGAAAAGTCGTGTCCGGGCAGGACAAGCCTGGTATCGACGCCGAGGCGGTTGACCTGATAGCCAAGCCCGGCAAGCACGCGCGCCGTCTGGTCGCCGATCTGCACAAACCACGGGCTGCCGGCAACCTCGATGAAACGTCTGATATAGTCGCGCCGATCGGCCGGGGCAGCCACTGGATCACCGAGCGCGAAATGATGTCGCGTTTTGCTGCCGTAAGCGATGTAGCCCTGGGCATCGCCGAAGTAGTGAAGCCCCCTCTGCACGGCGGTCGAATAGGCAAGGGAAAAATCACCATGGCGACGGACCAGCGCCAGGCGCTCGACATGGTTCAGCTGCAGCCGCGATATTTTAGGCCCGCGGTTCTCCAGGAAACGATCGAGGCGTCTTCGCAGTGACGGCATGGTCGACTTTCGCGTGCCGGCTAGGCCGATGAAAGAGCTGACGGACCCAAAAAACCGATCATATTGCCGCGAGCTGATCCTTATCTCAGCGCGGCATGTTTACCCGGCCGGAGCCGCCAGATTCGTAGGCGCAATCTGCCCCGGTCCCGCCCCCAGGCGGCAACACGCATTGTTGTCGACGCCCCGCGCCTGACGGCTGGTTGCTGCGCCCTTGGCGACACGAAAATCAATGCCACTTTCGGAAGCGCCCAGGTCACCTGCCAAACACGATGTTCTTATCGAACGGCGCTCTGAGAAGATTCCGCTTGATCGGAAGCCAGGAACTCGTCGCGTTCTGCTATCCACAAATCGGCGTAGTCGACATTCTGCCATTCGGCAAACCACGGGCCGCCGCTGGTATAGTGGACCGCCTTAGGTGTGCCGACCGCAGGCTTTTCATTCCAACCTTCGAGCCAATTCCACTCTACCGGCAATGAGCCCAAATCTTTGTCGGCAACCCACTGCATTCGGTGAAGATAGGCGCCACTTTCCTGATTCACGACCTCTGGCGTGAGCGATCTGACCGAAGGATGCGCGCAATTGAACAGCATCAGCGACGACCAGTTTTTCCGAGGATAGGACGTCTGGACCACACCATCCATCTTGGTTGTGGCCTTCGGCGTATAGTCATGCTGGACGCAATAGACCGCCTTGTCCGAGTCCGTATATTTCAGCAGGCCTGCGACGTCACCAAGCCACAGGAAATCGCAATCGCAAAACAGGGCCCAACCCGTGTAGTCGGCGAGAAAGGGCGTGAGGAAGCGCGTGTAGGTGAACTCCGTTGAGGCGAGCGGGTCTTTTTCCCGCCAATATAGCCCGCGGGCACGCATCTCGTCCTGTTTGATCGGAATGACGGAGATAGGCGCCGACGCATGTTTGAGCAGCGAGTGTCGCGCGACGTCGTACGCGATCGGCTCACGACTGTCCCATCCGATAAATACCCTAAACGCATCAGTCATATTCACTACCCTGGCTTTCGATTTTTACGGTCGTACACTAACTAGTTGGCGATGGCTCGGCAACAATTGCGGTCAACCAAGCCGGTTTCTCACAGATTTGTCCTGGCCTCAGCCTTGCGTTTTTGGGTGGACCTGGCCTCGCATTCCCAATGCGACACGAGCCCATTTCTGATAGGTGTAGCTGGCCGAATACGCGGCCACCATCGCACCAATGGAACCGTCCAGAAATCCCAGCCGGAAAATATAGCTGCGCACATAGGCCCAGACCGAGCGCAAGACCGCCTTGCCTATCGAGCTTTTTTTGCCCTCGGCAAGCAGTTGCGCGGCGGACGCTTCTGCGTACCGGCCGATCTTGTCGTGGGCATCTGCCAAGTCGGTAATGGAATCGTGCTCGATCGGCTGGGACAATCGGCTGACCTTCCCGTTCACCAATACCTTCTCGTGCACGGTGTCGTCGCTGAACCGCCCGGAGCGGCGACGGAAGAGCCTGAGCACCAGATCGGGCGACCAGCCGCTATGGCGGACAATGTGCCCGCAAAAGCGCGATCTTCTCGGTATTTCGAAGCCGTCATTGGCTTTTGGGTCGGCGATTGCGGCCCTTATTTCCGCGCCGAGCGGCGCCTCCACCCACTCATCGGCATCCAGCGACAGGATCCAATCCCCCGTTGCCGCGGCCAGCGCACGGTTTTTTTGCGCGCCAAAACCGGGCCAATCGACGGTCATCAGAACCTTTGCCCCCAGAGCACCGGCAATCTCCCTGGTTCTGTCGCTGCTGTTGTTGTCGAGAACGACGATCTCATCGGCAAAATGGACCGACTGAAGGCATTGCGCGATGGACGCCTCCTCGTTGCGGGTGATGATAATGACCGAGAGCGCCGGCACGGTCAGAATGCTCCGGCATCAAGGCTGCCATCGTCATTCGAATGCATCTGCAGCATCGGTTCCCGGCCCGTTAGCAAACTGAGGGTACTAACCTAATTCAACAAAGTCGAAAATCATTTCAGATCAAGGCTTTCATAAAGCGCCATCATTCGCTTGATCATGACATTGAAATCATAGTGTTCGGCCGCCGCTCTCACCCGGGCTGCGGTGTCAGGTCGTGACGACAACTGCAGCGCGTGCGCGAGCGCTGCAGCGAGGTCGCTTTCGCTGGCCGCATCGCAAACGAGCGTCGGCTCGAACCGCTCGACAAGCTCGCGCGCTCCACAGCCGGTGCTTACCACGGCGGGCAAGCCGCTGGCCATCGCTTCGATGACCACTGTGCCGAAAGGATCATAGATGGAAGGCAGCACGGCAATATCGGCCGCGCCGTACCACGGCAGCATGTCTTTCTGCGGCCCCAGCATCTTGAGCCGTGCGCCGAGACCGAGCCTGTCACCGGCCTGCCTGAAGGCGTTGGCGCGCGAATCATGGCCGATGACCCACAATTCAGGCTCGCCATCGAGCCTGCCGACCGCCTTCATCAGTGCAAGCAGTCCTTTTCGCGCGAAGCCCGAGCCGACAAACAGGACGACCGGCCTGTTTTCGTCGACGTCGAGCCGCGCGCGGATTGTCGCCCGATGCTGCTGGCGCAGCTGCGGGTTGAAGCGGTCGAGATCCACCCCGTTGGGAATATGGTGCACATTTTCCGCCGGATAATCGTAGTGACGGACAATGTCCTCGGCGACCATCTTCGAAATCGCTATGACAGCTTTGAGCCGTGGGCTGGCATAGGTTGCGCGCTCGAGGCGCAGCGTCTGGCGGTGAAAGGGGCTCAGCGCCATTGCCGCCCTGCCAAGCCGCGTCTCGAAACGCCGCCGCTCGGCAAGATAGGCGGCATGAACGCCCTCCCCGGCCCGGAAGACATCGCAGCACGGGAGGCGATCGTTGCTCTGCACCAGCGCCGGCGGCATCTCGGCGATCTTGCGGCAGGCGGCTTGAGCAAAGGACGTCGCCCGCAGCGAACGCGGAAACCGCCGACCGGCACAATGGATGAACTCGATGCCTTCATAACGCGGCCAGTCGCCGGACAGCACGGCCACCCGCCGCTGACGCGCGGCGAATGCGGCCATGATGTTTTCCAGCATGATCTCGCCGCCACCGAAAGGCGCATAGCGCTGGCGCACGAACAGGATCGGCCTGTCGAATTGAATTTCGCTGCCACGAATGCCGGCGTACATAGGGTCTGGGCTCCGGCCTTGTTGCCATCTGACGATGTCTATAGAGGCCAGCTCGCATCGGCAACACTTGGAAAGCTCCCCCGCCGGAACTCAGAACAGGCCTGTGTCCATTGTCCGCAACTGCTTGCGATTTGCCTAACGGTGCTGCATGTAGAAATTAACTGCAAACAGCGGATCAGCGCCAGCTCCAGCCGGTGACCGCCATGAGGGGAATCGATGGCTTGAGCAAAGCAACCTGGCCCGCCATTGTCCGCCGGACGATTACCGACACCGCCATATATCGGCTGAGACACACCTTCGGAAGACGGGCAGAAGTGTCATCGCTGCGGCCGATAACGCCCCTTAAAGCGAATGACCTGCCTTTGATCCTCGTCATCCGCAACGAGGCGGACAGGCTACCCCCGTTCCTGAAGCACTATCGCGAACTCGGCGTCACCAGATTCGCCGTCCTCGATGATCGCTCGACCGACGGCACAGCTGAGCTTCTGGCCGAGCAGCCAGATGTCGATCTATTCAGCTCGCCGATCACCTATTCGCAGTCGGACCTGGGAAACCTTTGGCGACAGCGGATTGTGCAGATCTATGGTCAGCCTCGCTGGTATCTGACCGTGGATGCGGACGAATATCTTGTCTATGACGGCATGGATCAGCATCCGCTCGGTGCGATGGCCGACTGGCTGAAGCGGCGCGGAATGACACGCCTGCTGGCGCCGATGATCGACATGTATCCGAGCGGAAGCATCTGGGACGTACCCTTCGATCCCATCGTGCCGCCATGGCAAGTTGCAGACCATTTCGACGGCAGCGGCTATGAGGTGACGAGGAGCCCCCGGCATCTCAAGATCACAGGCGGCCCGAGAACCCGGCTTTTCGCCAGGCAGCACAAGTTGACCAAGTTTCCTCTGATATATGTTGATCGCCAGACGATTTTTACGTCGATTCACTCACCGCTGCCCTACTGGCGAAACTATATAAGGGGATTGGCTGGCCTGCTTCATTTCAAGTTCTTCGCCGATTTCAACGACAAGGCGCAGGTCGCGGTGGCGGAAGGTCAGTATTGGAACGGCGCTTCCAAATATCGCCAGTATCATGAGGTATCGAGCGGTAAAGCCGCTCTCAGCGCGATGAGCGAACAGTCAATGCTGTACGAAGGCGCTCACAGCCTGTTCAAAACGGGTTTGATCGACAAAATTGATTGGTAGACGGCATTTCAAGCAGATGCCGAGCCGAGATCATGCATAACCGAATGCTTTCATAAGCTGGGCACCTCGTCCTTGTACCAGGTCCTGTAGCTCGGCGTTTCCAAGTTCGGAGCGCCATCTTCCGCTCCCGTCATAGATCGGCTGATTGACCTGTTGGTTCCGGAGCACCGCATGTGGCGTCTCGCCGCTGGCGTCGGTCGGCTTGAACCACTGCTGCGGGTTCTTGTGATAGTCGAGGAGATCCGGCCTGAAAGTTACATCGAGAAAGCTGCATATCTGCTCGACGACTTTGGCCGGATTCTCGACCAGGTCCTCATAGCGATAGATCAGCACATCCGGCTTTCCCCGTTCCGCAAGAACCAGCGCATTGTCGTTGATCCAGCGGTCGAGAGCCTCCGTTGGGTCGCCAAGTCGTTTGATCAGGGACGCTACGACGTCGCGCCCATCTCGCACCGGCATGACGAAACGCGCGCCGGGCACGAGCCCGCGAATGCGGGCGACACGGCGGATATGCCGCGGTGTCTTTTCAAGCAGCACGTTCTTTCCAGCATCGAGCGCCGCCCGCTTCAGTTTCCAGAAGCGGAACATGGCCAGTGGTGTCCACTTGAAAAAAATGTTGGTTTCCTGGAGCGGCAGGTAGACGTCGGGATGCGACGCAAGGATCGTCGCAATCAACGTCGTCCCGCTATGGCCGCAGCCGCAAATGAATCCGGTCCGCATCACCATGTCGGCAATGCTCCTCCAGCTCGAAGCCACAAGGTGTAATGATTTATTGGACGATAGCTCAGGTTGTTCACGTAAAAGATCTCCAGCTGTGCCCAGACGCCAAACAGTTCGAACATCAAAACGGCTCCCAAGCGAAGTCTTTGACTCAAAAGCTTTTGCCGGCCTTCGCCGGCCGGGGCCGGATCAATATAGTAGGCCCTGTTTGCTCTCAACTGCCGCCCCGCCGATGAGCCTCCAAACGGTCATTAGCGTCGAGCAGACCGACGATAATGCTCTCGGCCTCGTCCATCACAGCGGCCCAGGACCGTTCCCGTTTCGAGACCAGCACGGCCGATGGATAGTAGGGCGTGCGGTCGCCCTCGACCGGCCAGGAGCGTTTGAAGCCGTCGCCCAGAATGAAAACCGAGGAGATGCCGAGCGCGCCCGCCAGATGCGCTCCAGTATTGCTGATGGTTACCACGGCGTCCATCGCGGCAACCTGCGCGGCGAAAAGGTCCATGTCGACGAGCTGATCGACCGATCTGTCATGAAGAATGCGCTCCGGCTCACCGTCGGTCAGGAACTTCAGATCGGTCTCGATCTGGCCGTACTGCAGCGAGACGAACCGGAGGTCCGGTCGGCCTATCAGGTTTCGCCAGGCGGCAAGCGGCGGCAGGTCTTTGCCAGGATTCGAGCTGCCCCATGCGATACCGACCAACGGCCGTCCTTCATGCCGGTAGCGGGCGCGAAGTTCAGCGACCCGGGCCGGATCCGGCTTAAGGGGCACGAAATGCTCGCGGATCGTCGCCTCGTCGGTCTCGAAAACGGCAGTCAGATGCTGGACGCCGGCGAAGGCCTGCGCCTCGCCATAGGCAGCCTTGCCGTCAGCGCCGACCGGCCGCACATCGGCGGTCGGAAAAGTGCGCTGAAAGAGCGGTACCAGGCGGCGTTCGACCAGGACGATCGAACGGGCGGCGCGCCCCAACGCACAGCCGACGGAACTCGCATGATGGATCGCGGTGGCCAGACCCTGCTTTTCGGTTTCCATCAGATCGACCAGCAGTGTCTGGCCCGAAATATCCTGGCCCAGCCACTCGCCATCGACGCGGCCGTTGACGATGTGGCGTCGGGCGATCCTGAGTTCGGCGGCTGCGCCATAGGCGCCCATCCGCATCAGCGCCTTGCTGAGCTCGTCGATCAGGTGGACCTCGCCCCTCGACTTCGCAATGGATCCAAGAGCCAGGGCTTTCGGCAGTGCCGCCGGCCAATCGCGGGACTCGACGCTTCGCCGATAATCCGCCATCTGATCGGCAATGTCGCCGTCGCGCCAGCGAAGGAAGAGCTGCCGCCGGTGGCGTCGGAACCAGACCTTGTATCTGTAGCCTGCAAGCGCGACAGCGCGGCGCAACCGGCCGAGAAGTTGGCTACCCTCCATCGCCAGCTCCGCCGATGATTTGCATGACCCGTCCGCCTGCTTCCTGGACTGCCGACGCCCAGGCTCGGCCGCCTTTTCGGACCAGTCGAACGCTCGGATATGCGGCGACGGTCTCACCGAAAGCAGGCCAGGACAGCCGAAATCCATCGTCGAGCATGACAATCGTCGGCACGCCGAGCGCTCCGGCGAGGTTGGCGCCGGTATTGCTGATCGTGACCACCGCGTCGAGCGCCGCAATTTGGGCGGCAAAGCGGTCCATGTCCGTCAATTGGTCGACTGAAGCGTCATGGATGATGCGCCCCGGAGCGTGGCGCTCGAACTCGGAGAGGGCCGGCCCGACATCGCCATATTGCAAGCTTACCAGGCGCCCCGGCAGGCTGCTGAACAGCGTCCGCCAATCGTCCAGAGCCGGCAGATCCTTGCTCTTGTTCAGGCTTCCCCAGGCAAATCCGATCAGGGGACCTGGGCCGCCATCGAGATAGGTGCCGCGCAGCTCGGCAACCAGTCGGCGGTCCGGCTCCAGCGGAACGAAGGGCGCGCGTGCCGCCGGGTCGTCCGGCCAGAAATGCTTTGCGAGTGTCTCGAAACCGGCAACGACATCGGCGTCCACTGCCGCCATGTCCTCTTCCCCTTCAATCCTGACATCAAGCGCAGGATATGTTCTGCGATAAAGCGGTGCCAGTCGCGGCTCGACGAAGACAATGCATCGACCGGCAGCCGCGACCACTGGACCAAGCAGCGACGCGAACTGGAAAAAGATCGCCAGGTCGCCTTCGCGACGATCGACCAGAAGCATGCGATCCGCAAGATCACTGCCATCCCAATCGGGTCTGCCGCGCTGCTTGCTCGCCGCCATCAACTGCCAGATGCGATTTCCTCCGTCGAGACGCCTCAGTCCGCGCCCCGCTTTCTTGATCAGGCCGAGATCGCCAAGCTGCTCACCAAGCGCGCCAAGCGCCAGTGCATGGTCGCGAGCAGTTTGCCAGTCACCACGCTGCACGCTTTCCTCCATCAGCCTCATATGCCTTTCGGCGCTTTCGTCGGCGTGGCGCGAGGGACGTCTAAGAAGTTCCTTTGCCCGCTCGAGAACCTTCTGCAGCCGCTTGCCGACAGCGCCTTGCGGGCGCAGATCGGCGGTTTTTGCCTTCTGAAGGATGGTTCGTCTGTTCTGCACGGCGATGTTCTATCGTCCTCGGGGAGCGTCGGAAAGCGTCGTCAGGATCGACGAGAGCCGCCGGCCGGCCTCGTCGAGCACCAGCGACCAAGGGCGTCCCTCCTTGCGAATGACAATGCCCTTCGGATACCAGGGTGTCCGGTCGCCGGTCACCGGCCATGCCGTCTGAAAATTATCGTCGATGAGGAAAACAGTCGGCACGCCAATGGCTCCGGCAAGATGGGCAGCTGTATTGCTGATCGTCACGACAGCATCGAGTGCGGCGACCTGTGCGGCGAAACGGTCCATGTCGACCATCTGGTCGACGCTGTCGTCAAAGATCAGACGCGCGTCGTTGCCGTTGCGAAGGCGCCGCAACGCCGGCTTGACCTGCCCGTACTGGAGCGAAACGAATGTCGCTGGCGTCTGGGCGATGAACCGTGCCCATTCAGGAAAATCAGGCACGTCCTTGGTATGAGACTTGCTGCCCCAGGAGAGACCGACCAGCGGCAGATCCGTCATCGCCCGATAGCGCTTGCGGAATGTCTCGACGAGTTCAGGATCTGCCCGCAGCGGTACGAAGTCGGCAGCAAGCCTTTCGGCGTCGCGTCCGAACACCCAGGCGAGATCTTCGAAAGTCGCGTGTTTGTCGCCGACCACATCCCGCTGCGCCGGGACCACGGTCGCCTTCGGGAACGTTCGCTGCAGAATTGATACCAGGCGCGGCTCGACCCGGATTGTTGCGCTTTGCGCATAGGCAGCGGCAGCGCCGGCCAGTCGCGCGTGGCGGATAACCCGGCCAAGGCTGCGCGGGTCATCCTCCACAAGATCGATCAGCAGTGTATCCGATCCGAGATTCTCGCCGGTCCACTCGTTGGCGCTTTTCCCTTTCCGCAGCCGGCGAGCGGAAAGCCGAAGCTCAGCTGCCCGCGCAAAGTTGCCAAGGCGTTCGAACGCCTGGCCCGCCTTCTGCATCAGCTCGGGGTCGCGATTATGATCGGCCGTGACAGCCATCTCATTGGTACCGGCTTCAAGGCCTTTCCAGTCCCTGCGCACAATCAGTGCCGCAACCTTGGCCTGCAGCTCAAGAACGGAACGAGGCTGCTTGCGACCGGAAAACAACCCGCGCACCGCCTTTTTGTACCGGCGCACCTGAAGGCCCAGTCCACCAATCACATACCGGACATAGGAACCGTGATAAAAGCTGGTCATCGGCCTTCAGCGCAATACGCTCTGCCGCAGCTTTTTGCCGCTTTCGACCATCGGATCGGGCGTCTCCAGGTGGAATATCGAACGATATATCTCGCTGTGCTTGGAAAGCTGGTCATGCGTTCCAGCATCGACAAGCTGTCCGGCGTCAAACACGAGAATACGATCGGCCGCCTTGATTGTAGACAGCCTGTGCGCAATGCAGATCACTGTGCGCTGAAATGTGTTGTCGAAGGCTGCCTCCATAACCGCCCGTTCGTTTTCACCGTCAAGCGCCGATGTCGCTTCATCATAGACGATTACCGCAGCATTCTTGAGCAGGGCGCGCGCGATGGCAACGCGTTGTTTCTGGCCGCCGGACAGGTTGGTGCCGCTTGGTCCGACAAGCGTGTCGAGCCCGTTTTCGAGCGCCGAAGCAAAGCTGGTGACCCGGGCGAGGTTCGCAGCGGACTCGATTTCCTGATCCGTGGCATTCGGGCGGCCGTCGCGAATGTTGTCGCGGATCGAGCCTTCGAATAGGAAGACGTCCTGCGACACAAGTGCGATGTTATCGCGAACGTCGGCCAGGCTGATCTTCGAAATGTCCTTTCCGTCGATCAGGATCCTGCCCTTGTCCGGCTCCATCAGGCGCAGGATCAGATTGACGATGGTGGTCTTGCCGGCGCCGGAGCGGCCGACGATCGCCAGCTTCTCGCGAGGTCGCACGTCGAAGGAAACACCCTCGAGCGCGGGGCTGTTGCCGTCATAGGAAAAGGCCACATCTTCAAAGCGGATACCACCATCGACGTCGGTCAGACGCTCGCCCGCGATCGCGAGTCGCCGCTGCTCGGGCGTGTCGATCAAATCATACATCTGCTCGACGGCGACCATTTGCTTCTGGATGTCGACATTGACCCGGGCCAACCGCTTGGCAGGCTCATAGGCAAGCAGGAACGCGGTAATGAAGGCCATGAATTCGCCGGGCGTCTTGCCGTTGCCGAGGGTCTGCCAGCTGGCGTACATAACGAAAAGCCCGATGATCACGCCGCCGCCGGTCTCCATCAATGGGCTCATCAATGCTGACGTCCGGTTGATCTGGATGCCACGTCTTTCCATCTTGCGGACGGCCTTTGCAAAGCTGGCAACCGCCTTGTCCTCGAGCTGGAAGGACTTGATGGTGCGGATGCCTTCGACGGCTTCCGTGCCGATCGACTGGACCTGCGCGGCCAATTCCGTCTCGCCCCTCGCCAGCGCCTTGAGCTTCCTTGTTATCGCGCCGACTGACAGGAACAGCATCGGCAGAACCGCCACGGATATCAGCGACATCACCGGGTCCTGCTTGACCATGACGCTGGCCAAGGCAATCAGGGTCAGCAGATCAGAGACGGCGCTGCTCGTGAGGGTGAGAATAACGGTCGCCCCGGCGCGCGCGTTGAACATGATTTTGGAGATGAATTTTGCCGGATGCTGGTTCGCGAAACGGCTGATGTCGAAACGCACCATTCGAGAAAATTGCCGGTTTTGCAGGTCCGAAACGATAGCCCGGCGAATCTTTCCCGTTGTGACGGTCTGGCAGTAGGCAGCTATGCCCTTGACCAGGAAAATGCCGATGATGACGACGCTGATACCCGATACAGCGGCAGCGTCTCGCTCGACATAGATGGTGTTGATCATGACTTTCATGATCCAGGCCGCCGCGCCGGTCGCGGCAGCCGCAGCGATCGAGCACAGCAAACCTGTCACATACAGCATCTTGTGCGGCGGCAGATTTTCCACGATCAAGCGCTTTGCCAGCGGATAGGTGAGCGAGGCTGAAGACTGTTTCTTTGCTTTCATCGTGACGCCCACTGTAATCCAATCCGGTACCAGCTAATTCCCATTCGCTTTATCTGACCTTTCGGAGCTACCATTTAGGCATTGGCATTGTCTGTGGCGATGTTCCTGATCGCAGTCAATGCCAGAAGGCCGAGTGCTCATTGATCATAGTCGTTGTGGACAGCAAACCGACACTTGCATCCAGTCATTCGAGCATGCTTATTGACCTTGCAGGGGTGGTTTGATCTGGGGAGGTCGCTCCGAATGGCCTACCTCCCTGGGGTTTTTGCGTACGATAAACCAAATGAGACCGCCCTGTTCCCTTGAGCAGATGCACACGTAGTTGATGCTTGGAGTCGAGATAAGCATGGCCAGGAAACGTTCGATCGCAGAGCGCGTACTCAGAAGCCTAATCAGGATTTTTGGCGATCGGGCGTTGCTGCAAATCGGTTATCCCGGTCGAATTGCCAAGTGGTTTGGTTGCCCACCACCTTTGGTCCGGCCTCACCCTTACGCGCTCTATGAGCTGAACCCAGCGTGGCGTTCAGCTGATGGTAAATCCAGACACAATAGTATGGGATTCCGGGGCTCGGAAATATCGATGCCAAAACCGGCCGGGCGCCGGAGAGTCGTATGCATGGGGGAATCGTCGACATACTGTACGGGATTAGACGATAGTCGGACCTACCCATATCGATTGGGCGAGTATCTGAAGAGTTTGAAGCCAGGAGTCGATCTTGATGTCGTTAATGCAGGTGTGATGGGCTATACCTCAATCGAGAACGTCTTGAGACTTCTTTTCCATGTAATTCCTTTATCTCCTGATCTCATTATATATTACTACACACACAATGACGTTCATCCCCGTCGACTAGAGGGACTATCTCGGGATTACAACGAATACTCTTGCTCTTGGTTCGAGCCTCCGTCAGGCGGCGGCGTTTTTGGTTGGATAAATAGACGTCAAAAACTGGCGACGTCGTATGTCGCGAACGTCGTCCGCCGTTCAGGCAATCGACCTGGCAAATCTAGCAACATAGCGCACAATCCGCCTGATGCGTTCCGTGCGAATCTGAGTGCCCTGGTCGTCTTGGCAAGAGCAGCTGGAGCTTCGGTTCTTTTTGTAAATCCAAATTACCGGCAGGAGAGTCCAGACGACCCACCCGCAAATGCGGTTTGGGAGCACAGACGCGTTGTTGACGATATTGGCAAAAGGATGGACGTCCCGGTTGCTGATCTGAACGGGTTGCTGCCTTACTCCGTAAATGGGAACACCAGTCTTAATGAAAATTACCGCGACGCTGTGCATTTTACGGAAATCGGCGCAGATGCTGCAGCAAGAATTGTTGCCGATGTAATCCATAAAAATAACATACTATACTCGTCGAAAAAGAAGCCCATCCTATATTAAGATTTGTCTATATGACCAAGAGAGGGTGTAGTCGCGATCGGATCCTTGCGTGTCGGTAATTTAAGGCTGCGCCGTCTCCCGGAGCCCGCGAGCATGATCAATATCTCCCTGACCGCTGCGAACGCACCGACGTATTATTCCAGCCAAGTCCGGACTGGGAGCCTCATGTTTCTGCCAGTTGGGGCACGCCCTTGACAAGCCGAGTCCCTTTGGCTCAATCGACTTAGTTGCATGGGGACAGAACAATGTCTGACGTCGATAATGCTCTCTCCAAGAGGGCGGAAACCAATGGTTGGTTTTCCGATTTGATATGCGCATTGACGTTCTATGGTGTCGTATTCCCCCTCGGTTTCGCGCGCCGGTTGATCGGAACAATCAGCCGACGGCTCCAACCAGGGCATTCAAACGAGACATTCTGGATCATGCGCGAAAGCAGGAACGATGTGAATTCGATGACCAGTCAGTTTTGAAGATATCCTTGTGACAAACATCTTAGGTATCTCGGCGTTCTACCATGACAGCGCAGCCTCCCTTGTCGTTGATGGCGCCATAGTTTCTGCGGCCCAGGAGGAGCGATTCACCCGTCGAAAGGCTGACGAACGTTTCCCCTCGAACGCCATTCGGTCGGTTTTGCAGACCGGCGGGGTTTTGCTGAAAGATGTGGACCACGTCGTGTTCTACGAGAAGCCGCTACTGAAATTTTCGCGTCTAATTGACACTTATCTCGATGCGGCTCCCCGTGGGTTCAGCTCTTTTCGAAAGGCGATGCCAGCTTGGGTTGGGGGCAAATTGTTTCAGAAGAGGCTCATTTTCGACGAGCTCAGAAGGATTGACCCTGATTTCAATGATCCGTCTCGTATCCTTTTTTCCGAGCATCACGTAAGCCACGCGGCCAGTGCGTTTTTCCCGTCGCCATTTGACGAAGCTGTGATTTTGACTCTCGACGGCGTGGGCGAGAAAGCAACCACCACAGTTGCCATCGGCAGGGGCGCAACTTTGGACGTCATAAGGGAATTGCATTTCCCGCATTCCCTGGGGCTCTTGTATGCGGCATTCTGTTATTATCTCGGTTTTAAGATAAACAGTGGCGAATACAAAGTAATGGGGCTTGCGCCCTATGGCGTGCCTCGGTTCAAGTCGCTGATCCTTGAAAAGCTGGTCGATCTTAGGGCGGACGGAACCTTCCGTCTCGACCAGAGCTATTTTGACTACGCTACCGGACTAAAAATGACGAATACACGGTTCGCCGACCTCTTTGGGCAACCGGTCCGAAGGCCCGACACTGACCTGCTGACCGACTTCCATATGGACGTCGCGGCATCTATCCAGGCGGTCACCGACGAGATCGTTCTGCGGCTGACGCGCGGTTTGGCACGGGAATTTGCGATCCCCAATCTCTCCCTGGCAGGTGGCGTCGCGCTTAATTGCGTAGCAAACGGCAAAGTACTTAGAGACGGTGCCTTCAAGAAAATATGGATTCAGCCCGCGGCTGGCGACGCAGGCGGCTCACTCGGGGCAGCGCTCGCAGCCTGGCACATAAAACTCGGCGGTAACCGTGTCGCAGCCAAACAAGATTCAATGAAAGGGGCCTATCTCGGTCCTGAATTCGACCAGGCCGACATTGAAGCGCAGCTCAGCCGAGCCAAAGCTGTCTTCGAGGTCATGCCTACCGACCAACTTATCGACACGACGGCAACCGCATTGGCGGCCGGCAAAGCTGTCGGATGGTTCCAAGGCAGGATGGAATTCGGCCCCAGAGCACTTGGCAACAGGTCTATCCTGGCCGATCCACGCTCTGACCACATGCAAAAGACGCTCAATTTGAAGGTCAAATTTCGGGAAAGTTTTCGCCCGTTCGCACCTTCGGTTCTGTCGGAACATGTGTCGGACTGGTTCGATTTGAAAGTAGAATCCCCGTATATGCTGCTTGTCGCTCCGGTTGAGCAGTCCCGACACCGTGCAATGACGCCCTCAGAGGCAGCGATGTTCGGAATAGATAAGCTCAACGTCCGGCGATCCGACATTCCTGCCGTCACGCATGTCGACTATTCGGCCAGGGTTCAGACGGTCCATGCCGAAACCAACCCGCTATACCACGCATTGATCACCCGGTTTGAAGCGCTAACCGGCTGCCCTGTTTTGGTGAACACCAGCTTCAATGTTCGCAGCGAACCGATCGTGTGCTCTCCCATGGACGCTTTTCGATGCTTTATGGGAACAGACCTGGATATGCTTGTGGCGGGCAACTGCGTTCTTCGGAAAACAGAGCAGGATCCCTCTCTCGCGATAGACTACCGAGGTGATTTTGAGCCGGATTAGGATCGCGCTGCCCTTGCAGACTTTTACTAGGTGTTGAGATGAGTGCTTCTGTCCTTTTATGGATAGCCTCTGCTTTGCTGATCGTCGCAGCAATAGCATTGGCGCGGATGGTAACGAAAAGGCGCGGGAGGACCAAAGAAGAAGCTGACCCGGGAGACAATTACCCTCTCTGGTAGAGCCGAGTCCATCCTGCAACTCGTCCTCACTCGATCTTAAGCTGTGCGAGCGGGGAGGCCACCGATAGTGTGCTGAAGGTTCTGCAAAAAGTTTTGGAGAGAGAACGGCGCTTGCTCTGAGGGGCGAGCGGCCATGGCACGGTGGTGACGTTGCGATCACCGATTCCCGTGGAAGGGGAAGTGCCATGACCAAT